>NZ_JACHNA010000001.1:975255-1300340 GCF_014205175.1 Micrococcus cohnii | reverse complement strand
CTCGTGATCGCCCTCGTCGACGAACAGCTCCGCCGCCAGACGCCAGTCGTCGAGGGCTTCGTCGGCCCGGCCGAGCCCGTGCCGGGCGTAACCGCGGTCAACCAGCGCGTGGGCGCGCAAACGGTGGGCGCCGGCCAGGCCGCTGCGGGTCACCAGCGAGTCGAGGACGGCCTCGGCCTCCTCCTCGAGGCCGGTGAGCAGCAGCTGGTGGCCCCACGCGAAGGCCAGGGCCGGGGCATCGGGCGCCTCGGCCCGCTCGGCCTGCGTCGCTGCCAGCTCCCACGCCGCCAGCACCGCGGCCGGACCCTCGGCGTCGGCGGCGGCGTGCCCGGCGTCGTGGCGGGCTTCGTCGGGGCCGGCCCCGCCGTCCCGTGGGCCGACCGTCACGTGCTCGCCGAGGCGGCGCGCCAGGTGGGCGGCGGCCGCGGCCGCCCCGCGCCGCAACCCGGCACCGGTCATCAGCTCGACCGCGCGCAGCCCGTGCTCGAGCGCCTGGTCGCCGTCCGGCTCGGGCAGGGAGGCCGCCAGCACCAGGTGCGCGCTCGCCCGGGCGCTGTCCGAGGATTCAGCGCCCAGCACGGCTTCGGCGTGGGCGCGGGCGCTCTCGTGCCGCCCCGCCCCGGCGGTCAGCCGCGCGAGCATCAGGCGCACCGCGCTGGTCGAGCCGACCGGGACCACTCGGCCCGCTGCGTGCTGCGCCTCGAGCGCCGTCAGGGCCTCGTCGAGCAGCCGCTCGGCCTCCTCGGCGTGCTCCAGGCCGCCGCGCGAGAGCGCGTGGACGGCCAACGCCGTGAGGACGTCCGGCAGGACGGTGTCCGCCGAGGACCGGCCGGAGCGTTCCAGGTGCTCGCGTTCGTCGTCGAGGACCCCGTGCAGGACTGTGGCCTCGAAATCGGTGGGCTCGCGCAGCAGGGCCGCGCCCAGCTGCAGTTCCCGGCTCGCCCGTCGGTCGAGGCCGAGCCGGCGCAGCAGCGCGGCGCGTTCCTGCAGGGCCTCAGCCATGCGCTCGCCGTCCTCGTCGCTCAGGCAGGCGGCGATCGCCAGGGCGCGCAGCAGGGCCAGGCGCACGGCAGGGTCCTCGGCGCCGGGGGAGTCGAGTCCGCGGGCGACGGCGGTGCGGGCGCTCTCCGGCGCTTCAGCGAGCACTGCCTGCCGCGCCGCCTCGAGGCAGAGGAGCGCATCCACCGGGCCGTGGGCGTCAGGGTCGGCAAGCTCGAGGCCTGGGCCCGGGGCCGAGTCGAGGCCCAGGCCGAGCCCTGCGCCGAGCACGGGGTCCGCGGAGGCCAGGCGCAGCGCAGCGGCCAGCCGCACGCGGGCCGCCTCGAGGGTCTCGGGCGAGAGGTCGGAGGCCATGGCGGACAGTATTCCAGCCGTCGTCCCGTGTGCCTGTCCGTCGACGAGCGGAGATCACCCCGCCGATCCGAGGTCTGGGCATACCTGCCGATGAGCACACGGGCGAGTCAGCACGGCGTCAGGTTCAACGCGTGAACCAGGCCCAGACCGGCGGCCCGACGCGCTCGAGCGCCAGCCGTGTCAGGGCCGTCAGGGTCAGCAGGGCACACACGACGCCGCCGGCCAGGAGCAGCCAGGAGAGGGAGAACAGGCTCCACCCAGAGTCCGAGCCGTCCACGAGCGTCAGGCCGAGGCCCCGGACGCCGAGGACGAGCAGCGCGGCGATTCCGACGAACACCAGCGTGCGCATGCCGTGACGGTGCCCGGCCCGCAGCAGTGCCACGGCTCCGGCGAGCGCCGTCAGCCCGGTGCCGATCACCAGGGTGGGCAGACTCATCGACGGCTGGTCCGCGTCGGCAGGAAACAGGGACACGCTCAGGTCGCCGGCCAGCGGCGCCAGAAGCAGCAGCGCGAGCGGCCACACGGGCACGCCGCGCCGGCCGCGGGGACGGGGCAGCGAACGAGGCGAAGGATCGGCGGCGTGCGGCGCGGAGGCGGTCATGCCGGGAGCCTACTGGCCGCGCACGGGTCAGCGCCGCACGGGCCACGGCCCACAGAGCCTCAGTACACTGGCGGCCATGTCCGAGAACCCCGCCGCGTCGTCCGCGCCTGCCGCGACCCCGGAGCCCTTCCAGACCCGCGCCGGCGCCTACGCGCTGATCGTCGAGGACGGCCGGATCCTGCTCTCGGCCTGGGGCGGACCCGACGGCCCCGTCTGGACGCTGCCCGGCGGCGGTCTCGAGCTGGGCGAGTCCTGCGAGCAGGCCTGCGAACGCGAGGTGTGGGAGGAGACCGGCCACACGGTGCGCCTGGGCGGGCTGCTCGGCGTGAACACCGGCCAGATCCCGGCCGAGCGCCGTCGGCGTGGTGCCGCGGTGCCTCTGCTCACCGTCCAGGTGATCTACCGCGCCGAGATCACCGGCGGCGCCCTGCGTCCGGAGGTCGACGGCTCATCGGTGGACGCGGCCTGGTTCGCGCTCGACGAGCTGGACCGGTTGCGCACGTCCTCGTGGGTGCAGGCCGCGCTCGAACTCGGCGGCCATGCCCCCGGCAACGAGCCGACCGGGAACGCCCCGACCGGGAACGAGCCGACCGGGGAGGACGCATGAGCCGGGCCCGCGGGCTGCCGAGGCCGGGGCGTCGCGCCGCAGCCGCGCTGACCGTCGCGCTGCTGACGGCCGGGGCGAGCGGCTGCGCCTCGGAGCAGGTCGACGGCGCCGGTAATGCGGACACCCCGATCTCGGTGGTCCACACGGATGCGGAGCTGGATCGCGCCGTGGCCGCGGTCGTCGAGCGCCACCTGAAGAACAAGGGCTACGCCGTCGAGCCCTCGGAACCGGTGGCCACACCGTGGAAGCACACCGACGAGCAGACGGTGGCCGTCGTGGACACCCTGGCCTTCGCCCTGCAGGCCGATGCCGAGGGCGTTCTGCCGGCCCCGCCCGAGCCCACCGCCACCGAATCCGAGCCGGCAGACGCGGATGAGAACCCGGGCGACTCCCGCTCGCCGGAACCCTCCTCGTCGGGGGCATCGTCGTCGCAGGCCGCCCCGACCACACTGCCATCGGGCGATTCGGCACTGAGCGCGGACCGGGTGGACGCGCTCGTGGAGGAGCGGCTGGCCGCCCTCGGCGGCTCCGGCGACGGCTCGGGCTCCGCCTCCACCTCACCCGAGGCCGCGCCCGAGGCGCCCGTCACGGTGCTCGCCCCCTCGAAGGGCACCACGCGTCTGCGGGCGCTCGTCACGGCCACGACCGCCGCCCGCCTGGACCTGGAGTCCGTCCAGGACCTGAACCAGCGGTGCGAGGAGTTCACCGCGGCGGCCCGCGTCGACGTGAACTCCACGGCCCGCCCGGAGGCGACCGCGCTGCTGCGCGAGCGGCTGGACCGACTCGCCGGCTGTCGACCGGAGGCATGGCGTCCCGCGCAGACCTCCGTCTCCGAAGACGTCGCCGACGACCGGGCCCAGATCGGCTTGACCTATGGCGTCGACCCGGGCATCGAGCATCACGGGCTCGTGCCGCTCGAGGACACCGGTCGCGTGCTGCCGGAAGGGCGTGTCTCCGTGCTCGGCCGAGGCGACGAGGTTCCCGACGCCGTCGAGCGGGACCTGCGGCACATCATGGGCCGGCTCGACGCCGACGGGCTGCGCGATCTGCAGTCCCTCGTCTCGGGACCGGACGCGCTCAGCCCCGAGGAGGCCGCGCAGTACTGGCTCGTCTCCCGCGACGAGGAGCAGGCGCCCGAGGACTGGTACGTCCCGCAGCGGGGCTGGTTCTGACCGACCGGCCACGCAGGTTCCCCCCGTGACGCGGCCGCGGGTGCCAAGATGGGGGAATGGCTTCGACTTCCCATCCGCGCCCCATCCGTCAGTCCTCCAAGCTGTTGAACGTCCGCTACGACGTCCGCGGCCCGATCCTCGAGGAGGCTCAGCGGATGGAGGCGGCGGGTCACCGCATCATGAAGCTGAACATCGGCAACCCCGCCCCGTTCGGCTTCGAGGCGCCCGACGCCGTGCTCAAGGGCATGATCCAGCACCTGCCGCACGCGCAGGGCTACTCCGATTCGAAGGGGATCTACTCTGCCCGCACCGCCGTGAGCCAGTACTACGAGTCCCGCGGCATCCGGCAGATCGGCGTGGACGACGTGTTCATCGGCAACGGTGTCTCCGAGATGATCTCGATGGTCCTGCAGGCCCTGGTCGACGACGGCGACGAGGTGCTCGTGCCCTCTCCGGACTACCCGCTGTGGACGGGCGCGACGACCCTCGCCGGCGGCCGTGCCGTCCACTACCGCTGCGTGGAGGAAGAGGGCTGGCAGCCGGATCTGGAGCACATCGAGTCGCTGGTCACCGAGCGCACCAAGGGCCTGGTGCTGATCAACCCGAACAATCCGACCGGCGCCGTGTACTCGCGCGAGATCCTGATGGGCATGATTGACATCGCCCGCCGGCACGACCTCGTGCTGCTGGCCGACGAGATCTACGAGAAGATCACCTACGACGGCGTCCGTCACCTCAATGCCGCCGGGCTCAGCGATGACGTGGTCACCCTGACCTTCTCGGGACTGTCGAAGGCCTACCGGGTGGCCGGGTACCGCTCGGGCTGGGTCGCGATCTCCGGGCCGAAGCGCCGTGCGGCCGACTTCCTCGAAGGCCTCACGTTGTTGTCGAACATGCGCATGTGCGCCAATGTGCCCGCTCAGCACGCCATCCAGGTGGCGCTGGGCGGCTACCAGTCGATCGACGACCTCGTGCTGCCCGGCGGGCGCCTGCTCGAGCAGCGGAACCTGGCCCAGCGGATGCTCTCGCAGATCCCGGGCGTGAGCGTGCAGCCTGCCCGAGGAGCGCTCTACCTGTTCCCGCGGCTGGACCCGGAGGTCTATCCGATCGAGGACGACGAGACGTTCGTGATCGAGCTGCTGCGGGAGAAGAAGATCCTCGTCAGCCACGGCGGCGCGTTCAACTACCCGAGCACCGACCACCTGCGCGTGGTGACCCTGCCCTCGGTCGAGGACCTCGAGACGGCGATCGGACGCATGGCCGACTTCCTCGAGGACTACCGCGAACGCCACGCCTGAGCCAGGCCTGAGGCCGATCCCGCGGAACCGGTGGGGCACGACCGCGCGGCGTCGCCCCGGGGTTGTGCCACGGCGGGGGTTCTGTGTCTATTGTCGCCGCAACGGCGCGCAACCGCGTCGTGATGCCCAACAGAAACCGGGAGGCAACCATGCAGAACACGGCAGACCTGACTGGCAAGACCGTCGCCTTCGTCGCCACGCGCGGCGTCGAACAGGTGGAGCTCACCTCGCCGTGGCAGGCGGTGACGCAGGCCGGCGCGACGCCCCGGCTGGTGTCCGTCCAGGCCGAGAGCATCACCGCGATGCAGGGCGACTGGGAACACGGCGACACGTTCCCCGTGGACGTCGCCGCCGCCGAGGCGGACGCCGGGGATTTCGACGCGCTCGTGCTTCCCGGAGGCACCCTGAACGCCGACGCGTTGCGCGTGGACGAGTCCGTGCGCGCCTTCGTGCGGGATTTCGTCGACCAGGGCAAGCCGATCGCCGCGATCTGCCACGCCCCGTGGACGCTGATCGATGCCGACCTGGTCTCGGGCCGCACCATGACCTCGTATGTGTCCGTGCGGCGGGACCTCGAGAACGCGGGGGCGGTTTGGAAGGACGAGCAGGTGGTCGTCGACGGGCAGCTGATCACCTCTCGCAGCCCCGAGGATCTCGACGCGTTCAACGCGGCGCTGGTCGAGAAGCTGGCCGAGGGCTGAGCCGAACCGACCGGTTCAGTCGGTCATCTCGGCCGCGTCCTCCTGCTCGGCGGCGCGGGCCCGGACCTCGTCGAGGCGGGCCCGCGCGCCGTCGAGCCAGTCCTGGCAGCGGGCGGCCAGCGCCTCGCCGCGCTCCCACAGGGCCAGCGATTCCTCGAGGCCGGTGCCGCCGGCCTCGAGCCGCTGCACCGTCTCGACGAGTTCGCCGCGCGCCTGCTCATAGCTCATGTTCTGCACGTCGGAGGTGTCCGCGGCGCTGAACCCGTCGACGGCGGTCGGGGTGGAGGACGGCGTGGTCGTGGCGTCCTGGGTGCTCATGGCGTCTCCTTACTCGGTGGGGGTGTCGTCGTTCCGGTGACGGTGGCCGCGATCCGGCCGTGGGCGACGAGCACGTCGAGCTCGTCCTCGGGGCCGACCTGCTCGGCGTCGCGGACCACCTCAGCCCCCTGCCGCACGACCGCGTAGCCGCGGTCGAGGGTCTGCTGGGGCGAGAGCGAACGGACGCGAGCCAGCAGCGAGTCGACGGCGTCCGCCTCGCGCTCGAGCCGGTGCCCGAGCCCGCGACGGGACCGCTCGACCCAGGCGGCCAGCTCGTCAGCGCGTTCCTCGACCATGCGGTGCGGGGCGAGCATCACCGGGCGCGAGCGCAGCTGGGCAATCCCGTCGGCTTCCTGCCGCACCCGGCGTTCGACGGCGGCGGCCAGACGCAGCCGAGCGTCGGCCAGTCCCGCGGACTCCTGCGCGGCGTCCGGGACGATTCGCTTCGCCGCGTCGGTCGGCGTCGAGGCGCGCAGGTCGGCCACATCGTCCAGCACGGGGCGGTCCGCCTCGTGGCCGATCGCCGAGACGACGGGGGTCTGCGCCGCGGCGACGGCGCGCACCAGGCGTTCGTCGGAGAACGGGAGGACAACCTCCTCCAGGGCGCCGCCGCCGCGGGCGATCACGATGACGTCCACATGGGCGAGCGCGTCCAGCTCGGCCAGCGCCTCGACCACCTGGCGCGGGGCGTCGGGGCCCTGGACGGCGACCTCGCGGACCTCGAAGGCGGCGGCGGGCCAGCGCAGCCGGGTGTTGCGCAGCACGTCCTTCTTCGCATCCGAGTCCCGTCCGGTCACCAGACCGATGCAGCCGGGCAGCACGGGGACGGGCTGTTTGCGGGCGGGGTCGAGCAGACCCTCCTCGTCGAGGGCACGGCGGAGCATCTCGACGCGTGCGAGCAGATCGCCGACGCCGACCGGGCGCATCGCGTTCACGGTCATCGACAGCCGGCCGCCCTTGAGCCAGAAGTTCGGTTTCACCTGCGCCACGACCCGTGCTCCGGGCTGGACGCCGGGGGAGAGGCCGGCCGCGACGTTGCGCCACGCGTTCACGGGCAGGGACACGTCGTCCTCGAGGTCCCGCATCGTCATGTAGACGTTGCCCCGGTGGGCCTTGACCTCGATCAGCTGTCCTTCGACCCACGTGGCAGGGGCGCGTTCGATGTGCGCCTTGAGGTTCTCCGAGAGGCGGCGCAGCGGCCAGGGGTTCTCGGCGGAGGTCTGCGCGGCCCGCTGCGGTGCCGCACCGACGGACTCGGAGGCGGGCTCGCCGGACCCGGCAGGACGCTCATGACCTCCCGGTCCGTCGGGGGCGGCGCGGTCGTCGGGGTGCTGCACCGGGGATGCTCCTCTCGCCGTCGGGCTCGGGCGCGGCTGTGTTCGCTGCCATCCTGCCAGTAACGTCGGACGACGTGGAGGCGGCCCCGACGGATCGCCCCGGTCGTGGCCCGACCGCCTCGAACAGCCCAGCGTGGAAGGATCGTTGTGATGCGCCGTGCCCTCGGCTCCGTCGTCTCGCTCGTCGTCGCCTGCTTCGCGGGTCTGTTGGCCGTGCTGTGCGTCTGCGCGGCGGTGGTCGACGCGGCGGTGCACACGCCCGATCCGCTGCGCCAGACGATGAACGACGTGCTCTCCGACGACCAGGTGCTCGCCGCGGTGCCGGAAGCCGTCGACGGGCTGAGTCAGGAGCATCTGCCCCGCGGCGTGCGCGAGGCCTTCGGCGGCGCCCTGCCGCGCATGCTCTCCGAGCAGGCCGAGTCGGCGGTGCGCAGCGAGGAGAACCGCGGCGCGCTGCTCGAGGCGGCCGAGCAGGGGCGCCGGACGCTGCTGGACGGGCAGGACGGGCCCGAGGATGCCGGGGATCGGCCCGAGCAGGACGGATCGGACGACTCGGGTGCCGGCGGCGGCGCGCCGGGCCCGCAGCCGGTGGTCACGGCCGAGGACGGGCAGGTGCGCATCGCGTGGGCCGGTCCCGTGGCCGAGGCCGCGCGCGACGGGCTCGACGAGGTTGAGTCCGGCCTCGAACGGATCATCGGCGACGGCCTCGGTGGCCTGGGCGTCCCGGGGCTCGGCGGGGGTGAGGACGCGGGCGGGTCCGGCGGCCTCGGGGCGCTGCTGGGCCAGGCCCGCAGCGGGATCGACGCGCTGGAGCACGACGAGCGTCTCGTGGTCACGGCACGCGTCGGTAACGGCGACGGGCCGCCGCCGGTCGACCCGGTGCTGTTGTGGGCTCTCGTGCCCCACTGGCGGGTCGGGCTGGGTGCGGCCGTGCTGCTGACCGTCGTCGCGGTGGTCCTGGCCCGGGGCCGGTGGCGCGGCGGGGCGCTGGTGGCCGCCGGGCTCTCCGCCCTGGCCGGCTGCGGGCTGCTGGCGTGGGCTCGGGGGATGTACCCGGTGCGGCTGGACGCGCACGGCGCCGCGCCTGAGCAGGTGCGGGGGCTGGTTGAGGCGCTCGAGTCGGCCCTGCAGCGTTCGCTCGAGGCGCAGGTGACCCCGGTGCTGACGGGCACCGCGCTGGCCGCCGCGGCCGTCGCCGCAGTGGGACTGGTGCTGGCTGCGGCGTGGCCTGGGCGACGGCGTCGCCCCCGGGACGGCCGATAGCATGGTCGGCATGTCTGCACCGACCACCGAGTCCCAGTCCGCCACCACCACCGTGGGCCTGGGTATGCCGCACGTGCCCCGGGTCCGCCACTCCCGCGAGGAGATCGAGGCCGCCGCGCCCGTGACCGGCCAGAAGCGTGTGCTGCTGGCCGCTCCGCGCGGTTACTGCGCCGGCGTGGACCGCGCGGTGATCGCCGTCGAGAAGGCGCTGGACCACTACGGCGCCCCGGTCTACGTGCGCAAGGAGATCGTGCACAACCGGCACGTGGTCGACAGCCTCTCCGAGCGGGGCGTCGTGTTCGTCGAGGAGCTGGACGAGGTGCCCGAGGGAGCGCTGACGGTGTTCTCCGCGCACGGCGTGTCCCCGGCGGTCGTCCAGGATGCCGAGCGGCGGAACCTGCGCACGATCGACGCGACGTGCCCGCTTGTGACCAAGGTGCACCGCGAGGCGGTGCGGTTCTCGAAGCAGGACAAGCACATCCTGCTGATCGGCCATGCCGGCCACGAGGAGGTCGAGGGCACCTACGGCGAGGCGCCCGAGCACACGACCATCGTCAACGACGTCGAGGAGGCTCGTACCGTCGAGGTCGAGGACCCGGACAACCTCACCTGGCTGTCCCAGACGACGCTCTCGGTCGATGAGACGCTCGAGATCGTCTCGGTGCTGCGCGACCGGTTCCCGAACCTGCAGGACCCGCCGAGCGACGACATCTGCTATGCCACCTCGAACCGCCAGGCGGCGGTGAAGTCGATCTCCCCCGAGGTGGACCTGATGCTCGTGGTCGGCTCGGCGAACTCCTCGAACTCGGTGCGGCTTAAGGAGGTCTCGCTCGAGTACGGGGCGGCCCGGGCCGAGCGTGTGGACTTCGCGCACCAGGTGGACGAGTCCTGGTTCGAGGGCGTCGCGACCATCGGCCTGTCCTCGGGGGCCTCGGTGCCGGAGGTGCTCGTGCAGGAGGTGCTCGACCTGCTGGCCGAGTACGGCTACGGGCAGGTCGATGAGGTCGTGACGGCGGAGGAGGACATCATGTTCTCCCTGCCGAAGGAGCTGCGCGCCGAGCTGAAGAAGGTCGGCGACACCTCGCGCGGCCTGGGCGGGCGCAAGCGGGACTGAGCGGTCTCGGCCACCGGGGCTGAGTTCGCCCTCAGGGCCGGCTCACGCCCAGTCCGCCGTCGGTGGCGTCATCGACGCGCGAGGCGAGCTCAGGGGCGCTGAGCCGGCGCGGGTGCTTCTCGAGACCGTCCGGGGCGGCGATCGGCTCGCCCGGGGTCGCGTCGAGCGACTGCATCCGCCGGGCCGAGGGCAGCACACGCGACTCGAGGGTGCCGAGCAGCCGGTTGTAGTTCTCGACCGATCCGTTGATCGAGGCGCCGAGCTTCGTCAGGTGGGAGGTCAGGGTGCCGAGCCGGTCGTAGAGCTGGCGGGCGGCGTCGACCACCTGCTGCGCGTTCTGCGCGATCGACTCCTGCCGCCATGCGTGCGCCACGGACTTCAGGGCCGTCAGCAG
The DNA here is from genome assembly GCF_014205175.1 of Micrococcus cohnii. Lineage (NCBI taxonomy): Bacteria > Bacillati > Actinomycetota > Actinomycetes > Micrococcales > Micrococcaceae > Micrococcus > Micrococcus cohnii. Next base: position 1,290,182 of record NZ_JACHNA010000001.1, on the reverse strand, counting down.
GGACACCGGCGCGACGAGGGCGACGCCGCGCTCGAAAGCGTGGTCCAGCAGCCCCGGGTCCGCCTCGAGCGCGCAGGCCAGCAGGGACTCCGAGGGCAGGAAGCACAGCACCAGCTCGGGCGTCTGTTCCAGGCCCGTCCAGTACTTTTTCTTCGCCAGGTCGTCGACGTGCCGCCGCACCGCGGCCGCGTGCGCGCGCACCAGCTCATCCCGCCGGGCCCGGGCGTCCTCGTCGTGCTCCTCGGCCAGGTGCTGGGCCGCAACGCCGTCCGAGGCCGGGGCCTTCGCGTCGACGGCGATCGTCGTGCCGCCGGGCACGTGCACGAGCATGTCCGGGCGGATCCGCGTGTCCTCCGCGTTGCGCAGGGACGCCTGCTCCGTGAAGTCCGTGTGCGCGAGCATGCCGGCGGCCTCCACGACGCGGCGCAGCTGCACCTCACCCCAGTGGCCGCGCGCGGTGGTAGAGCGCAGGGTGGACAGCAGCTGGGAGGTCTGCTGCATCAGCTCGCGATCGTGCCCGGCGGCGGTGCGCAGCTGCTCGGTGAGAGTGGCGTACTGGTCCACGCGATCGCGTTCGAGCTGGGCCACCTGCTGCTGCAGAGTCTGCATGCGCTCGCCGAGCGGGCCGATGGCCTTGAGCACGTTCGCGTCCCGTTCGTGGCGCAGGGAGGACTCCTGCTGCACGGACTCGAGCATCTGCGCGCGTGTGCGGGCCTCGACGAGCTCCTGCCGAGACTGGCCGGCCTCGGCCTCGGCGGCTCGGATGCGGTCCTGCGCCTGGCGCTCCCGCTCGGCACCGCGCCGCAGCAGTACCCAGCCCACCACGCAGGCGCCCACGACCACGCCGATCAGCAGTCCCACGAGCACAGAGAGAAGATCCATGCCGACCAGCCTGGCAGAGCGTCCCGAGACGATAGCGGCGCCCCGCCGGGCCGGGGCCGAGACGGACGGGATCAGAGCCAGCCACGGTCGCGGGCGACGACGGCGGCCTCACCCCGGCTCGACGTCGCGGTCTTGCCGATCGCCGCGCTCAGGTGGTTGCGCACCGTGCCGGGGGACAGGTGCAGTCTCGCCGCGATGTCCCGCACGCTCGCGCCGGTCAGCGCCTCCCGTAGCGCTTCGGCCTCCCGCGCGGTCAGCGGGGACGTTCCGGCGGCCAGCGAGTCGACGGCCAGGCTCGGGTCCACGACGCGCTCGCCGCGGTGCACCCGGCGCACGGCCTCGGCCAGCTGCTCGGCCGGGGTGTCCTTCACGACGAACCCCTGCGCACCCGCGGCCAGGGCCCGGCCGAGGTAGCCCGGCCGGTCGAAGGTCGTCACCATGAGCACCGCGCAGTCGAGTCCGGCGGCACGGATCTGTTCGAGGGCGCCGAACCCGTCGACCCCGGGCATCTCGATGTCCAGCAGCACCACGTCCACGTCGTGCGCGGTGGCCAACTCGGCTACGTCCGCACCCGTGCCGGTCTGCGCGACCACTCGCAGGTCCGGCTCGGTCTCCAGCAGGGCGGCCAGAGCCCCGCGCACGAGCGCCTGGTCGTCTGCCAACAGCAGCCGCAGGGTTGTGGACTCGGTCATGCGCGCGCGCCCTCCTCGTCGTGCTCGTCCGTCCACAGCAGGGTGACACGGGTGCCGGTCTCGTTGGTCCCGGCGGTCGCCTCGACACGTGCCCCGGCCTCGGCGGCGCGCGCCCGCAGGGTGTGCAGGCCGGCTCCGGCGAGCACGTGCTCGGGCAGGCCCACGCCGTCATCCTGTACGGAGGCGCCGCCGGCGTCCAGGCCCACGACGACGCCCGCGGCCCCGGCGTGGCGCAGCACGTTGGTGGAGGCCTCGCGTAGGAACCAGGCGGCGAGCTCGCGCCGGTCGGCCGGCACCTCGGCCACGGCGCCGTGCGGGGGCGCGGTCACCTCGATCCCGGCGTCGCGCAGCGCGGCCACCGACGTGGACAGTTGTGCGCCCAGCTCGGGCACCGCCAGGTCCGCGACGGCGGCCCGCGCTTCGACCAAGGCGGTGCGGGAGAGGGCGACGACCTCGGCCGCCTCGGCCTTCGCCCGGGCCGGGTCCGCGTCCATGAGCCGCTGCACGAGCTGCGCCTTGACGTTGATGGTGGTCAGGGAGTGGCCGAGGATGTCGTGCAGGTCCAGGGACAGCCGCTCGCGCTGCTGGGCCAGAGCGAGGCGGCGCAAGGTCTGCCCGTGCTGTTCGTCGCGGCCCGTGGCCCAGCGCATCAGGATGATGATCACCGCCGGCAAGACGACCGGCATGACCAGCCAGCCGCGGTCCGCCACCGGTGCGAGCAGACCCACCGCGGCCAGGCCGAGGGCGACGAACAGGGCCGCGACCGGCACGCCCAGCCGCATCGAGTGCGGGAACACCCACACCGCGGTCAGGTACGGCACGGCGGCGATGACGCTCGGTCCCATCCACGGGGACATGAGGGCCAGGCAGGCCAGCAGGGTCAGCGTGTAGCCGACCGTGTTGAGCCACCGCGGGGCCTCGCGCCCGGAGAGCGGCAGGGTGCGCAGCGGGCGGGGTACGACGAACGCGCGCAAGTAGACCGTGATGAATGCGGCGGTGCCGGCCGCCACGAGCAGGGCCGGGCCCGGGTCGTTGGCCGCCAGCCGCCCCACGACGACGGACGCGGCGGCACTGAGGAAGAACACCAGCCACACGCCGGCGAACAGCAGGGTCGTCGGCCAGGCCTCACGCGGCAGCCGGTCCGGGTACCAGTCCTCGACGCGCAGCGCGTCGTCGCCGGGAAGCGCCTGCCGGTGGGGGCCGGGCAGGAGCGATGCGGCTCGGCGGCCGTGGCGGGCGCTCATGCGCGGGCCGTCCGACGGCGGGAGGCCAGCAGACAGACCACAGCGAACACGACGGCCCACACCGTCAGGGACGCCACCGGCTGCCACAGCGGGGTCTGCAGCGGCGTCATCGGGTGGTCGAGATTCAGCTGGGCACCCTGGCTCTGCGGCCACCGGGTCAGCAGTGCGGCTCCGTAGATCGGGGTGAAGCGGGCGACCTCGAGCAGCGTCCCGGTCAGCGGCACGAACAGGTTGCCGAGGAACGCGAACACGACGAGCATGCCGGAGGCCGCGCTGACGGCGGCCTCGGAGCGGAACAGCAGGGCGGCGGCCAGTCCGAACAGGGCGAAGGGGGCGGCACAGATCAGAGCGATGGCGCCGGTCGCCGCCCACCGCCACGCCTCGTCGTACTCGGCCCCGGTCAGGGCGCCGACGGTGAGCACGAGCAGGATCGGCAGGGCCGAGACAGCCACGGCCACGAGGGTCTTGCCAAGCATGTAGCCCCGGGAGGTCAGCGCGGTCAGGGACAGCTGCCGGCCCCAGCCTGCCTGCCGCTCGACCGCCGCCGTCCCGGCGATGGCCGTCGTCGCGGTGATCGCGCCGTACAGCGCCATGCCGCTCATGACGTGGGCCGTCGCGTTGCCGTGGCCGACGGTGAGCTCGCCCGCGCCGGATGAGACGCCGAACATCAGGTACATGGCCGCGGGCAGCACCAGGATGAAGAACGTCGAGTCCAGCATGCGCACGGTGCGCACGACGTCCCGGCGGGCGAAGCCGATCACGCGGCCGACCGGGCCCGTCGTCGTCATAGCGGGGGCCGGGGCTGTGGCAAGAGCTCGAGGACGGATGTGGGCGGTGTCGGGGGTGCTCATGCTACGGCCTCCTCGGGCGTCGGCTCTGCGGTGCGGGTCTGGTCGGTCAGCGCGAGGAACACGTCGTCGAGGCTGGCGCGGGTGATCTCAAGGTCTTGGCCGAGCCCGTCGACGAGCAGCGTGCGCGCAACGGCGTCGGCGCGAGCCCCCGCGCTCAGGCCATCGCCGGTGCGCACCCGGATCGCGAGGCGTCCGTCGCGGAGATCGACGTCGTCCCAGGCCAGGTCGAGCCGCTCGGCCAGCCGGGAGGGCGTCGTCTCGCTCGTCGGGAGGGCGGAGAGGTGCACTCCTTCGCGCTCGCGCAACGCGTCCGGGGTGCCATCGGCATGGACGCGGCCGCGGTGCATCAGCACGATCCGGTCGGCGAACTCCTCGGCCTCGGGCAGGTAGTGGGTGGCGAACACGATGGTGCGGCCGCGATCGGCCTCGGCGTGCATGGTGCTCCAGAACCGGCGGCGGGCGGTGACGTCCATGCCGGCGGTGGGCTCGTCCAGCACGAGCAGCTCAGGGTCGGTGAGCAGGGCGAGGCCGAAGCGCACCCGCTGCTGCTCGCCGCCCGAGCACTTCTTCACCTTCCGTCGGGCGATCCGGTCCAGGTCCGCGCGGGCCATCACCTCGGCGACGGGAACGTGCGCGCGGTGGCAGGCGGCGACCATCTCGAGCGTCTCTCGCACGGAGAGGTCGGAGAGCAGGCCGCCGGTCTGCAGCACAGCGCCGACGCGGCCATCACGCACCGCCGTCTCGGGAGAGGTGCCGCACACGCTGACCGTGCCTGCATCGGGGCGGGCGAAGCCGAGCACGGTGTCCAGCAGGCTCGTTTTGCCGGCGCCGTTCGGGCCGAGCAGGGCCAGGACCTCGCCGTGAGGGACGGTCAGGTTCATGCCGTCGACGGCGCGGACCGAGCCGAAGTGCCGGTGGACGTCACGGGCGGCAATGGCGGGCCCGTCTGCTGTGGTGTGCCTCATGACCACCAGTATTCCGAGCAGGACGGTCGGGCGGATGCGGCGTGCGTCAGAGATTCAGCATGACGGATGTCATGGGCGGCGCCCCGGCCCCGTGCGCAGACGCGTGTACACCTGTGCCAGGGATCCGGGCGGAGAACTGGAACAGGTGTACACGCGTTCGCGGGTCAGCTGCCGGTCAGCTGTGAGTCAGCCGCGGTCGGCGAGGATCAGTTCGGCGGCCTTCTCACCGATCATGAAGCACGTGATGTTCGGGTTCACGGTCACGTGCTCGGGCATCACCGAGGCGTCCGCCACGCGCAGGCCCGTCACGCCCTTGACCCGCAGGCGTGCGTCGAGCGGGCTCATGGCGTCCTCATCGGCGCCCATGCGAACGGTGCCCACCGGGTGGTACACGGTGTTGTGGGTGCGCTTCACGTAGTCGGCGATCTCCTCGTCCGTCTGCGCCTCGACGCCGGGGGCCAGCTCGCGGCCGGCCCACTCGGCCATCGCCGGCTGGGAGACGATCTCGCGGGCCAGGCGGATGCCCGCCACGGCCACGGCCATGTCGTGGCCCTCGGGGTCGGTGAAGTACTTCGGGTCGACGGCCGGCTTGTCGCGGTAGTCGTTCGAGCGCAGGCGCACGGTGCCGCGGGACTTGGCGTGGGTGACGTTCGGGGTCAGGCAGAACGTCTCATCAGCGGTGGGGTAGCCCTGGCGGTAGGTGTGCATGTCGAACGGCACCGAGCCGTAGTGCATCATCAGGTCCGGGCGGTCCAGACCCTCCTTCGTCGGCGAGAAGACGCCGATCTCCCAGTACTGCGTGGCATCGCGGTACATCGGCTGCTTGGACTCCCACGAGATCACGGCCTCGGGGTGGTCCTGCAGGTTCGAGCCGACGCCCGGGGCATCCACGCGGGCGGTGATGCGGTGCTCGGCCAGGTGCTCGGCCGGCCCGATGCCCGAGAGCATCAGCAGCTTCGGGGTGTCGATCGCGCCGGCGGAGAGGATGACCTCGGCGCGGGCGTGGATCTCGGACTGCCGTCCGTGTCGGTCGGCCACATAGCGCACGCCGTACGCCCGGTTCTGTTCGTCGAACAGCACGCCCGTGGCCCAGTGCTCGGTGAGGATGTCGAGGTTCTGCCGGTCCAGGATCGGGTGCAGGTAGGAGACCGACGAGGAGGCGCGGGTGCCGTCCTGCTTGCGGTTGATCTGGAACCAGTTGGCGCCCTTCACGACCGTCTGGCCGGTGTTGAACGTCGTCGTGGGGATGCCCACCTGTTCGGCCGCCTGCAGCAGGGCGACGCCGGTCGGGTCCTCAGCCGGGACGTCCATCAGTTCGACGGGGCCGTCGTGGCCGTGGTTCTCACCCTCGGCGGCGTTGTTCTCGAGCTTCTTCACCAGCGGCAGGGTGTGTTCGGCGCCCCAGCCGGTCGCGCCCATCGCCTCCCACTGGTCCAGGTCCTCGCGCGGGGGCCAGAACGCGATGCAGGAGTTGTGCGAGGAGCAGCCGCCGAGCACCTTGGCGCGGGCGTGGCGCATGAACGAGTTGCCGTTCTGCTGCGGCTCGATCGGGTAGTCCCAGTCGAGGCCGGACTCGAGCAGCTCGGGCCACCGGCGCAGGGTGAGCACCTCGTCGAGGTCGACGTCCGAGGGGCCGGCCTCGAGCAGGGCGACGGTGATCTGCGGGTCCTCGGACAGGCGGGCGGCCAGGGTGGCGCCGGAGGAGCCGCCGCCGACGACGACGTAGTCGTAGGTGCGCACGCCCTCGGCGGGGTCCTGCCCGGCGGGGGCCTCAGAGTTCGGGGTGGTGTTCGTCATGGACGGGTCCTTTCTCGGCGAGGGGGAGGTCAGCGGCGGTCGGTGAACCAGCCGGTCACGGCGGGCTCGGTGTTCTCGTAGATGTGCTTGTGCTCGACGTACTCGCCGAGACCGGTGGGGCCGAGCTCGCGGCCGATGCCGGAGTTCTTGAAGCCGCCCCACTCGGCCTGCGGCAGGTACGGGTGGTAGTCGTTGATCCACACGGTGCCGTGGAGCAGGGCGCGGGAGACGCGCTGGCATGTGCCCGCGTCGGAGCTCCACACGGCCCCGGCGAGGCCGTACTCGGTGTCGTTGGCGGTGGCAATTGCCTCAGCCTCAGTGGAGAACGTCTCGACGGTGATGACGGGGCCGAAGCCCTCCTCGACGACGGCCGGGTTGGTGCGGTCGCACCGGTCCAGCACGGTGGGGGCGTAGAAGTAGCCGTCCTGGTGCTCCTCGCCGCCCCAGTGGCCGCCGACGCGCAGCCGGGCCCCGGTCTCGACGCCGCGCTTGACGTAGTCGGTGACCTTGTCCCGGTGCTCGGCGGAGATCAGCGGACCGGTCTCGGCCTTCTCGTCGAACGGGCCGCCCATGACGATGTGGCCGGCGCGCTCGACCAGGTCGTCGACGAAGCGCTCGGCGATCGACTCGTGCACGATCAGGCGCGTGCCGGCCGAGCACACCAGGCCCGAGTCGGTGAACGCGGCGTTCAGCGCGTTGTCGAGCGCGGCCTCGTAGTCGGCGTCGGCGAACACGACGTTCGGGTTCTTGCCGCCGAGCTCGAGGGCCGTCTTCTTCAGCGTGCCGGCGGCTGCCGCCGCGATGCGCTTGCCGGTGACCAGGCCGCCGGTGAAGGAGATCAGGTCCACGTCGGGGTGTTCGGACAGCGGTGCGCCGACCTCGGCGCCGGAGCCGAGCACGAGGTTGCCGACGCCCGCGGGCAGGCCGAGCTCGTCGAGGGCCTTCATCGTGAGGATCGCGGTGTGTGGGGTCAGCTCGGCGGGCTTGAGCACGAAGGTGCAGCCCGCGGCGATCGCCGGGGCGATCTTCCACGCCGCCTGCAGCAGCGGGAAGTTCCACGGCGTGATCATGCCGCACACGCCGACCGGTTCGTTCACAACGCGGGAGACGACCCGCGGGTCGCCGGCGTCGACGAGACGGCCGGGATTCTGACCGGCGAGCTTGCCGAAGTACCGGAAGCAGGCGGCGATGTCCTCCATATCGCCCTCGGCCTCGACGAGGCGCTTGCCGGTGTCGAGGGCCTCGGCGCGGGCGAACTCGTCCTTGTGCGCCAGGATGTGGTCGCCCAGGCGCAGCAGCAGGTCGCCGCGTTCGGCGGCGGGGGTGTCCGCCCAGGAGCCCTCGTCGAACGCCCGGCGGGCGGCGGCGATCGCGGCGAGCGTGTCGTCACGGGTGCCCTCGGCGACGACGCCGACCTCGGTGCCGTCGGCGGGGCAGTGGATCGTGCGGGTCTGGCCGTTCGAGGACGGGACCCAGGCCCCGTCGATGAACTGGGTGGCGACGGTGTTCTCTGTCTGGCTCATGCTCACGAGCTCCTCACGGTGGTCGAGTCGGTGTCGGTTCCGCGCTCGCCGCCGGCGACGGAGATTTGCTCGCCGGTGACGGGTGCGGTGTGGTCGGTGTCGGTCCAGACGTCGGGCGCCTCGGAGTCCAGGCGCGCGGCCAGCGAGGAGTCGTCGCCGGTCATGGCCATGAACGCCAGGTGCGCCTCGTAGTCGTCGAGGACGTTGGCGCAGATCTGCTCACGGGTGTACCCCATGATGTCGCGGCCGCGTGATCCGGTGGCCGAGAAGACCTCGATGTGGAAGTACACGTCCTGCACCGCCGAGATGTTCGTGGCGAAGCTCGGCACGGGGTAGGCGACCGGGTAGGCCTGGTACTTGAAGTCGTTCTGACCGGCGAAGCGGACGGTGAGGTCCACCCACGGCACGCCGCATTCGGGGTGCACGCCGCGGCTGATCTCGACGTCGGCACCGTGGTCGCGCAGCTCGGCGGCGACCTCCTCGAGGGCCGGGTCGGCCTCGCGTTCGACGAATGCGGTGGCCTGCCGGGCGGTGGCGAAGTCCATGTGCCGGGCGAGGCGCTGGCGCCACGTGGTGCGGCTGCTGCCGTCGCGCACGCGGCCGGAGAGCACATCGGGAAGGGCGGCGGTGCGTGAGTCCAGTGCGTGCAGCTCGGAGCGCAGCACCCGCCACAGGCTGATCATCACCAGGTAGATCATGATGGACAGCGGCAGCCCGACGATCACGGTCGCCGCCTGCAGGGTGTACACGCCGTCGATGAACAGCATGGACAGCGTGAGCAGGGCGGTGACCAGGGCCCACACGATGCGCAGCCACGGGGCGCCGTCGGAGTCCTCGACCGAGTCCTTGGAGGTCATGTTCGCCATGACCAGCGAGCCGGAGTCGGCGCTGGTGACGTAGAAGAACAGGCCGGTGAACACGGCCAGGCCGATCAGGAACGCGGAGCCGGGGTGCTGCTGCAGCAGCGTGAAGAAACCGGACTCGGGGGCGTTGACTGCTTCGTCGAGCATGGCCTGGTCGCCGCCGCGGAAGTAGCCGAGGGCGTCATTGCCCATGATTGAGACCCACAGCATGATGAACGCGAAGGGGATCAGCAGCACGCCGAGCACGAACTCGCGCAGCGTGCGGCCGCGGGAGATGCGGGCGAGGAACAGGGCGACGAACGGCGCCCACGCGATCCACCAGGCCCAGAAGAACAGCGTCCAGTCGGCGAGCCACTGTTCGGACGGGTAGGCCTCGGTGCCGGCGGTGTAGGCGAAGGTGCGCATGAGCATGGCCGGGAAGCCGGCGAAGAAGTCGCCGATGTTCTGCACCAGGGCGTTGAGCAGGTACGTCGTCTGGCCGGTGACCAGCACCCAGCCGAGGATGATGATCGCGAGGAACACGTTGAGCTCGGAGAGCCGGCGGATGCCCTTGTCGATGCCGGAGACGGTGGAGAGGATCGTGATGCCCACCGCCAGGGCCATCAGCGCGATCTGCACGCCGGTGCTCACCGGGATACCGAAGATCAGGGCGAGGCCGGCGTTGAGGAACACGACGCCCACGCCGAGGGAGACGGCGATGCCGAAGATGGTGCCGACGGTCGCGGCGATCTCGGCGGCGTGGCCGATGCCGCCGTGGATGCGCTTGCCGAAGAGCGGGGCGAGGGCCGAGCGGATGCTCAACGGCAGGTGGTAGCGGTAGGCGAACAGGCCGAAGGCCATGCCCATCAGCGCGTACATGGCCCAGCCGGGGATGCCGTAGTGGAAGATCGTCCACAGCGGGGCGTAGCGGGCCGCGGCGTCGGACATCGGCTCGACGTCCGGCGGGGTGAGCAGGTTCGTCGCCGGGCCGGAGGTGGCGAAGAACATCAGGTCCACGCCGATGCCCGCGGCGAAGAGCATGGCGGACCAGGTGAACATGTTGAACTGCGGGGTCGCGTGGTCCGGTCCCATGCGGACGCGGCCGACGCGGGTGAGGGCGACCACGAGCACGAACACGACGACGATGGCCGCGGTGAGCACGTAGTACCAGCCGAAGCTCGAGGCGATCCACGCCATCGTGTCGAAGATCACCGTCTCGGCGGTGCCTGGCCAGATCATCGCCCATGCGGCGAAGGCGACGACGATCGCGGCGGTGCCGATGAACACCGGCGGGTTCAGGGCCGCGTGTTTCGGCTTGTTTGCGCGGTCAGGTGCGGGTGTCGGCGGTGTCTGTGCGGCCTCGGTGGCCGTCGACGACGGGGGCGTGCCCACGGGAGGGGTCCTTTCCATTGCTTGTGTCGGACCTCTGCACCGTAGGCCATGCGCGCGGGGCGGTCAGCCGATCGGGTTTGGTCCGTTCGCTACCACGGTCGGCTCGCCGTCCAGCCGCGGGCCGTCCTCGGAGTCGGGGTCGCCGAGGGTGAAGGGGAAGACCATGCGCACCGAGCTGTCCTCCCCGGCCTCGAAGGACTCGGTGAACACGGCGGGGAAGCGGGTGCCCTCGACGTCTTCGCCCTCGCCGTGGAACACGGCGACGGCGGTGCGCGGGGTCGGCTGGATCTGCGCGACGTAGGTGGCGGCGTCCTCGGGGACGAGGTCGTCGATGGCCCACATGCCTTGGGTGGCGTCCTCGGCGGTGGCGAGGATGGTGGGTGTGAACTCGCCCTCGCGGCCGAGCACGTCGAACACGTGCTCCACGGCCAGGCCGATCAGCGGGAGGATGTAGTGCGAGGCGGGGCGGACGTCGCCCTCGGCGGCGACGATGTCCGGCTCGGGCTGGGGCGAGGTGTCGGGGGTGCTCATGCGCCGAACGCTACGGAGGTGCACCGGCGGCGGCAAGACGGGAGACGGGGCGGGCGGTGAGACGGCGAGGCGGGGTGGTACGGCGCCGCACCGTGGCCGGGGTGGGCCGGGGTGCGCCGGTAGGATGGTGGACCGTGGCTTTGACTATCGGATTCGTGGGACTGCCCAATGTTGGCAAGTCGACCCTGTTCAACGCGCTGACGCGCCAGACCGTGCTCGCGGCGAACTACCCGTTCGCGACGATTGAGCCGAACGTGGGCGTGGTGAACCTGCCGGATGAGCGCCTGCCGCAGCTGGCGGAGATCTTCGGCTCGGAGCGCATCCTGCCGGCCACGGTGTCCTTCGTGGATATCGCGGGCATTGTGAAGGGCGCCTCTGAGGGGGAGGGCCTGGGCAACCAGTTCCTGGCGAACATCCGTGAGGCCCACGCGATCGCCCAGGTGGTGCGCGCGTTCGACGACGGCGAGGTGGTGCACGTGGACGGCACGGTGGACCCGGCCTCGGATATGGAGACCATCAACACCGAGCTGATCATCGCGGACATGCAGACCGTGGAGAAGGCGATCCCGCGCGTGGAGAAGGAGGTCAAGGGCAAGAAGAAGGAGCCCGCTGACCTCGAGGCGCTCAAGGCTGCGCTCGCGGTGCTGGAGCGGGGCGAGACGATCTTCGCGGCGAAGGACAAGGACCAGCTGGATATGGACCGGCTGCGGGAGCTGAGCCTGCTCACCGCCAAGCCGTTCATCTACGTGTTCAACTCGGACGACGCCGTGCTGGGGGACGAGGCGAAGCAGCAGCAGCTGCGGGATCTGGTGGCGCCGGCGCAGGCCGTGTTCCTGGACGCGAAGCTGGAGTCCGACCTCGTGGAGCTGGACGAGGAGGAGGCCCGCGAGATGCTGGAGATGAACGGCCAGGACGAGTCCGGCTTGGACCAGCTGGCCCGCGTCGGCTTCTCCACCCTCGGCCTGCAGACCTACCTGACGGCCGGGCCGAAGGAGACGCGCGCCTGGACCATCCCGGTCGGCGCGACGGCGCCCGAGGCCGCCGGCGTGATCCACACCGACTTCCAGCGCGGCTTCATCAAGGCCGAGATCGTGTCCTTCGATGACCTGATTGCTGCCGGGTCTATGGCCGATGCCAAGGCCGCCGGCAAGGTGCGCATGGAGGGCAAGGACTACGTGATGAAGGACGGGGACGTGGTGGAGTTCCGGTTTAACGTGTGATCCGAGGCGTAGGCGCCGTGAACGGCGGGCTCACGTTCGCTCATCCTATCTAGAGTGGCGCCAACCACCCGAGCAATTTTTGGACCATAGAAGGGCGAATCATGTCACGGGTCAAATACTATGGGCGTGATGATTTATCCTTTGTATTCATGTTGAGGAAAGCCGTCGAATTCCTAGAATCATCTCTGCAGGATGATTCATTCGCGACGGTCTCAGACGCTCTTGAGGGATGGCACAGTGCGCTGATCATCGGCGAGGGAATCTATCCAGCATGTATGACTGGTAAAGACCGGGACTCGCTGGCAGAGGCTGCCAGTCTCGCCAAGCGGAAGGCTGCTAGATTTTTTCCAGCCTAAGAGAAGATAATATCCGATCAAGGATCTCCGATCTTTATCCTGGCTATCGATTTGACCTGATCGAGGCTATTAATCGCTATTCTGTTCATGAGAAAATCAACTTAGAGACCATCTTAAGTGCAGTGTTCGAGGCCGGCGCTTCTTTGGGTGACGCGCTTGGTTCATATGGTTTCGTTCAAGAGTTTGCTCCAGTCCTCAAACCTCACGTCATGTCCAGCCCGATCGTCGTGGAGGCACTTGTGGGGGCGTCGGTGCAGGATAACGCCAAGAGGGGCTTCCACGCCCCGAAAAACATTTCTGAGGAAGAATGGGCGTCGCTCATAATGGAATATCTGAACGGCGACGAAGCTAACTTGAACTATGTCCGTCTCCTCAAGACGGCACGCTCGCGCGATATCCTAGGTTTGAATGACGACGTCAGAATCCGGGCAATTCAGCGCTGTGAAGAGCTGGAGACTTCTTTGCTAGAGAATCCGTCGAGTGGGTTACGGGTTCGATATGAAGTTGGAATCGGAGAAGAGGAACTTGAGAAGGTTTCGGAAAATGAGGATGGAGTTCTTGAGGTTTCACAAATCTTCTCGAGAACTTGGCTGGAGGAAACGCTTGATTTTCCATCGATTCTGAATAATTTACAGATTCTTCTCGGATTTGCTGATGACAATGTTATTCTAACACTCCCCTCGTATGGGTCCGAGAGGCGCGGGCTCGAACGACTTTTTACGTTTGAAGTGCGGTCAAACTATCCACGCGGTACTGTGTTTTCCTCTAAAGAGAACATTTCCCTTCTCCAATTATATGCCTACAGCAGCTTTCTTGCCGACAATGATATTGAGCTGGAAGATGTTTTTGCATGGTTCTGCGCAGAATATTTGTCGGAATGGATGCAAGGTGAGCGGATCACATTCACGCGTTCTACCCCAGGGTCTTCCAATATTGAGCGGATACGGCATCTCCTCATTGAGATGGAGAGCGTTATGCGACAGTATAATCTGTTTGTAAAATACAAGAAGATCGATGCGTCTCGACTGATTTACGGGAGTGATTCTCTAGTCATTGAAGAACTGCCGAGTCAAGCCTCGGACAAATACGCACTCCCGCAAAAGGGTGGTGAAATTGAATCAATCCTGTACGCACTATTCTCTGACCAGTCCTCTCTGAATTATATAGATGAAAATAGGCGTGGAGATAGTTTTGCGGAATTGATTCTTTCCCATTCATTATCTATTGCAGACTTTCATGATTACCAGACGCCCGCGATTCAAAATTTGCGCAAGCTGGATGTTTTGGACCGGCTCTCATCTAGGGTTCGCTTTCGCAGCGGCAGTCAAGTAAGGCTTCTCGGCCAGCTGTATCGCGTGGGGGCTATTAATACTCGCTGGTTGGATACTGGGGGTCGTAGTGAGCTATTGCGAATGGATAAGAGGGGGTGGCTTAATTGGAGCGGCCGGTTGTTCACTCGCGAAGAAGCGAGCTTCCTAAACTTCATGCTCAATGATCGGGAATTCAGTGATGGGCCCAAGTTGCGAAATAGTTACATCCACGCTCGTGTGCCGCTAACGGAAGCGCAAGAGGGTCACCGTTTGGCGTATCTGCAGGTACTTCTTTTAATGAGCCAGGTCGTTATAAAAATAAACGATGATTTCCGGGTTGCTCAACTCGGAGCGGTTAAAGAATTGTCAGCTCGGTAAGTAGTCAAAGGGTTTTCCTCTTCCCCTAGTCAGGGAGAGTTTTTCTGCACGGCGATGGATGTTTCTAATCCCGTGCAGTGGGGGCTGGTGCCTCGCTCGTAGTTCCTGAAGCGACGAGTTTAGCATTCCCCGTCGGACCTGCCGCCGGTAAAGCTCTGTCTCACTGCTGAGTTGACACCAAAAGCGTGAGCCCCTAAAACAATGGCCAGGGCACTGCTGGCGTCCGGCCGCTGGGCGCTGGAAAGCTCCCGTCGTCCAGCAGTTGGGCGCACCGCCCGGCGAGAGCGTGGATCTCCTCGGTGTTGAGTAGATCCGAGAGCCGCTGACCCAGATCGCCATCGAGCCCGTCGAGCACACGGCCGATGCCGTTGCGCTCCTCGTCGCGCAGGGCCGCGCCCACCCAGCCCCACAGCACGGTCCGCAGCTTGTCCTCCACATGGAAGGTGAGCCCGTGGTCCACGCCGTGTCGGTGCCCGCCGGGCATGGCGAGGATGTGGGCGCCCTTGCGGTCGGCGTTGTTGACGATCACGTCGAACACCGTCATGCGGCGCAGCGCCGGCGAGTCCTCGTGGGCCAGGACCAGCCGATTCCCGTTCTCGTCCTCACCCTCCAGCACCGTCCGCCAGCCCGAGGCCGGCACCGCAGCCGCCGGGAATAGGTCCACCGCGCCCTGGGTAGGGTCCTGCTCCTGCCAGAGCTGCACCATGCCCGCGCCGAGCGGGCCGTCGCGCAGCCACGTGCGGGGCACGATGCCCCACCCCAGCGCCTCGGACACCAGAAACGCCGCCACCTCCCGGCGGGCCAGGGTTCCGGCGGGGAAGTCCCACAGCGGGGCCTCGCCGGTCACCGGCTTGTAGACCACTGTCGTCTCCCCAATGCTGCCCAGGAAGGTGGCGTTGGACGCCGTCGTGATGCGCCCGGTGAGTATCAGCTCGCCGCCCATCAGTTCGCCGCCGGCAAGCGCGTTGTCCTCCACGGCGTCGGCCATTATGGGAGCTCGGGCGTGGTGCAGTCGTGGCCCTCGGGGTCCATGGGCTGGCCGCAGTCCGAGCAGAACAGGCGTCCGGCGTCCACGACCTCCCGGGTGCGCAGGGCGAACGCCCGCGCCGCCCCCACCGGCATCCGCACACGCAGCACCTCGGCCTCCTCCTCGGCAGCATCCTCATCCGCGAGCGGGTGCGCCTCGATGACCACCTGGGTCGTTGTGGGATCCCAGCCGAGGCCGAGCGCTCCCACGCGGAACCGCTCCTGCACGGGTCCCAGCGGGTTGTTGTCCACGAGCTCGGCGGGCGTGTGCTCCGGCACGCTGTGCGGGTTGCCGTCCAGGGCCCTCAGCTCGTCGAGGATCTCGTCCATCATCTGGGCCAGCATGTCGGCCTGCTGCTTCTCCAGGGCCAGGCTCACGGTCTGCGACCCGGCGCGGACCTGCAGGTAGAACGCGCGGGCTCCCGGCCGGCCGATCGTGCCGATGATGCACCGGTCCGGCCAGTCGAACTCATGAACAGAGGCGGGTGCGTCGGTCATGCCTCGATCCTAGGCGCCAGCGCCCGCCCCAGACCCGCCGCCCGCGCCAGTACCCGCGCCGCCGCCCACCGCGGCGTCGTCGGCCGGGGTGAGCTTCGAGAGCCAAGCGAGGTCCCCGTCGTCGGTGTTCATCGCCCAGACGCGCGGCCGGCTCGGCCCGTAGCTCACGATCGACACCGACGCGGGCCCGACCTCGATCCGCTGGAACAGGTCCAGGTGCATGCCGAGCGCGTCCGCCAGGACCGACTTGATGACGTCCCCGTGGCTGACGGCCACCCACACCGCGCCCGGCCCGTGCTCGGCCTCGACGGCGGCGTCATGCCGGCGGATCGCCGCCACCGCGCGGGCATGCATGCCCGCCATGGACTCCCCGCCGGGGAAGACGACGGCGGACGGTTGGGACTGCACCGTCGACCACAGGGGCTCGGCGGACAGGTCGCTGAGCGCCCGCCCCTGCCACCGGCCGTAGTCACACTCGGTGAGGTCGCCGTCAACCAGTGACGCCACCGTGCCCGGTTGGCGCTCGACGACGGCCCGCGCGGTCTGCGCGCACCGCTCCAGGGGGCTGGCCACCACCGTGGCCACGGGCACGGCCGCGATCCGGTCCCCAGTCCGAGCCGCCTGCTCCCGCCCAGTGTCATCCAGCTCGACGCCGGGGGACCGGCCCGCCAGGATGCCGGACGCATTGGCCGTGGTGCGGCCGTGCCGCACGAGAAGTACCGTCGCCATGCCGTCAGCCTACTGGCGGGCGGCCTACTGACGGGCGGCACAGTGGCTGTTCAGCGCCGGGGCAGCGGCGTCCAGCGCAAACGTAGCCCCGGCACCGCGGACAGCGCCTCGTACGCCGTGTCCGCGGCGGCCTCGAGGCCGTCGGCCACGTCCTCACCGGCCGAAGTCAGCAGGATCACGACGTGGTCCTCGCCGCCCTCGACGTCGCCGGGGTCGGCGCGCCAGCCGCTCTCACCGCGCACGCCGTCCTCATCCGCGCTCAACGAGTCCATCCAGCCCTCCGCCGCTCGGGCCGCGCCGGGCCCGGTGACATCGAGGCGCAGTGTCGCGGCAGATCCGTCGTTGCCCGGCGGGGCGCCCCACAGCCAATCCAGGTCGACCTCCCAGCGCTCGGCGGACGGGGTCCGCCCGCTGCCGGCGGGCAGGCGCGCGGGGCGCGGACGCGGGGTTTCGGTCATGTGGGTCTCTGAGCAGTCGTCCACGGCGTCGGCGGTCGGTCATCCCGCCGGGTGGGCCGTGCGGTCCGCCGCCTCAGCGGAACAGCAGCCGGGCCAGGGCCACGCCCCAGTCGGCGTCGGGGCTGATTCCGCTGCCGAGCCGCTCCGCGGCCGCGTCCACGTAGATGTCCCGGCGCCGCGGCGCATGCTCGGCGTCGGCCGTGGCCAGGGCCTGGGGCAGCTCTCCGAGCGTCAGGTCCGTGCCGTAGCACGGGGTGCCCGGCTGCTGCCGCCAGGACTCGGCGAGCGGGCCGGCGTCGTAGGGGTCGAAGCCGGTGGCGTCCACGAGGGCGTGGGCGCGCGTGCGGTCCTCCTCCCGGTCCGCGGCCACGGGCAGGGCCACACGCCCCTCCGTGCCGGCGGGCCGGCCCTTCTCGGCCAGCGGTGACGCGCCGATCGAGTTCCACGCCTTCACCACGGGGCGGCCGAGCTGCTCGGTCACCCACACGCTCTCCACCGTGCCCTCCGGGAGGAAGCCCTCGCCGTCGCGCTGCGGGTAGTAGTTCGAGGTGTCGATCACCGTGGCGGACTCCGGCAGGGTGCGGACGATGTCCGCCAGGTGCGGAATCGCGCCCAGCGGCACGGAGAGGATCAGGACCTGAACGTCCTGCGCGGCCTCGGCCGCGGTCACGGCGCGTGCGCCGTGGGTGAGCAGGTCCGCCTCGATCGTCTCCGGGCCGCGCGAGTTCGCGACCTTCACGTCGTGGCTGGCGCGGCTGAGGTGCCGCACGAGGCTGCCGCCGATGTTGCCGGTGCCGATGATGCCGATGCGCATGGGGCTCCTTCTGGTGGGGGACTGGACGTGATGCGGAGGACCTCTCCGATTCGTCGACACGCATGATACGGAGGAGGTATCCGCTTCACAACCGCAGAGGGCCGGCGACTGCGCCTCACCACCATGAATCCATGACCGCCACCCTCGTCGACCGCAGCTGGCGCGTGGAAGGCGAGACGTTCGCGGCACGCGACGGCACCGCAGCACCCCTAGGTGTAGGAGGGTGTGATGTTATTAACACGGACCGGGGCCAGTGAGGTCACAGGGGCGTCTGCGCAGGAGGGATGAGGCCGGTGGTTGTTGTCGTGATTCACTTACACGGCCAAGGCCTCACGCCGCTGGTTTTCTGAGCTACAGGGGCGGGTGAAGAGGGACCCGTCGATCATCAGCCGGTTGTACCGCTCGACCTTCCCGTTGTGGCGGGGCGTGTAGGGGCGGATCCGGCGATGACCGACCCGTTCGCTTCATCCACCTCGAGGGGATCCGGGGGCCGTCCCCGCGTCCAGGCCCACCACCGGCAGGCAGATGCGCACGTGCTCATCGGTGGGTTGGCCCTGTTTTACGAGAGAGGCGGCGCTCACCAGGTCCAGGCTCCAAGCGTCGGCGGCCGAACGGCACCACCATTCGGCGAGGCGCCGTTGGGCCGCCTGGGTGCAGCGCGCTCAGCGCTGAGCTGCCACCGCGTCGTCGATCGCGCTCTTCCAGCCCTGGCGCCCCGACAGCACGAACGCGTGCTCGGTCCCGTCGGCTAGCTCCACGGCCAGGGAGTTCGGTGCCAGCGGCAGGACACCCAGGAACTTCGTCCACACCGGGCGGGTGCCGCGCACCTCGGCCAGCGGGACCTCCACCGGGTCGGTCTGGAAGTTGAGCTTGTGCGGGGTGAAGACCAGTCGGTCGCTGAGCAGGCGCAAGCGGCCGCCCACCGTCTCCCGTCCGCGCTGCAGATTGGCACGCCCTTCCTTGAGGGCGGGCTGGTTCGGCTGCGGGGTGGTGGTCATGTGTCGTTCCCTCCGTGTCAGGTGACGCTCGCGCGCCAGCGCGACGCGATGCGATGCGCACCACGGTAGACCCTCGGGCAGTTCAACACGCAGCGGGGGAACCGGGGCTCACGTGCTGCGACGGGTGATGCACCGGTGGTGCACCGTGCCCTGTGGGATGCAGACGATCATGTCTACACGGTCTCGGCGCACCGCATGGCAGAGACCATGACCGTCCGCGTCAGCCGGCAGACCCACCGCCGGCTCGTCGACCTGGCATCGTCTCGCCGCGAGACCATGGACGAGACCGTCAGGCGAGCGCGTCGCGCGCTGCGCCAGGGGGCCATGGCGCGGGGCCTGGCCGCCGACCTGCGGCCAGAGGAGAAGGACTGGCTGGATGCTCACCCCGCATGAGTGATGTCTTCCGGGGCGTCGTCACTCTGGACCTCGGCACTCCGATCGGCAGTGCGGCCGGCCTGCGTCGACCGGCCGTCGTCGTGACCGCCGGGGTCGTTCTGCAGGGTGGGCCGAATGTCATTCAGCTGGTGTCTCTGATCGGCGGCGCAGTGCACAGGCCACGGCGTGAATGAGGCACACGGCGGCCGCGGCGACCTGGGCCGTGCGTAGGTCCCATGCGTGGACTTCATGGGCCGTGAATCCACTGTCATACTGAGCCCATGCCCACCGCATCGCTGAACCTCGATCATGTCGCGCTCGCACGACTGGCCGCTCGGCACGGCGTCGAGCGGCTTCAAGTCTTCGGCTCTGCCGCGACGGGCACTCACCACCAGGGGAGCGACGTCGACTTCCTCGTGGACTTCCTTCCTGGACGCGAAGACCTCTTCGAGGATTACACCCGGCTTCAACAGGAGCTCGGTACGGTCGTCGGCCGACCCGTTGACCTGGTTATCCGCCGTGCCGTGCGCAACCCCTATTTCCGTGAGAGCGCGGCAGCCAGTGCTCAGGACGTTTATGTCGCACAGGGCTGAAGCGCACCTCTGGGACGCCCGGGAGGCCTGCGTCGCGGCGCTCGGGTTCGTCTGCGACCTCACGGAGGAAGAGTTCCACGCCAGCGATCTGCACCGATCTGCGGTGGAACGCCAGCTGGAGATCCTGGGGGAAGCTCTCAAACGCCTCCGTCGTGATGCTCCCGACCTCGCCGGGACGATCACGGGCGTTGATCAGGCCATCGGCATGCGGAACATCCTCGCTCACGAGTACGGCGTCGTCGACCACGCCCTCGTCTGGTCTGTCGTCACACGCCGGTTGACGCCAATGGCCGAACAGCTCGATCTCCTTCTTGACAGCCCATGACCGCCACTCCCGTCGCCTCCGCCCTCGCCGGCGGCCACGCTCACTGCACGCTCTTCGCCGACCTCGACCTCACGGTCGCGCCCGGGGACGTCGTCGTCGGGGTCGTCGGGGCCGACGGGGCGGACACGTCCACGCTGCTGTGCATCCTCGGCGGGGACCTCGCCCGGCAAGCCCGCACCACGAACTGACCACCCCGGTCGAACCGCGAGGAGCCCGCATGGACGAGACAGCGGTGGACGAGGCCACCCGTCGCGGTCGGAGAGAATGAAGCGCGACGATGACACAACCGGCAGACGACGAGCCCATTGGTCGCCGATCGCGCATCGACCGAGTGTGGACCGCCCTGTGTCTGCTCGCGGCGCTGTTGCTGATCGCCGTCGGAGCCCTGGTGGCCGTGGCCGGGCAGGCCGACGACTCGCCCGGTCTCGGCGGCCTCGGCCTGCTCAACGGCCTCGTCGGCGTCGTGCTGGCGGTCCGGACGGTGCGCCGGTCCGGCGGGCAGGGTCGCCGCGAAGGCTGAGCCGTCAGCCCTGCTTCATCGTCCCGGTGTCCAGGAAACGCTGGTGCCAGGACAGCGCCTCGCCGATCAGGTGCGGGGTGTGCAGGCCGCCGGAGCCGGCCAGGGCACGCTGGTAGTAGTCCTCGAGCTGGTCCCGGTAGTCCGGGTGCGCGCACGTGTCGATGATCTTGCGGGCGCGCTGCTTGGGGGAGAGGCCGCGCAGGTCGGCCAGGCCCTGCTCGGTGACCACGACGTGCACGTCGTGCTCGGTGTGGTCCACGTGGGAGACCATCGGCACGATGCAGGAGATGTCCCCGCCCTTGGCGATCGAGGGGGTCAGGAAGAACGAGGTGAACGCGTTGCGGGCGAAGTCGCCGGAGCCGCCGAGGCCGTTCATCATCTTCGTGCCCATCAGGTGGGTCGAGTTCACGTTGCCGTACAGGTCTGCCTCGATCATGCCGTTCATCGCGAGGATGCCCAGGCGGCGCACCAGCTCCGGGTGGTTGGAGATCTCCTGGGTGCGCAGGATCAGCTTGTCCCGGTACTTCGCGGCGTTGGCGTTGAACCGCTCGGCCGACTCGGTGGACAGCGAGAATGCGGTCGCCGAGGCCATGGCCAGAGTGCCGGAGTCCAGCGCGTCCAGCATGCCGTCCTGCACCACCTCGGTGAAGGCCGTCAGCCCCGTGAACCGGGATTTCACGAGCTCGGCCATCACCGCGTTGGCGATGTTGCCCACGCCGGACTGCAGCGGCAGCAGTCGTTCGTCATAGCGGCCCTGGGCCACCTCGTGCTCGAAGAACTCCACGAGGTGCTGGGCGATTGCGATCGACGCGTCGTCGGCCGGCTTGAACGGCGAATTGCGGTCCGGGCCGTGGGTCTCGACCACGGCGACGACCTTCTCCGGGTCGCATTCGAAGTACGGCTGCCCGATGCGGTCCGAGGGCGAGTTGACGAGCACCGGTTTGCGGTGCGGCGGCAGCGCGGTGCCGTAGTAGACGTCGTGCATGCCCTCGAGGTCCTCGGACTGCCAGGAGTTGACCTCGAGGATCACCTGGTCGGCCAGGTCCAGCCAGGACTTGTTGTTGCCGACGGAGGAGCTGGGCACGAGCGTGCCGTCCTCGCGGATCGCGGAGACCTCGATCACCGCGGTGCGCATGGGCCCGTAGAAGCCGTTCCACACCGTCTGCGCCAGATGGGACAGGTGCGTGTCGATGTATTCGATCTCGCCGGCGTTGATCTTCTTGCGCATCGTCGGGTCCGACTGGAACGGGGTGCGCAGGGCGATGCCGCCGGCCTCGGCCAGGGCGCCGTCCATCTCCGTCGACGTGGATGCGCCGGTGTGGAGGTTGATCTGGAACTGCTCGCCCCGGGCGTGCGCGGCCGTGATGCGCTCGGCCAACGCGGCCGGCACGGCCTTCGGGTAGCCCGAGCCCGTGAACCCGCTCATGCCCACCGTCGTGCCGGGCTGGATGAAGGCGGCCGCCTGCTCGGCGGACATCACCTTGGCGCGCAGGCCGGGATGGTGGATGCGGGTCGACATAATGCCTCCGATACGTGGCGGTCGGAACGAGAGATGCACCTAACAGCCTAGCGGTGACTCGGTGCACACTCGGCATCGGGGAAGCGAGCGGCGTCACACAGAATGTCGACCTGCGTCGGAGTCCGTTCTACGGTGGCCTGCATGCACAGCCGTGACCCGTTCTCGTGCCCACCCCGCCCACCGTGGCGGGAGTGGTCCACGGAAGGGAGTCGTCATGGCTCATTCACCTCATCGGCAGCACAAGGGCTGCCGCATCTGCTCGCCCCATAAGGACCGTCGCGCCGGTCGGGCCACGCGGGACCCCTGGCCTGTGCTGCGCCGCCTCGGCAAGAAGCGGCGGGTGAGCCGCCGGGATCTCGGCGAGTAGTCCGCGTCGAGGGAGCGTCGCCGTGCCCGCCCCGCGTCACTCGGGGGCGGGGCGGCGGCGGCCCTGCTTGACCTCCCCGCGCCGACGCTTCGCCTGCAGCCGTCGCCGCTGCGAGCCGCGTGTGGGCTTCGTTGCCCGTCGCGGCGCGTCGGGGGCCAGCGCCTGACGCAGCAGCGCGGCGAGGCGTTCGCGGGCGGCCACGCGATTGCGCCGCTGTGCTCGGTGCTCCTCGGCGCTCACCGTGAGCACGGTCCCGGCCAGGCGCGGCGCGAGCCCCGCGATGACCCGCGCCCGCTGCCTCTCGTCGAGCGCGCTCGTCGCGGCCAGGTCCAGGCTCAGCTGCACTCGCGAGTCCGTCGTGTTCACGCCCTGTCCTCCTGGCCCGGAGGCACGCGAGAACCGCTCGGTCAGCTCCGCGGCGGGCACCACGAGCCCGCGCGGCACCCCTGGCCCGGGGCTGATGCGCAGATCGGAGGGCATGCCGTCCAGTCTCTCGCATCCGAACCGACCTCGACCGGACGGCGACGGACTCCGCTGCAGCGCCGGGTGCCCGGCCCGCACGGCTCTGCTCGGGCTGGGCCGTTGCGACGACCGTGGCTGGCGCCGCCCGACGCGGCCGTGGCACCGTGAACAGCACGACGGCTCGCAGAACGCGGGCCGCGCAGTGAAAGGAAAGGAGACCCATCATGCTGAATTGGCTTCTTCGCGCTCGCCGTGCCAAGGGCGACGTCAACGCCGTGCGCCGCGGCCCCAAGGCGGTCGGCAAGCGCGCCGGCGGTCGCGTCGCGCACAAGCTGGTGAGCCGCATCTTCCGCTGAGCGCAGCTCACCCGGGTCGAAGACGCCCCACGCCGTCGCAGACCCGCCGCACCGTGGCCGCGACACAATCGTCGCGGCCACAGTCGTCTTCCCCGACCGAGACGGACTGACTTGTTATTTTCGGCCCAGGCCCGTGCGTGAAGGACGCCGGGGACGCGACGCCAGGGCAGGAGACCACCGCGCATGCAGCACCTGATCCAGGAGGACCTGGCCGGACTCGACCAGCTCTTCGCCCGGGCACAGCAGGAGCAGTCCGTCGCCGAGCGGCTGCGCGAGATCCACTCGGTGCTCACCCGGCTTCCGATGCTCGGCCCCTATAACGCGATGCTCGCCGACATCCAGCGCCCTGGCGCGCAGTTCGTCGCCCGGCGCGACGTCTGGGCGAGTCAGTTCAACCGCCAGGTCCGCCCCCACGCGACCCCGATCGTCGTGCTCAAGCCGTTCGGCCCGGTCGACTTCGTGTTCGACGTGCGAGACACCGATGGCGCGCCGCTGCCACCGGCGGTCACGGATCCCTACAGGGTCGCCGGGGAGGTCTCCCGCGGCGGCGTCGAGGAGCTCACTCGCCGCCTGGCCTCCCGCGGCATCCGCTGCGAAACCGGTCACCACGGCTCCGAGATGACCGGCATCGTCCGCCGCATCGACCCGGAGGCGACGGTCGCCCGGCTCGGCAGCGCGGCCTCACCGCAGTTCGAGATCGTCCTGAACTCGACGCTGGACCCCGCCGCGACGCTCGCCACGATCTTCCACGGCCTCGGACACGTGTACTGCCATCACTTGCACGCCGGTCCCGGTCGCAGCCCCCGCCGCCAGCCGGCCCCGAGCCGCCGCAGCCGCGAGTTCGAGGCCGAGACGGTCGCGTGGCTGCTGTGCGCCCGGCTGGGCATTCCGTCCCCGGCCGGAGAGTTCCTCGCCGGGTACAAGGACGAGGACGGCTCCGTCCCGCCAATCTCGCCCGAGGCCGTCGTGACCGCCGCCGGACGTGTCGAGGCGCTCGCCGGCGGTCTGCAGGGGCTCGCCGCGATGGTGTCGTCCGCGTCGTCGTCAACGCTCCCCGCCGCGGGCGCTCAGCTCGGGCCGAGCCAGGACCAGGGCGTTCTCGACCTGGGGCTCTGAACGTCCGCGCCCGGCATCCACAGCGCCCGTTCCGGCGGTTCGCATCACGGCCGTTTTGTTAGCCTTGTGTCGGACGCCATAGGCGACTGCATGCCCACTGAGGGCGCCGTGAACACGTGAAGGGGATGGACATGACGGCACACCGCACCGCGCGAATCACTCTTGGTCTGGGGCTTGCGGGCAGCCTCGCGCTGACGGGCTGCGGCCTGACGGGCGACTCGTCGCAGGAGAAGGACGGTGCGAACCAGGCCGCCGAGCAGCAGGGCCACAATGGTGGTGACGGCGGTTCGGATCAGAAGCCCGAGGACGTGGTGAAGAAGGCCTTCGACGCCTGGAACAAGCAGACCGAGACCTCCAGCACCTTCCGCGTCACCGCCTCGGACAAGCAGGTGGACGAGCTTCTCGACACGTTCGACGACGGCAGCTCCGAGTCCGTGCGTGAAGACACGGAACGGATCTGGGATGAGATCCGTAGCACCGAGCTGACGCTGCGGGCCCGCTCGACGAACGGGGAGCCGCTCCAGGACGTCACGCACATCGACGACATGGACGTGGCCTTCGACTACGTGCGTGACGGCGAGGAGCTGGTCCAGCTCATGGAGACCGGTGACATGGAGGTCTACTTCCGCGCCGATGTGCAGACGCTGCTCGACGAGTTCGGCGGGTCCACGGCACCCTCGTCCGAGGAGATCCAGGCGCAGCTCGAC
Source organism: Micrococcus cohnii (assembly GCF_014205175.1). Lineage (NCBI taxonomy): Bacteria > Bacillati > Actinomycetota > Actinomycetes > Micrococcales > Micrococcaceae > Micrococcus > Micrococcus cohnii. Next base: position 1,265,336 of record NZ_JACHNA010000001.1, on the reverse strand, counting down.
GCGCTGCCGAAGGAGCTGTCCTGGGTGGAGGACGTCTACACGGCGAAGTGGCTCGGCTTCGACCCGGAGATGGTGCGCGCCGCATTCGACGACTCCGAGGCCGGCCGGATCGAGCAGCAGGTCGACCCGGAGACCGCGGAGAAGTTCGAGAAGGCGCTGTTCGAGCACAGCGACGTCGAGCGCAACGGCGACGAGTACACGATGAAGATCAAGGTCAAGCAGTTCGTGCAGCAGGAGGACGAGCTCGTCGACGGCATGCTGGAGGACGCCCGGCAGGCGGATCCGGATGCGGAGCTGCCGAAGGACGGTGACGAGATCGCCGAGTACCTGACCGACGAGACTTTCGACGTCGTCTACACCATCCAGGAGGGGGAGCTCCGCACGGTCGGCGTCGACCCGATGCAGGCCGTCGATCTGATCGATCCGCCGGAGGACGCCTCGAAGGACGAGCGGGAGACCTTCGAGAAGGCCAAGGACCTCGAGCTGCCGATGGAGGTCGAGTACGAGGATGAGGTCGGTGACTTCACCGCTCCGAAGGACGCGTACCAGATCACCGAGGAGGATCTCTCCCTGTTCTTCGGAGGCGGAACCCAGTCCACCGCGTGAGGGACGACGGCGGCCGCAGCGGGCATGATGGGGATATGAGCTATTTCCGTCATGCCTCCGGCCGCCGTTCCGCTCTCGCCCTGACCGCCGCCTGCGCCGCGCTGAGTCTCACCGTGAGCGGGTGCGGCGGCGAGCAGGAGGACTGGGGTCAGCCCAAGAAGGTGACGCCGCTGTCCTCCGAGCAGCCCGAGACGCAGAGCGCCGAGACGGGGACCGAGGGGGAGAACGGCGATTCTGACGCTGGCGACGGCGCGTCCGGGCGGTCCGGAGGGTCCGGCGGCGGCTACGGTGGGGAGCAGGCGCAGCCCACCTCGGGCGACGGCCCCACCGCCGAGCCTGGGACGGGCTCGGGCGGCGAACCGGACGGTGCGGACGGCCAGGGCGGCGCTGAGAACACCGAGGACGGCAGCTCGACAGACCGGGAGGACGCCGCGGACGAGTCGTCCGAGCCGAGCGACGACGCGTCGTCCGAGGCGGCCGAGGACGGTGGTTCCGACGGCGACAGCACCGAGGAGGGCGAGGCGGAGTCCGACGGCTCCGAGGACGAGCAGTCGGCCGCTGCCCCGTCCGACGCTGAGGAGGCCGGCGGCGCCGCCCAGCACGAAACCGGCGAACTCGTCGACGCCGAGACGACCATCGAGGACCAGGTGGTCTTCCAGGTGGCCGGCGGAGGCATCGCCTGCGCGATCTCCGAGGCAACGTTCGTCGAGTGCGGCTCGGAGCCCGGTGAGGACGGCGCCATGGAGGCGGTCGGGGTCTTCGCCGACGGGACGACGTCGACGTACGGCCACGACGGTTCCACGACACCCGTCTATCGCGAGGAGCAGGCCGACGAGGCGCAGACGCTCGAGACCGGCCAGAGCATCCAGGCCGGCGACTTCGAGTGCACCGCCCTCGACGACGGCGTCTCCTGCCTCAACACGGACACGGACAGCGGCTTCCGCGCGGCCGGCGGCGAGTTCACCGAGTACTGAGCCACGCAGCCTCCGTCCGCGGGCGGCGCGCCAGCCTCGGGCAGGTTGGCTGGCGCCCGGGGAACACGGGACGGCTCAGGCGTCGGCGTAGCACCGCACGGACGACACCGTGAGCGGGAAGTCCACCGGGGCCGCGCCGAACAGCAGCCGACCGGCCGCGGCGGCGGCCTGCTGCACGATGCCGCGCACCTGTTCGGCCTCCGGCTCGGGTCCGTGCAGCACCACCTCGTCGTGCACGAAGAACACCAGCCGGGTGCCGAGCCCGGCCTCGGTGAGGCGCCGGCGGATCTCACCCATCCAGCACAGGGCCCATTCGGCCGCCGTCCCCTGGACCACGAAGTTCCGGGTGAACCTGCCTTGGCCGCGCCGCAGGGTCGCGGCCCGGGCCTCGTCCTGCCGCGTGCCGGTCTGGGCCACCGCCCTGTGCCACCGCTCGTCGGGGGACGGGCTCGGACGGCCAAGCCACGTGCTCACCTGACCTCCGCGCTCGCCCTCGGCCGCCGCCCGTTCGAGCAGACCGACCGCTCTTGGGTACAGCCGGCGCAGGTGGGGCAGCAGCGCCCCGGAGTCGCCCGTCGTCGCGCCGTACATGGCGCCCAGCAACGCCACCTTGGCCCGGTCCCGGTCCTGCAGGCGCGTTCCCGCGGCCCGCCCCTGCTTGGCCACCTCCCGGTACAGATCGGGGGTCGAGCCGGCCGCCGCGAGCGCCTCGTCCTGGGACATCGCGGCCAGGATCCGCGGCTCCACCTGCGAGGCGTCCGCGACGGTCAGCAGCTGCCCCGCGTCGGCGAGCACCGCTGAGCGCACGGCCGAGGGGATCTGCATCGCCCCGCCGCCGTGCGCCGACCACCGGCCCGTCACGACGCCACCCACGAGATAGCGGGCGTGGAATCGGTCCTCGCGCACCCACTCGTCCAGCCAGTGCCAGCCGTTGGCGGTCCACAGCCGGGCCAGCCGCTTGTACTCGAGCGTCGAGCCGAGCAGACGTCGCCGCTGCTCCCGGTCCCGGCCGCCGGCCTCGATCCAGCGCTGCAGCTCGCCCTGCCGGGTCGACTCGACCTGCACGCCGGCCTGCTGCAGCGCCCGCAGCACCGAGGTCGGAGAGTCCGGGTTGAGGTCGACGGCGCCGAGATCGGAGGCGATCTGCCCGGCGAGTTCCTGCAGACGAGGCGGACGCTCGCCCTCAGCCGGGCGAGGACCGAGCGTCTCGAGCAGCAGCCGCTCGTGGACGTCCGCCCGCCACGGCAGACCCGTGGCGTGGATCTCCTCGGCGATGAGCGCGCCCTGCGACTCGGCCGCCAGCAGCAGACGCAGCCGTGCCGGATGCGTCGAAGCGCTCGCGGCCCGCTCCTGTGCCGCCAACTCGGCGGCCAACTGCAGGACATCGGGGGCCGAGGCGTCAGGCCCGCCCGTAAGCTCCGCGGCGTCGAAGAACGAGCTCTGCCCCGCCGGCGCCCGGCCGACCAGGGCCGAGGACGCCTCGTCCTGCGGCTGCTCGACCGGCAGATCGACCACGGGCGCGTAGCCGCCAACGGACTCGGGCCGAGCGCGCAGGATGCGCTGGGCCAGGGCGAGGTCGTGACAGCGGGCCACGCGCACGCCCTCGCTCAGCCATGCGGCGGACAGCCCTCCGATGTTCGGGGCCGTCCAGCGGATGCGGTCGGCCGGCACCCCGAGGCGCTCGGGAGCCTCGCGGACGATCCGAGCCGTCTGTGAGGGCTCGAACCGGGCGACCGGCCTCGCCTGCTGCGAGGCAGATCCCTCAGGCGAGGCTCCGTCAGCCACGGCGAGCGCCCACCACAGTCCGGGCTCGCCGGCCGAGACGGGCGCGGGGCCCAGCAGGCAGTTCATCCCCTCATTCTGCCCGGGAATCCGGCGCCACGTCGTTGCCGGCCATGGTGCCCGTCGCATCGGAGGCCGCGTCCTCGGCGTCCTCGGCCAGCTTCAGGCGGTCCCCGGCGATGCGGTCCACGATCATCGCGATCGCACCGTCACCGGTGACGTTGGTGGCGGTGCCGAATGAGTCGATCGCCACGTAGGTGGCCACCATCAGGGCCACCTCCGGCTCGGTGAACCCGAGCATGGAGGTGAGCAGCCCGGAGGCGGCGACGATCGCGCCGCCGGGCACGCCCGGCGCGGCGACCATGGTGACGCCGAGCATGAAGATGAAGCCGATCATCACCGGCACGTCCACCTGGCCGCCGGAGAGGATGACCACGGCGGAGGAGAAGGCGACGATCTTCACGGTCGAGCCGGCCAGGTGGATTGTGGCGCACAGCGGCACCACGAATGAGGCGACCGGCTTGCGCACACCGAGCTTCAGCGCCTGGCGCAGCGTGATCGGGATCGTCGCGGCCGAGGAGGAGGTGCCCAGGGCCGTGGCGTAGGCCGGCAGCATCGTCTTCAGCGCCGCGAACGGGTTCTTGTGCGCGACGGCGCCGGCGATGACGAACTGCAGCACGAGCAGCACGATGGTCAGGGCGAACACCACGAGGATGACGCCCAGGAACGTCCCGATGACGGTGAAGACCTCGCCCGCGGCGGTCATGTTCAGGAACACCCCGAAGATGTAGACGGGCAGCAGGGGCACGATCACGCCCATCACGAGCTTCTCGATGACGGTGCGCAGCTCCACGAATCCGGCGTGGATCACGCCCTTGGGGATCAGCGTCATGCCGATGCCCAGGACGAACGCCAGCAGCAGGGCGGCCATGACGTCGAACGGCGGGTTCATTTCGATCTCGAAGAACGGGCCGAACAGCGCCTCGGAGGGGTCGGACATGGACTCGAACGATCCGGGGGTGAGGATCAGCGGGAACAGCAGCACGGCCGTGGTCAGCGCCAGGGCGCCGCCGAGCAGGGTCGATGTGTAGGCCACGCCGCCGGTCAGAGCGAGCCATCTGCCGGCGCCGCGGCCGAGGTCGCCGATCGCCGGGGCAACGAGGGCCAGGATCAGCACGGGCACGATGAACCCGAGGAAGTTGCCGAACACTCCATTGAACGTCGCGAAAATCCGCACGAACCACTCGGGAGCGGGCAGCCCGACGAGCACGCCGAGCACGATGGCGATCAGGATGCGCTGGAGCAGACCGATGCGGGACCACCAGCGCTGCGGGCGTTCGGCGTCGTCAGGCGCGTCGGGCCCCACGGCTGGGCGGTGGTGGCCGGTGGACGGGCCGGAGCCCTCGGGGCTCGAGAAAAGTGACGTGTGCGACATGGTCGATCAGTGTAGTACGCCGCCACGCCTGCAACGGCGTCCGGCGCCCAGATGCACCGGCTACCCTGGTGGGTCGCCGGTCGACGGGATCGTCTCCACGTCGCGACCGCACGCAGACCTGCCCTCGACTCCCGCGACCCGAGAGACCGACCATGACCTCCACCGTTTCGCAGCACGGCTCCGACCGTTTCAATGCCCGCGTCATCGGCATCACCATCGCCGCCGCCCTCGGCGGGTTCCTCTTCGGCTTCGACACCTCCGTCATCAACGGCGCCGTCGACGCCCTGGCCGCCGAGTTCTCGCTCGGCCCGGCCCTGACCGGGTTCGCGGTCTCCTCCGCCCTGCTCGGCTGCGCCCTCGGCGCCTGGTTCGCCGGCCCCCTGGCCAACCGGCGCGGCCGCGTGCCCGTGATGATCGTGGCCGCCGTCCTCTTCCTCGCCTCGGCGATCGGCTCGGGCCTGGCGTTCGGCGTCTGGGACCTGATCGTCTGGCGCGTGGTCGGCGGCCTGGGCGTCGGCGCGGCCTCCGTGATCGCTCCGGCCTACATCGCCGAGGTCAGCCCCGCGCACGTGCGCGGCCGCCTCGGCTCGCTGCAGCAGATGGCAATCGTCCTGGGCATCTTCGCCGCGCTGCTCTCGGACGCCCTGTTCGCGGGCGTCGCCGGCGGCGCCTCCGCCCCGCTGTGGCTCGGCCTGGAAGCGTGGCGCTGGATGTTCATGGCCGAGGCGCTGCCCGCCGTCATCTACGGCGTGTTCTCGCTGCGGCTGCCCGAGTCGCCACGTTTCCTCGTCGCCCGCGGCCGCCTCGACGAGGCCGCGCAGGTGCTGCACGACTTCACCGGCGTCGACCGGGTGAACCTGATGATCGAGCAGATCCGCCACTCCCTGGACTTCGAGAAGCAGGCGTCCCTGGCCGACCTGCGCGGCCGTGCCCTCGGCCTCAAGCCGGTCGTGTGGACCGGCATTCTGCTCTCCGTCTTCCAGCAGGCCGTCGGCATCAACGTGATCTTCTACTACTCGACGACGCTGTGGCGCTCGGTCGGCTTCGGGGAGTCCGACGCCCTCACGGTCACCGTCATCACCTCGGTCACGAACATCGTCGTCACGATCGTCGCGATCGCCCTGGTGGACAAGGTCGGCCGACGCCCCATGCTGCTGGCCGGCTCGGCGGGCATGGCCGTCTCGCTCGGCACGATGGCCCTGGCCTTCTCCCACGCCGTGCCCGTCGTCGCCGCCGACGGCACCGAGTCCGTCGCGCTGGCGGCGCCGTGGTCGACGATCGCCCTGGTGGCCGCCAACGCCTTCGTCGTGTTCTTCGGCGCGACGTGGGGCCCGCTGGTGTGGGTGCTGTTGGGCGAGATGTTCCCGAACCGGATCCGCGCCGGTGCCCTGGCGGTGGCCGCCGCCGCCCAGTGGGTCGCCAACTTCGTCGTCTCCACGACGTTCCCGGGCCTGGCCGCGCTCGGCCTGACCTTTGCCTACGGCCTCTACGCGGTGATGGCGTTGCTGTCGTTCGTGTTCGTGTGGCGTTTCGTCCGGGAGACGAAGGGGCGCGAGCTCGAGGAGATGCTCGACGGCGACGAGTCGAAGGCTCCCGTCGGCGCGCACTGACGCCGACCCTCGCCCCGCGCGTGCCCTACTGTGGACGAGAACCACAGAAGGGACCCCCGTGCTCGACTTCCTCTCGACCCGATGGGCGGACGTGCTGTTCCGCACGTATCAGCACGGTTCGCTCGTCGTGCAGTCCGTCGCCCTCGCGACGGTCGTGGCGATCGTGCTCGCCGTGCTCGTCACGCGCAGCCGCACCCTCACTCCCATCGCCAACGCCGTGTCCGCGATCGGCCTGACGATTCCGTCCTTCGCCTTGATCGGCCTGCTGATCCCGCTCGTGGGCATCGGCACGGTGCCCGCGGTGCTCGTCGTGGTGTTCTACGCGGTCCTGCCGATCCTGCGGAACACGATCGTCGGGCTGCGCTCGGTCGACCCGGGCGTGCTGGAGTCCGCCCGGGGCCTGGGCATGGGGCCGGCCGCGCTGTTCTTCCGCGTGAGCCTGCCGCTGGCCTGGCCGATCATCCTGACGGGGATCCGCGTCGCGGCCCAGATGTCGATGGGCGTCGCCGCGATCGCCGCCTACGTGTTGGGCCCGGGCCTGGGCGACTACATCTACCGCGGTCTGGCCACGGTCGGCGGCGCCAACGCCCTGAACTACGCGCTCGTCGGCACCGTGGGCATCGTCGTCGTCGCACTCATCCTCGACGGCCTGCTCGTGCTGCTGGGCCGTCTGACCACCTCGAAGGGGATCACCGCATGAGCACCGCAGAGACCACCGCAGCGCAACCGGCCGACGCGCGGCGCACGCCGAGCCCGAACACGGGCGCGGAAATCCGGCTCGAGGGCCTGACCAAGCGTTACCCCGGCCAGAAGGAACCGGCTGTCGACGCGCTCGACCTGACCATCCCGGCGGGTCAGACCGTCATGTTCGTCGGTCCCTCCGGCTGCGGCAAAACCACCTCGCTGAAGATGATCAACCGGCTCGTCGAGCCCTCCGGCGGGCGCATCCTGATCGACGGCGAGGACATCACCCACAAGAACCCGACCCGGCTGCGCCGGCACATCGGCTACGTGATCCAGGGCGGCGGGATGATGCCCCACATGAGCGTCGCCGAGAACATCGGGCTCGTGCCGGGGCTGCTCAAATGGGACTCCGCCCGCACCCGCGAACGCGTCGACGAGCTGCTCGACATGGTCGGACTCGACCCGTCCGTGTACCGCGACCGGTACCCGCGCGAGCTCTCCGGCGGTCAGCAGCAGCGGGTGGGCGTGGCGCGCGGTCTCGCGGCCGACCCGCCCGTGCTGCTGATGGACGAGCCGTTCGGCGCCGTCGACCCGATCACCCGACAGCGCCTGCAGGACGAGATGCTCGACATTCAGGACCGTCTGCACAAGACCATCGTCATGGTCACGCACGACGTCGACGAGGCGCTCAAGCTCGGCGACCGGATCCTGATCCTCGAACCGGGGGCGCGCATCGCCCAGTACGACACCCCGGAGGCGATCCTCACGGCCCCGGCCAACGACTTCGTCGCCGACTTCGTGGGCTCCGGCGCGATGCTCAAACGGCTCAGCCTGGTACGCGTGGGCGATCTGCGTCTCGACCAGCCGCCGACGTGCCGGGTCGGCGAGTCCGCCGAGCAGGTGTGCGCCCGGGTGGAGGAGGCCGGCGCCGACGCCGTCGTGGTGCTCGATGAGCGCGGTCGTCCACTGGACTGGGTGTTCCTGCGTCAGCTGCGCGGTGTCGCGGCCGTGCAGCGGCCCCGGTTCGAGGCCACGTCCGTGGTGGACCACCGCTCGACGCTGCACGACGCTCTCGACGCGATCCTCACCTCGAGCCATTCCGGCGCCATGGTGACCCGCCAGGGCCAGTACATCGGCGTGATCCAGTACGACACCGTCACCGAGCACACGACGGCGTGGACCGCGCAGGCCCGCGCGGCCGAGATCGACACCCTCGACGTCGAGGCCCCGGGGGCCGGCCCGAGCCGAGCGGGGGAGGGACGATGATCCGGGACCGCTGGCGTGCCGCTTCGGCGGAGGACCGGCTGCTGATCGTCGGGCTGCCGCTGCTGGTCGGGGCGATCCTGCTCGGGTGGACGCTCTGGCTGAACACGGCCAATCTCGACGAGATCGAGGCCCGCACGCTCGGCTGGTCCGCCGTGCTGCCGCTGGTCGGGGAGCATCTGCGCCTGGTCGCGGCGTGCACGGTCATCGTGATCGCCACGGCGGTCCCGCTGGGCGTGCTGCTGAGCCGCCGTTCGGCGCGATGGGCCGCCCCCGTCGTGACGGGCGTGGCCAATGCGGGGCAGGCGGCCCCCGTGATCGGAGTGCTGGTGCTATTGGCGCTCGTGCTCGGCTTCGGCTTCTGGGTCGCCGTGCTCGCGCTGTCCGTCTACGCGTTCCTGCCGGTGCTGGCGAACACGATCACCGGTCTGCGCTCCGTCGAGGCGTCCGTGGTGGAAGCCGCCCGAGGAATGGGGATGTCCCCGGTGCAGACCCTGTTCCGCGTGGAGCTGCCGCTGGCCCTGCCGGTGATCATGACCGGCGTGCGCACGGCCCTGGTGCTGCTGGTCGGCGCCGGCGCGTTCGCCACGTTCATCGACGCCGGCGGCCTCGGCCTGCTGATCCAGACGGGCATCGTGCTCTTCCGGTACCCGATCCTGGTCTCCGGCGCGCTGCTCGTGGCGTGCCTGGCGCTGCTGGTCGAGTGGGCCGGCCGACTCGTCGAACTGCTCGCGACTCCGAAGGGAACCGCATGAGGACCACCCGCACCCGGCGACTTCGTCTCGGCCTGACCGCCCTGTCCCTGACGGCGGTGCTCACCTCCTGCGGCCTGGGCACCTCCGGTGGGTACGTCCCCACCGCAGAGCTCTCCGGTGAGCTGGAAGACGTGCAGCTGGACGGGGTCGAGGTGTCGGTGGGCTCGAAGAACTTCACCGAGCAGGTACTCCTGGGCAAGATGATGGTGATCCTGCTCGAGTCCGGCGGCGCCGAGGCCGAGGATCTGACCAACATCCCGGGCTCCTCGAGCGCCCGCCAGGCCCTGCTCGAGGGCATCATCGACTTCCAGTGGGAGTACACCGGCACCGCCTGGATCACGTACATGGGCAACACCGATCCGGTCCCGGACGTGCGCGGGCAGTGGCAGGCCGTCCGCGACGCCGACGCCGAGAACGGCCTGGTGTGGAGCGAGCCGGCCGAGCTCGACAACACCTACGCGTTCACGATGACCCGGGAGAAGTCCGAGCGGCTCGACGTCGACTCCCTCGACGACCTCAAGGACCTTCCGGCGAAGGAGCTGAGCTTCTGCGTGGACGCGGAGTTCCTGGCACGCAACGACGGATTCCGGCCCATGCTGGATGCCTACGGCATCCCCGAGGTCCCCGAGTCGAGGCTGAAGACCATGGATGCCGGGGCGATCTACCAGGCGGTGGACAACGGCGAGTGCACCTTCGGCGAGGCCTTCGCCACCGACGGGCGCATTCCCGCCCTGGACCTGGTGGTGCTCGAGGACCCGAAGCCGTACTTCCCGAAGTACAACCTCTCGGGCGTCGTGAACGAGCAGACCCTGCAGGAGCACCCCGAGCTGCGCCCGGTCATCGCGGCCGTGACGCAGCGCCTGGACAACGAGACGATGGCGGAGCTGAACAAGCGGGTCGACGTCGACGGAGAGGAGCCAGCCGACGTGGCGTACGACTGGCTCCTCTCCGAGGGGCTGATCAGGCAGCCGTGAGCGTCTTCGCGTAGACCGCGCGGCCGTTCGCGTTGATCAACCGCACCCGGAACTCGGCGCCGCCGGCCGGGATCTCGACGTGGCCGAAGTACTGGTGCTCGCCCGAGCGCGGCGAACCGTTGGTCGGCCCGGCGGACTGGAACTCGGCGCGCGGGCCGAAGGTGCCGTCCAGTTCGTTCGGCCCGAACGATCCGGCGTTGATCGGCCCGGCCACGAACTCCCAGAACGGTGCGAAGTCCGTGAAGGCGGCGCGCTCGGGGGAGTAGTGGTGGGCGGCGCAGTAGTGCACATCGCCGGTCAGGAACACGACGTTGCGGATGTCGTGGTCCTTGATCGCCTTGAGCAGGCGGGCGATCTCCAGCTCCCGGCCCAGCGGCGCGCCGTGGTCGGCATTCGCCAGGGACTCCTGCGCCTCGCCGTCGGGGACGATCAGACCGATCGGCAGGTCGTTGCCGATCACCTTCCACGTGGCCGTCGAGGTGCGCAGCGACTCGATGAGCCACGACAGCTGGCGCTCGCCGAGGATGCTCGTGCGACGCGGTTCGAGCCCGGCGGTGTTGTCGCCCTTGTTGGTGCGCATGTCCAGGGTGAACACGTCCAGGTGCGGCCCGCGGGAGATCTTGCGGCAGATGCGCGCCGCGGCGTCGAACCCGTCGCGCGGGGCCAGCAGGGCGGTACGGTCGGCCAGCGGCATGTACTCCTGCCACGCGCGGCGGCCGCGGCGGGCGAGGGTGTTCACATCGCGCACGGTGTAGCGCTCGTCGTCGAGGACCTCGCCGGGGTACCAGTTGTTGGTGGTCTCGTGGTCGTCCCACTGGGCGATCACGGGCACCTCGGCGTACATCGCGCGCAGATTCTGATCCATCATGTTGTAGCGGTGCCGGCCGCGGAACTCGTTGAGGGTCTCGGCGACCTTGGAGACCTCCTCGGTCACCACATTGCGCCAGGTGGGCTCGCCCGGGACCTGCTGCGTGGCCTCGATGGGGCCGTCGGCGTAGATCGTGTCGCCCGAGTGCAGGAAGAAGTCCGGCTCGGTGGCGTGCATGGCCGCGTAGCCGCGCATGCCGCCGATGTCCGGGTTGATGCCGTAGCCCTGGCCGGCGGTGTCTGCGGTCCAGACGAACGACTGACCGCCGCCCTGCGCCGCCTGCCCGGCGCCCGGGGCGGTCCGGAAGTGTCCGACGGCCTGCTCGCCGAGCCGGCCGTGCTCGTCCTCGAAGGCGTAGGTCACCTGGAAGCGGGTGCCCGAGGGCAGCCCCTCGGTGTAGATCTTCGCGGTGTGGTCGGTGGCCTCGGTCGACCAGCGCGAGAGCAGCGTCGCCTCGTGCGCGCCACGTCCGCGCAGCACCTCTCCGCCCTCGTCGACGGCGCGCACGACCGCCTTCAGCCGGCCCGGGGCCGAGGCACGGGACCACAGCACGGCCGAGCGCTCGGTGACGTCGCCGGTCGCGATGCCCGACGGCAGGGTCAGGCGGGAGGTCAGCAGGCCGGTCGAGCGGGACGGGGCGGAGGCGGCGGCACCGGGGGCGCTTGCCAGTGCCGTGGCGGCGCCCAGCACGGACGCGGAGAGCAGACGGCGGCGGACGGGGGACGGGGCATGGTTCATCTCGGTCATGAGCCCAGCGTGGCCGCTGCGCCTGTTCCGGGCGATGACGCGCGAGCCTCCGGCAGGTGAATCCTGGAGGACGGGACGGTGACATACCGTCGCCCGGCGTGAGAAGTCCAGAGGCTGCCCTGAAAGCGTGCCGAACTCTCAGGGAGCTGCTAGGGTTCTCCGGGCTCTGTCGCGCCGTGACGGAGAACACCTCGTGACCATGAAAGGACTGCGATGAGCGCGTCGACGATCGGCCTGGCGATCCTGCTGCTGGCCATGGTGGCGTTGATTGGTGCCTGGATCAGGGCGTCGTCGACGATCACCCAGAGGCTGTTCCTGCCGGTCTCCCTCATCTCCGGCGTGTTGGCGCTGCTCGTCGGCCCCGAGGTCCTGGGCCGCATCGCCTCGGCGATGGGCACCGACGCGTTCGCCGCCGGCGGCCTGTTCGGCGAGCAGGTGCTCGAGGTCTGGTCGTCGCTGCCGGGGCTGCTGATCTCGGTCGTGTTCGCCACGCTGTTCCTGGGTTCGCGCATCCCCTCGCCGAAGTCCGCCGTGCGTCTGCTCGGTCCCCAGCTGTCCCTCGGCGTCACCTTCGCCTCCGGCCAGTATGTGGTGGGCCTGCTCTTGGCGGTGCTGCTGCTCGGCCCGCTCTTCGGCGTCGGCCCCGAGTTCGGGGCGCTGCTGGAGATCGGCTTCGAAGGCGGCCACGGCACCGCGGCGGGCATGGCGCCGGTCATGGACGAGCTGGGCTTCGAGCACGGCGGAGACCTCGCCCTGACGATGGCGACCGTCGGCATGGTCAGCGGCGTCGTCATCGGCGTGATCCTGGTGAACTGGGCGGCCCGCACGAAGCGCTCGGCCACCCTGGACGCGACGGCCCAGATCGACCGCTGGGAGGCCCGCGGCCTGCACACCCGGCAGGACCGCCCGCACGCCGGGCACCAGACCACTCGGGAGGCCTCCGTCGAGTCGCTGACCGTGCACGTGGGCGTCGTCGGCCTGGCGGTTGTGCTCGGCCAGCTGATGCTGAGCGCCCTGAAGTGGATCGAGCAGCAGCTGTGGGCCGACACGGTGGAGATCTTCGCGTTCCTGCCGCTGTTCCCGCTGGCCATGCTCGGCGGCGTCCTCGTCCAGCGGCTGCTGGACCGGTACGACCGCATCGGCCTGGTGGACCGCGGCATCATGGAACGCATCCAGGGACTGTCCTTGGACTTGCTCATCATCTCCGCGCTGGCCACGCTCTCCCTGGCCGCCGTGGCGGAGAACCTCGCGCCGTTCGCCATCCTGGCCCTCGCCGGCATCGTGTGGAACATCGTGGTGCTCGTCGTTCTCGCTCCGCGGTTCATGCGCTCGTACTGGTTCGAACGCGGCATCGCCGATTTCGGCCAGGCGATGGGCGTGACCGCCACCGGCCTGCTGTTGCTGCGCATGGCCGACCCGAAGGGGCAGAGCCCGGCCTACGAGAGCTTCGGCTACAAGCAGCTCGTGTTCGAACCGTTCTTCGGTGGCGGCCTGATCACCGCGGCCTCGATCCCGCTGATCGTCCAGTTCGGCCCGTACCCGATGCTCGGCGTCATGGCGCTGCTGCTGGTGGCGGCGGTGCTGGCCGGGTTCTTCTACTTCGGCCGCAGACCGCAGTACGACGTCGGCGCGGACCGGACCACCGCCGACCGCTGACGCGCGCCCTCTGCCCGAGCCGGACGGGCCGAGGAGCCTCCCGCGACCCCGCCGCTGCGCCGCGGCGGGGTCGCGACGTCTGCGCTCCGGGCCAGGCCGGTCAGGTCAGGCGGGCGACGGCCGCGACGGCCGCGACCACCGCGTCCGCCGCGGCCCGCAGGGTCTCCGGCGTCTCGTCGGGGCCGAACGTGAAGCGCAGCGCCGTGCGCGCCTCGTCCGCGCTGAGGCCGAGCGCGGTCAGCACGGGGGAGGGCTCGGCATCGTGCGCCGAGCAGGCCGAGCCCGCGGAGGCCACGACGCCCGAGCGCTCCAGCTCGACCAGCACCGACTCTCCGTTCACTCCGGGCAGCACGAACGAGGCGTGGCGCGGCAGTCGCGCGTCCGGATGCCCCGTCAGCCGCACCCGCGGCGCGTGGGGGCGCACTCCGTCGAGCACCCGGGCGACGAACTCGTGTCGCCCTTGCGCCCACGCCGCCGCTCGGTCCCGTCTCTCGCGCTCGGCCTCGAGCATCGCGGCGGCGAGCCCGACGGCTCCGGCCACGTTCTGAGTGCCAGAGCGGCGGCCGCGCTCCTGCCCGCCGCCGGGCAGCAGCGGCTCGGGGGCGAACGTCGGCCGCAGCCACAGCGCGCCGATCCCCTGAGGCGCGCCGACCTTGTGGCCGGAGAGCGCGAGGCTGTCCGCCCCGAGCGAGCGAACGTCCAGGGGAATCTGCCCGGCGGCCTGCACGGCGTCCACGTGCAGCGGCACGCCCGCCGCCCGCGTCAGCTCCGCGAGTTTGCGGATCGGCTGGACGGTGCCGATCTCGTTGTTCGCCAGGTGCACCGCCACCAGCGTCGTGCCTCGGGTCTGCGCGTCGGCGCCGTGGCCGAGTCGCCGTGCGGCGTTGGCCAGGTCGATCCGGCCGTCGGCGTCGACGTCGAGGCGCTCGACCACGGCCGCGTCGACGCGTTCGGCCTGCTCGCACGCGGCGCGCACGCTGCTGTGCTCGAGCGCCGTCGTCAGCACCCGTACCGGCCGCTGCGCGAGAGCCGCCCGCACGGCGCCGAGCACGGCGGTCGCGTTGGACTCCGTCCCGCCCGAGGTGAACACGACCTGCCCCGGCCGGGCGCCGAGCGCCGAGGCGACCTGCGCGCGGGCGGCCTCGAGCCCGGCCGCGGCACGACGCCCCACGTCGTGCGCGGAGGACGGGTTGCCGAACCGTCCGGTCAGGTACGGCCACATCGCCTCAACGGCCGCGCGCCGCACCGGGGCGGTGGCGGCGTGGTCCAGGTAGATCACGCGGCCACCGCGTCGAAGCCGATGTCGAGCGCCCGGACCGAGTGGGTCAGGGCCCCGACGGAGACGATGTCGACGCCGGTCGCGGCGATCGGGCCGATCGTCTCGAGGGTGACGCCGCCCGAGGCCTCCACGAGCGCGCGCCCGCCGATCAGCTCGACGCCGGCGCGCAGGTCGGCCAGGGAGAAGTTGTCGAGCATGATCGTGTCCACGCCCGCGGCCAGCACCGGCGGGATCTGCTCGAGACGGTCGACCTCGACCTCGATGTGCACCGTGTGCGGAAGCCGGGCCCGGACGGCGCGCAGGGCGGCGGTCACCTCGGCGTCGCTGGCGGTGAGCGTGCCGTCCGCGTCGGCCAGGCCCATCGCCGCCCAGTGGTTGTCCTTGAGCATGACGGCGTCGGACAGGCCGCGGCGGTGGTTGTGGCCGCCGCCGTCGCGTACCGCCTGCCGGTCGAACACGCGCAGCCCCGGGGCCGTCTTGCGCGTGTCCGTCACTCGGGCGTCGGCGCCGGCGGCCCGGACGGCCTCGACGTGAGCGGCGGTCGTCGTGGCGATCGCGCACATGCGCTGCAGCAGGTTCAGTGCGACGCGCTCACCGCGCAGCACCGCGCGTGCCGGACCGCGCACCTCGGCCAGGACCGTGCCGGCGGCGACGGCGCGCCCGTCGGCCGTGCGGGGAAGCACCTCGACGGCGGGGTCCACGAGGGCGAACACCTCGGCCAGCACGTCCAGCCCCGAGCACACCCCGGCCTCGCGCGCGGTCACGGCCACGCGGCTCACGGCGTCGGCGGGCACGTACGCCTCGCCGGTCACGTCGCCATGCGGGGCGTCCTCCGCCAGGGCACGTTCGAGGGTCTCGCGGCGCGCGGCGTCCACGTCGTGCGGCTTCATCGGTCCGCCTGCCCGGTCGCGGTGCCGCGGGCAGGGGATGGGGCCACGGCGAGCATCCGCCGCAGCGCCGTGCGCGCGTGCTCGGCCTGCTCCCCAGGGACGGTGATCCGGTTCGCCACGCGGCCGGCGACCAACTCCTCGAGCACCCAGGCCAGGTACGCCGGATGCACGCGGTACATGGTCGAGCACGGGCAGATCACCGGGTCGAGGCAGAAGATGGTGTGCTCGGGATGCTGCGCGGCCAGGCGCTGCACAAGGTTGATCTCGGTGCCGATCGCGAACGTCGAGCCGGCCGGCGCCGCCTGGACGGTCTTTACGATCGCGTCGGTCGAGCCCGACGAGTCCGCGGCGTCGACGACGGGCATCGGGCACTCCGGGTGCACCATCACGTGGACGCCGGGGTGCTCGGCGCGCGCCCTCTCGATCTGGTCGACGGTGAAGCGGCGGTGCACTGAGCAGAAGCCGTGCCACAGGATCACGCGGGCCTGCTCGAGCTGCTCGGCGGTGTTCCCGCCGAGGGGCCGGCCCGGGGCCCACGTCGGCATCCGCTCGAGCGGGACGCCCATGGCCTTGGCCGTGTTCCGTCCCAGGTGCTGGTCGGGGAAGAACAGGACCCGCCGCCCGCGCTCGAAGGCCCACTCGAGCACGGCCGAGGCGTTGGACGAGGTGCACACGATGCCGCCGCGCTCACCGACGAACGCCTTCAGCGCGGCCGAGGAGTTCATGTAGGTCACCGGGACGACGGGCTGACGCCCCTGGTCGTCGGCCTCCGTGCCGTAGAGCGCTTCGAGCTGCTCCCAGCAGTCGGCGACCGAGTCGACGTCGGCCATGTCCGCCATCGAGCAGCCGGCGCCCAGGTGGGGCAGGACGACCGCCTGCTCGGACCCGGAGAGCAGGTCGGCGGTCTCGGCCATGAAGTGCACGCCGCAGAACACCATGGCCTCGGCGTCCGGGTGCGCGGTCGCGGCGCGCGCGAGCTGGAAGGAGTCCCCGACGTAGTCGGCGTGCCGCACCACCTCGTCGCGCTGGTAGAAGTGCCCGAGCAGCACCACGCGGTCGCCGAGGGCGCGGCGGGCCGCCACGATGCGATCCTGCAGCTCGTCCTCGTCGGCGTCGCGCAGGTCCTCCGGCAGCGTCTGCTGGCGCGGCATGCCGACGGGGGCGACGTCGTCCATGGACGCCCCCGGGCCGTAGCCGAGGCTCGATCCGGGGGCGAACGCGTCCTCGTCCCACGGCGGGGAGGTCAGCCCCGACGAGCAGCCGGGCGTCGTCGGCGTGGTCGCGGCGGCGTGGTCGAGGGCCTCGCGGACGGAGGGAGTGGGCAGCGGCGTGGGGGAGACGGGCACGTCGTGGTTCCTCTGGGGGTCGTTCCGGCGGGCGCCGGGGCGGTGCAGGGTGACCCCGACCATAGTCGATGCGCGGATCGCCCTCGGTCTCCGTGTCCGTCGGCCTCGTTACCCTGGTCCGGTGACCAGCGATCAGACGCCCGACCAGACTTCCGACCCCATGCCGTCCCGGACGAGCCCGTCCCCGACGTCGTCGCCCGCACCCGAGCCCGCAGAGGGTTCGGCGGCCCTGGCCTCCACACGCGTCGGACAGGGCCCGGCCCGCGTGGCGTTCATCCACGGGCTGATGGGCCGGGGGCGCAACTTCACCGGCGTCGCGCAGGCGCTCTCGGAGGACTTCACGATCGAGCTGATCGACATGCCCGACCACGGCGGCTCGCCCTGGACCGACGGGGTCGACTATCGGCGCATCGCCGATCGGGTGGCCGAGCACCTGCGCTCGGGGCTCGCCGCCGACGGTCCGGTGCATCTGCTCGGCCATTCGATGGGCGGCAAGGTCGCGATGGTGCTGGCCTTGCGGCACCCCGAGCTCGTCGACCGGCTTGTGGTCGTCGACATCTCCCCGCGCACCGCGCCGATGGCCACCGGTCAGTTCGACCATCTGCTCGGCAGCCTGCTGCGCATGGACCTGGACGCGCTGGGCACCCGCGCCGAGGCCGACGAGGTCTTGGCCCGAGACGTGCCGGACGAGCGCATCCGCGGGTTCCTGCTGCAGAACCTGCGCCGGGACGCCGGGGCGTTCACCTGGCAGCCGAACGTGCGGATGTTGCACGCGAACCTGGCCGAGATCGGCGGCTTCCCGGAGCCGGCGTTCGAGGACGACCCGGAACGGACCTTCGACCGGCCGGTGCTGTGGCTGGCCGGGGCGGAGTCCGACTACATCCTCGACGAGGACGTGCCGGCCATGAAGGCGCTGTTCCCGAAGGTCGTGAAGGTGAGCATTCGCGGGGCCGGGCACTGGGTGCACGCCGACCAGCCCGAGCGCTTCGTGGCCGCCGTGCGCACGTTCCTCACGGCGGACTGAGGCGCGGGGCGGGCGCACGGGAGCTCGGGCGCGCGGGGGCTGACGCCCGGCCGCGGGGTCGCGAGACGACGACCCGGACACAGGACGGGCCGTGGAGGGTGCTCCTCCACGGCCCGTCGCGTGTCGGCGTCGGCGCTGTGCGTCAGTGGTCGAGGGTGTCCTTCTTGCCGCGCAGCCGGTTGACCAGCAGCACGACGGCCAGCACGAGGGAGCCCCACACCAGGCCCCAGGCGGCGGATGAGAGCGTCTCCACGAGCCAGCCGACCACCGAGCCAGTGGCGTGCACGACCGGCTCCACCAGGTGGTGCTGGACTTCATAGGGCCATGGCACCCCGAGCTCGGCGAGCTCCTTGAGCACGATGTGGCCGCCGACCCAGAGCATCGCCACGGTGCCGATCACGGTGATCACGGTCAGCACGTGCGGCATCGCCTTCACCAGGCCCGCACCGAAGGCGCGGCCGCCCGAGGTGCCTGCGTTCTGGTTCATGTGCAGGCCGATGTCGTCCATCTTCACAATCAGCGCGACGGCGCCGTAGACGGCCACCGTGATGAGGATCGCGACCACCACGAGGATCGCCGCCTTGATCCAGAACGTCTGTTGTGCGACCTCGTTCATCGAGATCACCATGATCTCCAGCGACAGGATGAAGTCGGTCGTGACCGCGCCGCGCACCACGGCGTCCTCGGCCTCGGGCCCCTGCTCGACGGCGGGGGACTTCTCTTCATGTCCGTGGCCGGTGAGCTTGGCCCACACCTTGTGCGCGCCCTCGTAGGAGAGGTACGTGCCGCCGGCCAGCAGCAGCCACATCAGAGACCACGGGGCCAGCCAATCGAGCAGCAGCAGGCCGGGCAGGATGATCAGCAGCTTGTTGCGCAGCGAGCCGCGCGTGATCCGCCAGATCATCGGCAGCTCGCGCTGGGCGGCGGCGCCGGTCATGTACTGCGGGGTGACCGCCGCATCATCGACCACGACGCCGGCGGCCTTCGCCGAGGCACGCCCGGCGCCGGCGGCCACATCATCCACGCTGGCGGCGGCCATCCGGGCCAGAGCCGCGACGTCATCGAGCAGAGCGACGAGACCGCTCATGGAAGTCCTCCTCAGGGGTGGGGCGGCGCGACGGGGCACCGACGCCGCTGCGGCGCGGGCCCAGCATAGCGAGCCGTCCCCAACACGGACCGGGCCCGGTGACCTCCAGAACGGATCAGGAGGTCACCGGGCCCGCAGGCGCGCGGTCGGACCAGGCCGACGCGCTGGATCAGCCCGGGATTCAGGCGGGCTCGGTCGTGGCGACCGGACGCGCGCCCAGGCGCTGGTCGATGCGCAGCAGACCGGAGCCGTCATCGCCGACGAGCTCGAGCTGGCCGACGATCTCGGAGACGGTGGCCTCCTCCTCGATCTGCTCGTCCACGAACCAGTTCAGCAGCGGGCGAGCGTTCAGGTCGCCGGCGGCGTCGGTGGCGCGGTACAGCTCGCGGATGGCCTCGGAGACCTTCTCCTCGTGGGCCAGGGCGGCCTGGAAGATCTGCAGCGCGCTGAGGTCCTTGCCCACCGTCGGCGCGTTGATCGCGCCGATCTGAGCGTGGGCGCCGCGATCGGTCACGTGGTCGATGAACTTGTTGGCGTGGACGATCTCCTCGTCCGCCTGGCGGCGCAGCCACTCGGCCATGCCCGACAGGTCGAGGTTGTCCGCGGAGATGGCGAGCTGGCGGTAGACGATCGACGCCTCCAGCTCGAGGGTGATCTGGTCGTTGAACTTCTGCAGCAGGTCGTCAGTGAGCTTCATGGCCGCCAATGTACGCCCGGCACCGGGGCGTGGGTACCGTGGACAGGCTCACCTCAGTGTCGCGTGGTCGTCGATAGAGTGGCTCCGTGCCGTACCCGTCCGATGATCCGTCCGTGCCGCGGGGCCCGGGTGGCCGACCCGCGCTGGTGGGGCGACGCGTCTTCGGTTCGCCCGCTCGTCGCCGTGTCGTCTACGCCGTGGTGTTCGAACTGCTGGCCGTCCTGTTCACGACGCTCATCCTGGCCGGTGGCGTCGGAGCTGAGCAGGGGCCCGCGCTCCTGGTCGCGGTCGTCTCGTCGGCGGTCGCATTGACGTGGAACCTCGTGTTCAACACTGTCTTTGAACGTCTCGAGCGTCGGCTCGGGGTCACCGGGCGTCCCTGGTGGGCGCGCCTCGCGCATGCCGTCGGGTTCGAGACCGGTCTGGTCGTGTTCCTGGTGCCGGCCGTGGCGCTGATCCTCTCCGTGAGCCTGTGGCAGGCCCTCGTGATCGAGGCCGGCCTGATCGTCTTCTTTCTCGTGTACTCGGCCGTGTACGCCTACCTGTTCGACGTGGTGTTCGGCCTGCCCGACTCCGCCGCCTAGCGGCCGCCGACTAGGCCAGGGACAGGAACTCCCGGATCGCGGGCAGCTCCCGGCGGATCTGCTGGGCGCCCAGCTCGTGGGCGGCGGCCAATCGCGCCACGTCGCGCTCGCCGTTGCTCACCGGCATCGTCTCGGGAGCGAAGACGTATGCCTTGCCCTGGCGTTCGAGCTCGAACACCTCCTCGCGCGTCGCGTTGTAGCGGCGGTGCCGACTGAGCAGCGCGTCGGCGACCGCCGGGTGGCGGCGGAACGTGGCCCGGTAGAACGCCGGGAAGCGCTCGGGCGGCTTGCGGTAGGAGCGCTCGCGCGTGAGCACGAACAGGAACCTGTCATAGCCCGCGTGGCGTGCGGCGGTGATCGGGATGCCGCCGTCGACGCCCAGGGCGCCGTCGACGTACACGGTGTCGTCGAGGCGCACCGGCGGCATGAGCACCGGCATGGTCGAGGAGGCGCGGATGCGCACCATCAGGTCCTCGATCGTGCTGAAGTCCTGGCGCGTCCACCAGCGGGTGTCTCCGGTGACAGCGTCAAAGCCGGCCAGCGTCAGCTGCGCGGGGTTCGCCTCGAAGGTGTCCCAGTCGTAGGGCAGCGCCGCTCCCGGCAGGCCGGCGCGCTGATAGATGTACTCGGCGTGGAAGAGTCCTCGGCCCCGCGCGAACGTGCGCCAGGAGCCGAACATGGGGTCGGCGGCGAAGTCCACGAACGACTCACGGGCACGTTCGGGGGAGCGGGCCAGGTAGTTCGCCGCGTTCGACGACCCCGCCGAGACACCGGTGACGAAGTCGCAGAAGATCCCGTCGCGCAGCAGCGCGGCGACGACCGCCGACGTGTAGCAGGCGCGCATGCCTCCGCCCTCGAAGACGAGGGCCGTGTCCGTGACGGTGCTGTGCAGGCGTGCCGCCGATGCCGTCCGCGGGACGCGGGTGCCGGAGGAGGGTCCGGCGGAGGGGCAGACGCGTTCGCCGTCGGAGGAGGGGCTCTGGTCGGGAGTGTGCTCGGCCACCCGTTCATCCTAGGCTTGTGAGCCATGGCCACCACCGCATTCAAGAGCACCCCCGTCACCACCGTCGGCGAGCTGCCTGTCGTGGGTGAACCCGCCCCCGCGTTCGAACTGACCGGGCAGGACCTGTCCCCGGTCACGCTCAGCGACCACGCCGGCTCCACCGTCGTGCTGAACATCTTCCCGTCGCTGGACACCGGCGTGTGTGCCGCGTCCGTGCGCACCTTCAATCAGCGCGCGAGCGAGGTCGAGGACGCCGTCGTGCTCGCCGTCTCCGCGGATCTGCCGTTCGCGGCCGGACGCTTCTGCAGTGCTGAGGGCATCGACCGGGTCGTCACCGGGTCGACCTTCCGCTCGGACTTCGGCCGCGACTACGGGTTGACGATGCAGGACGGCCCCCTGGCCGGGCTGCTGGCGCGTGCCGTCGTGGTCGTCGGCCCGGACGGCGTTGTCACGCACACCGAGCTGGTCCCGGACATCACCCAGGAGCCGGACTACGACGCCGCCCTCGCCGCGGCGCGCGACTGAGCGGCCCCGAGCCTCGAGGAGATCTGAGCGCACGTGAGCGAGCAGCAGGGCCGCGACGTCGACCGGCACGATCAGCTCGGACCCGACGCCGGCGAGCGCCCCGGGCAGCACTTTTCCGTGCGCGGCCCGTGGGCTCCGCCCGGCCCGGCCCGGTTCGGTCTGCGCCGCACGGCGCCGCACGGCGCGGCCTCGCGCGGCCCGGCGCCGCACGCTCCGAGCCCGTACGGGCCCTGGCCGTACGGCCCCGGTCCCCTCCGGCCCGGCCTCGACGGCGTGCCGTCCGGGTTCCCGCCGGCTCAGGCGGCGCAGCGTTCGCCGCATCGCTCGGGCGGGGGTCGGCTCATCGCAGCGGCCGGGCTGGTCGGGGCTCTGGTGCTCACCCTCGGCGGCGGGGCGATCGCCGTCGGAGAGCTGCGCGACCTGCTGCAGTCGACCGCCCGCGTCGAGGCGCAGGACGGCGGGGTCTCGACGGGCCAGCGCCCCGGCTGGCACCGCGACATCGTCGAGGCCCACGACGGCGTGCAGGTCGACTGGGGTGCACCGGCGCACTCCGGGGCCGCCCTGGACGAGGGGCTGCCGGTCGACGAAGCACCCGGCATCCTGATGGTCGAGTCCCAGGTCGGCATGGGCGTGGGCACCGGCACCGGCATGGTGCTCTCCGCTGACGGACTGGCCATCACGAACTATCACGTGGTCGCGGATTCGACCACGGTGCGCGTCAGCGTCGCAGACACCGGCGAGCTCTTCGAGGCCGAGGTGCTCGGCCGCGACGCCACGCATGACATCGCCGTCCTGCGCCTCCAGGACGCCTCGGGACTGCAGACCGCCTCGCTCGCCGAGGACCCGCCGAGCCGGGGTGATGCGGTGGCCGCGGTCGGCAACGGAAGCGGCCAGGGGTATCTGACGGCCGTGCGCGGAGAAGTGCTCGGCACGGACGAGTCGATCCTCGCCGGCGACGAGCAGCAGCGGGACCTCTCGCACCTGAAGGGCCTGTTCCGCACCGATGCGGACGTCGTGCCCGGGTACTCCGGCGGCCCGCTGGTGAACGCGGACGGCCAGGTCGTGGGCGTCACGGTGGCCGCGAGCGACGGTCGGACCTCGCGGGCGGTCGACGGCTACGCGATCCCGCTGCAGGACGCGATCGACGTCGTCGACCAGGTGCTCTCGGGCGAGGAGACCGAGGACGTCAGCATCGGCGCCGACGGGGCCCTGGGCATCCAGATCATCCAGGACGACGAGCCCACCGGTGTGCGCGTCGAGGGCGTCGAGCCCGGCTCCGCGGCCGACGACATCGGTCTCGAACGCGGCGACCGGATCACCGAGATCGACGGGGAGTCGGTCGGCAACAGCATGAACGTGCTCTCGCGTCGCATCAACGACCGCAACGTCGGCGAGCAGGTGGAGGTCACCTGGATCACCCCCGACGGCGAGGAACGAGAAGAGACGGCCACGCTGCAGGAGGCCGTGGTCAACTGAACCCGTCTGCAGGACGCGCCCGCCCACGACGCGACCCCCGTCAGCGGCCTGCCGGTCGGAGGCCCGTCAGCGGCCTGCCGGCCGGGGGCTCCCTCAGCTCAGGACCTGCAGGGACAGCACCATCGCCGACACCCCGAGCATGAACCCGATCAGAGTGATCCGACGCCCGGCCCCGGCTCGGGCGGTCGGCAGCAGATTGTCGAGGCTGATCGCGACCATGATGCCCGCCACCACCGCGAACACCAGACCCAGCAGGGCGTCGGACACGAACGGGGCGAGCACCAGCCAGCCGACGAGGGCCCCGAGAGGCTCGGCCGCCGCGGTCAACCCGGCCCACAGCAGAGCGGAGCGCCGCGATCCGGTGGCCCGGCGCACCGGGACCGCGACCGCGAGGCCCTCGGGGACGTTGTGCACGGCCATGGCCGCCGCCAGGGCCAAACCGACATGGGGATCGTCGATCGTCGCGGCGAACGTGGCGAACCCCTCGGGAAGATTGTGCAGCCCGATGCCCAACGCCGTGACGAACCCGACCCGGAGCAACCGCCGGTCCGCGACACCGCCCACGGGCGCCGAGGGGCCCGCGCCGCCTGCCCGTCGGCGACCGTCCTCGACGGACGCCCCCGGCAGCCGAACCGCGACCGCCGTGCCGAGAGTCGAGTCCAGCAGCGCGTAGCCGGCGAGCCCGCTCGCGAAGCCCACGAGCACGGCGACGGGGGCGACCGACCCGAGGGACGGCTGCGTGCCCGCGATCGCCTCGGGCACCAGTTCGAGGAACGACACGCTGAGCATGACGCCCGCGGCCATGCCGAGGCCCAGTCCCAGGCTGCGCTGGCCGGGCTCTCGACCGAGCACGCCGAGCAGGCCCCCGGCGAATGTGGCCGCGCCGGCGAACGCCGTGAGGGCCAGGGCAGTGATGAACGGGTCCATTGCGCTCCTGGATCGGGACTCGGACGCGTGGCGCGTCAGGCCAGGCGTGGCGGGGCTGACGAGTTTACCCGCGCGGCGCGCCGGTGGAGGCTGCCGGTGCGGACGTCGGTCCGGCGGACTCACGCATGCAGGGACCTCATCTGATTCTCATAGCTGCGCTTCAGAGTGGAGCCATGATGACGCGATCTGACCAGTCCGGCGGCTCTCGAGCCGATGACCTAAACCGCCCCGGTTTCACCCTGCCCGAGGCGGCAGAGCCGGGCCGGGCCGCTGTCGTCGGGTCCGGGCCGAACGGGCTGACCGCCGCGGCACTGCTGGCCCGAGCCGGCTGGGAGGTGGACGTCTACGAAGCTCACGCGCTGCCGGGTGGAGCGAGCGCCTCGGGAGACACCCTGGGCGCGGGCACGACGGTCGACCTTGGCGCCGCCGGTCACCCCTTCGGCGCCGTCAGCCCCGCGTTCCACGAGCTGCGCCTGAGCGAGCACGGCCTGCGCTGGCGGCACCCGCCGGTCGTGCTGGGGCACCCGCTCGAGGGCGGCGAGGCGGCACTGCTGTACCGCGACCTCGAGCGAACCGCCGAGGGGCTCGGCGAGGACCAGACCGCGTGGCGGGCGTGGCACGCACCGGTGGTGCAGGACCCGTACGGCACAGCGCTGAACGTGCTCGGACCGCTGGCCCGTGCCTGGCCTCGGCCGCTCGGCATGGTCCGATTCGGCCTGCGTGCCCCGTGGTCGGCCACGGTCGCCGCACGCGCCGCGTTCCGTACCGACCAGGCCCGGGCGCTGTTCACCGGCTCCGCCGTGCACGCGATCCTGCCGCCCGGCCGACCGCTGACCGCCGCCTTCGGCACCCTGTTCGGCGGTCTGGGCATGAGCACCGGCTGGCCCGTGGCCGAGGGCGGGTCCGGTGCGATCGTCGCCGCGCTGCTGTCCGTCCTGACCGCTCACGGCGGCCGGGTGCACCTCGGCCACCGGGTCACCGACCTGCGCGAGCTGTCGTCGGCCGACCTGGTCCTGCTCGACACGACGCCGGCCCAGGCGGTCGCTCTGGCCGGCGACCTCATGCCCACGCCCGTCCGAGCACCCCTCTCGCGGTGGCGGCACGGTTCAGGCGTGTCCAAGGTCGACTTCCTGCTCAGCGAGCCCGTGCCGTGGCGGGACGAGCGGCTGCGCGGCGCGGGAACGGTGCACGTCGGGGGCACAGCCGAACACCTCAGCCGCGCCGAGGCCGACGCGCTCGCCGGCCGCATGCCCGAGCGGCCCTTCGTCATGGTCTGCCAGCAGCAGGCCGCCGACCCGTCGCGGGCCGTCGCCGAGGCGGCCGGACACACGGTGCTGTGGACCTACGCCCATGTGCCGCTCGGCTATGCGGGGGCGGTCCGAGCGCGCATCGAGGAGCAGATCGAACGCTTCGCCCCCGGCTTCCGCGACACCGTCGTGCGCGCCGTCGAGACCCGGCCCGCCCAGCTCGAGCAGTGGAACCCGAACCTGGTCGGCGGGGACATCGCCGGCGGATCGATGGCCGGGCTGCAGCTGGCGGCCCGTCCGCGTCCGGCCCTGCGGCCCCACCGGCTGGTGCGTCCCCAGGCGGGGCGGCCCGGGGTCTACCTGGCCTCGGCCTCGACCGCTCCCGGCGCGGGAGTGCACGGCATGGCCGGGGCCTGGGCGGTCCGCACCGCGCTGGCCGACCTGCACGCCGGCCGGGCCACGACGCCGGGCCGCTGAGCCTCGGCCTCTGAGCCCGGGCCGCTGAACCCCGGCCGCTGAACCCCGGCCGTGCCCCTCACATCGTTCCATCACCGCACCAACACCGAGCTCACACGAGAGGCAGATATCCATGAGGTCACTCACCACACACCGCACCGGGCCGTCGACCGGCCCCCGCCGACCCGCGCCGACTGGTTCGGCCTGGCCGTCGGCGCCATCGGTGCCGGGGTGCTGCTCAGCCCCCTGCGCCACTACGCCCGACCGCCGCTCAGCGGCAGAGACGCTCCGAAGTTCACGCGGGACTCGTTCCCCCTGTCGACCTTCCCGATGTTCTCCGAGGCGCGGGGCCGGTCGACGTACGTCCCGCACGTGGTGGGGTACACCGCCGACGGCGACAGGGTCATCCCCTCGTTCGCGCATTTCGGCCCGGGCGGGCTGAACCAGGTGCGTCGACAGGTCTCCCGAGCGGTGCGCCGCGGTGAAGCGGTGCGGGTGGCCCAGGCCTACGCGGATTCGCTGGCGCAGACGCAGGCCCAGGTACGCGGCAGTGTCGCCTCGGCCGCGGGCCGGCGACGAGAGCGACGGCGCCAGGAAGCCTGCATCGAGCGTGTCGAGGTGGTGCGCTCGCGCTTCCGCTTCGAGGAGTACTACGCCGGTCTGCGTCGCCCGCACCGGGAGACCGTCCACGCCGTCGCCCCGGTCGGCGGCGTCGCCCAGGCGGTGCAGCAGAAGAGGACCGCAAGCCAGGTCGCAGAGACCTACGGTGCGCGCGGTGTTGAGGAGGTCCGCCCATGAGTCCCGTGGCACTGCGACTGATGGACACGCTGCGTCCGGTGCTGCCGGCCACTCGACCCGCGCTGCTGCGGCTGGCGGTCGGCGGATACGCCGCGGCGCGCCAGTTCCGGCGTCGGCGGATGTTCCAACGCGTGCACGCGCAGGAGCCGGACCGGTTCGCGCCCGTGGGTCCGTGCCGCGTGCTCTCGCGTCCGCTGCCCCCGGCGGTCGCCGACGCCGTGTTCGACCTGGCGCAGGTCGTCAACGTGGCGGCGACCCTGGGCCTGGCCCACCGTGTCACCGGCCCGGTGAACGCCGCCCTGCAGATCTGGACCACCGCGTACCGGAACTCCTGGGGCATGGTGCTGCACAACGACAACATGGTGGTGCTTCACCAGGCGGTCCTGGGCTGCACGCGGTCTGCGGATGCGTGGAGCGTCGACGCCCTCGTGCGCGGCCGTTGGCACCTCCGCGACGTCGCCGCGCGTCGGTACGGAGCCGTGCCGGTGGCCATGAACACCGCCAGCGCTGCGGTCTACCTGATCTGCGGCGTCGCGAAGGTCCGCAGTGAGTTGGGGCTGCGGTGGGCCGGCGGCGACGTGCTGCGCGGACAGATCGCCGTGGACGGCCTGCGTAAGGACCTGTTCGGCTCGTCCAAGCAGGACCTCGGGGTCACCTTGTATTCACGGCGGCGTCTGTTCACGGCGTTGGCCGCCGGTGCGCTGGTGGTTGAGCTCGCGGCGCCGGCGGCGCTGGTGCACCCGAGCATCGGCCGCCTCTTCGCGCTGGGCGCGTGGGGGATGCACGGGGGGATCCGCGCGGTGATGGGGATTCATTTCCCCTACAACACCTCGGGCGTCGCGTATCTGAGCTTCTTCGTGCTTGGCCGTCGCCGCCTCCTGCATCGCTGAGGCGAGGCGGAGCAGGGCGGGCCCGGCGGCGCCGTCTCGGGCGAGGCCGGGCGCCGCCGGGTCGACGGGGGCCGAAATGTGACGTGGAGGTGACCACGGCGGAGTGAACCTGTGCATAATACTGCAATCCATCACATAAGTGATTCGCGGGTCACACTTTGATATGAGCTCGTCGACCATTAGTGTGATGGCCATCTCATTGCGGGCTGTGGCCCGCAGCAGAGACGACCATCCCCGATGCCGCGTCCCGAGGTCGCGGCCTCACTCGCCTGAAGGCGCACCCGCGCCTTTGATGAATGGAGCACTTCCATGAAGCACTCGAAGCTCTCGGCGGCGGCCGCCCTGACCGCCGGCTCGGCTTTGGTCCTGTCCGCCTGCGCTCCCGCCGGGCCGGCGGACGCGAAGAAGGAGGAGGGCGGCGGCAGCGTCTCCTACTCCGTGGGCGCCGACGAATTCGCCTCGTACAACGGCGTCCAGTCGAACACCTACTCCACGTACAACTCGGCCGTCGTGGACCGCCTGTTCTCCAGCTTCTGGACTTTCGGCCCCAAGGGCGAGATCGTCCGCAACGAGGAGTTCGGCACGTACAAGAAGGTCTCGGATGACCCGCTCACGGTCGAGTACGAGATCAGCGAGGACGCGAAGTGGTCCGACGGCACCGACGTGACCGCCGGCGACTTCATCGTGCAGTGGGCCGCCGACAACCCGGAGATCACGAAGGAGGACGGCGAGACCCCGCTGTTCGACTCGATCACCTCGGACCCGGGCACCTACATCAAGCAGGCCCCGAAGGGTGACCCCAAGGGCAAGAAGTTCACCGTTACCTATGACCAGCCGTATGCCGACTGGGAGATCCTGATCAACACCGCCCTTCCCGCGCACGTGATCGCGGAGGAGTCGGGCATGGAGTTCGAGGAGCTCGTCGAGGCGGCCCGGGAGAAGGACGCGGACAAGCTCGAGAAGGCCGCGAAGTTCTGGAACGAGGGCTGGGACTTCAAGCCCGGCAAGCTGCCCGACCAGAGCAAGATCCCCTCGATGGGCCCGTACAAGATCAAGGAAGACGGCTGGCAGGCCGGCCAGTCGATCACCCTCGAGGCCAATGACAAGTACTGGGGCGAGAAGCCGGGCATCGAGGAGCTGGTCATCAAGATGGCCGCCCCGGAGACGCACGTGCAGTCGCTGCAGAACGGCGACATCGATGTGATCGAGCCGCAGGCCACCGTCGACACCATGAAGCAGCTCGAGGGGCTCGGTGACCAGGCGAAGGTCCAGACCGGCGACCTGATGACCTGGGAGCACCTGGACTTCTACCGCGGCGACGGCTCCCCGTTCAACGACGAGAAGGTGCGTGAGGCGTTCGCGCTGTGCGTGCCGCGTCAGCAGATCGTCGACAACCTCGTCAAGCCGATCGTCGACGACGCCGAGGTGATGAACCTGCGCGAGGTGTTCCCGTTCCAGGACGGCTACGAGGACATCGTGAAGGAGGCCGTCCCGGAGCAGATGCAGTCCGGTGAGGCCGACGTCGAGAAGGCCAAGCAGCTGCTGAAGGAGGCCGGCGCCGAGGGCACGACGATCCGTGTCGGCTACCAGAACGGCAACCAGCGCCGCACAGAGACCGTCTCGCTGATCAAGAGCTCGTGCGATGAGGCCGGCTTCGAGATCAAGGACGCCGGCGACGAGAACTTCTTCACCGAGGTCATGCCCGCCGGTGACTTCGACGTGGCCCTGTTCGCGTGGTCCGGCTCCGGTCAGAAGGCCTCGGGCCGGAACATCTACCACTCCTCCGGCAAGCAGAACCAGGTGAAGTACTCCAACGAGAAGGTGGACAAGGCCTGGGACGAGCTTGCCTCCGAACTCGACGAGGACAAGCAGAAGGAGAAGGTCGCCGAGATCGAGAAGCTGCTGTGGGAGGACTACCAGGCCATCCCGCTGTACGCGCACCCGGGCATCGTCGGCCACTCCGCGAACCTCGAGAACGTCGAGCAGGCCGCCACGCAGTCCGGCGCCCTGTGGAACGTCGAGAAGTGGACCCGCTCCGAGTGATCTGAGTCGCGGCGCGCAGACGCGCCGGTCAGGGGAGGGCGCGGGCCGTCTTCGATGAGCCCGCGCCCTCCGGCGTCGGGGCCGACACCCCTGCGGCCCGGCCCCGACCGTCTCCACGCCGACGCACTCGTCGCGCCCGCCTCATGATGCTCACCACCTCCGTGCACGGAAGGTCACCCCTGTTGTGCTGAAGTTCATCCTCAAGCGTCTCGCCAGCTCGCTGCTGGTCCTGTTCGGCGCCTCCGTCCTCCTGTTTGTCCTGGTCATCAACTCCGGTGACCCCCTCAAAGACCTGCGCGAGTCGCAGAGCAACAACCGCGAGACCCTCATGGCGGCCCGCACCGAGTTCATGGGGCTCGACCAGCCGTGGTTCGTCCGATACTTCGACTGGCTCAAGGGAGTCGGCGGCTGCGTCGTGGGCCAGTGCGACCTCGGCCTGAACCGGTCGGGTCAGCCTGTGCTCACGCTGCTGCAGAACGCCGCGAGCTCCACGCTGCGCCTGGTCATCCTGGCCACCGTGCTCGCGATCATCATCGGCGTCGCCGTCGGCATCATCACCGCGATCCGCCAGTACTCGGGGCTCGACTACGCCGTCACGTTCCTGATCTTCCTGTTCTTCTCCCTGCCGGTGTTCTGGGCGGCGGTCCTGCTCAAGGAGTACATGGCGATCGGCTTCAACAACTGGATCGCGAGCCCCACCTTGAACTGGGGGTTGTTGATCGTCGCCGCGGTCGTTCTCGGCCTCGCGCTGCAGGGCGCGATGGGCGGCGGGGCGAAGCGACGCCTGTTCACGTTCCTCGCCACCGCCGCGTTCGTGCTCGGTGTGATCCCGCTTCTGCACGCCCTGGACTTCTGGCGCACGCCCGTGCTCGGCTACCCGGCCGTGATCCTCGTCGGCCTCGGTGCGGCGGTCGCCGCCACCGCGATCGTCTCCGGTCTGCGCAATCGTCCCGTGCTGCACGCCGGACTGGCGACCGTTCTCGTCGGCGTCCTCGTCTTCACCGTGCTGCGCTATTCGGGGCTGCTGTGGGCCCAGGCCTCGTGGTGGCTGCTGGCCGTGCTCGGCGTGGTCACCGTGCTGGTCGGCGTGCTGATCGGCCGCCTGATGGGCAAGACCTCGAAGGGCTCGGCAGTGGCGGTCTCCGTCACCACGGCGCTGTTCATGGCGGTCACCATCGTCGCCGACACGTTGGCCCTGTACTGGCCAGCGTTCCTCAGCGCGAAGTCCCGGCCGATCTCCACGATCGGCTCGGAGACACCGAACTTCGACGAGCCGTTCTGGGTGCAGTTCCTGGACAAGGGCGCGCAGCTGCTGCTGCCGACCATCCTGCTGACGATCATCTCCGTGGCGACTTACTCGCGCTACACGCGTGCCTCGATGCTCGAGGTCTCCCGGCAGGATTACATTCGCACCGCGCGAGCCAAGGGCCTGCCTGAGCGCCAGGTGATCCTCAAGCACGCCTTCCGCAACTCGTTGATCCCGATCACCACGATCATGGCCTTCGACTTCGCCGGTCTGATCGGCGGTGCCGTCATCACCGAGCGCGTCTTCGGCTGGAAGGGCATGGGCGAGCTGTTCGCCACCGGCCTCGACCAGGTCGACCCGGCGCCCGTGATGGCCTTCTTCCTGGTCACGGGCACCGCGGCCGTGCTGATGAACCTGATGGCGGACGTGTTCTACGCCCTCCTTGACCCCCGGATTCGAGTGTGATCGCCATGACCACCACCTCCCAGACGGCCCAGCAGGCCGACCAGCAGCAGTCCTTCGACCTCGCCGAAGCCGAAGACGCCAAGCTGCGAGCCAAGACCGGCAAGTCCTACAGCCAGGGTCAGCTGGTCCGCAAGCGCTTTTTCGCGCACAAAGCGGCCATGATCTCGCTCGTGGTGCTGAGTCTGGTGACATTGCTGGCGTTCACGTCCATCGGCTTCGCGGGCATCCCCGGCTGGTGGGACAAGTCCTACCTCGACGCGGCCACCGTGCAGAACGGCGGCCGACCGACCCTCTCTCTCGTGCCGCAGTTCCTGGGCGGTGAGGGCATCCGCTGGGGCGAGCATCCCTTCGGTCAGGACTCCACCGGCAAGGACTGGTTCGCCCTCGTGATGCGCGGCACGCAGCAGTCGCTGATCATCGCGTTCATCGTGGGCATCGTCTCCACCGCGCTCGGCGCCCTGATCGGCGCGGTCTCCGGCTACTTCGGCGGCTGGATCGACTCGCTGCTGATGCGCCTGACCGACCTGGTCATCGTGATTCCCCTGCTCGTGCTCGCCGCGGTGCTGGGCAAGATGTCCAGCCAGCTGCCCGGAGGCATCGTGCCGTTGGCGATCGTCCTCGGCCTGGTGACCTGGACGGCGCTGGCCCGCCTGGTGCGCGGTGAAGTGCTCTCGCTGCGCGAGAAGGAGTTCGTCTCCGCCGCGGTCGCAATGGGCGCCAAGCCCGGGCGCATCATCTTCAAGCACCTGCTGCCGAACACGGTGGGCGTGATCGTCGTGAACGCGACGTTCGCGATCGCCGCGGCCGTGCTGCTGGAGACCTCGCTGTCGTACCTGGGCTTCGGCGTCCGCCCGCCCGAGTCCTCCCTGGGTCTGCTCATCAGCCAGTACCAGAACGCGTTCACCACCCGGCCGTGGCTGTTCTGGTGGCCGGGCATGATGATCCTCGCGATCGCCCTGTCCGTGAACTTCCTCGGCGACGGGCTGCGCGACGCGTTCGACCCGCGCCAGTCCAATGCCGCCCGACGTCGGCGGGGGCTCGCCGGGATCTCCGGCCGCGGCAAGGCCGCACAGCAGTCCGCGCACTCCGACCAGGCCGACCACGCGCCGCGCCCGGACGCGCCTGACACCGACGGACCCGACACCGACGCGCCCGAGGGCGCGACCCGCTGAGGCGGAGTCGAGAAGGAAGAGACCCTCATGTTCGGAAACAAGAAGAAGGCGACGGCCTCGACCGCGGACACCGCGGCGCACGAGGACGCCCCCGCGGCCGCGACGGCGTCGGACTCCGACGGCACCGGCCAGGTGGCGGAGCCGAGCACCGGGCCGCGGCCCGCGCTCGGCCAGGCCGACTACCGCGAGGGCGGGCTCACCCCGGGCCCGGCCACCAGCGCCATCGGCGTCGTCGAACGCCATGACGACGACGGCACTCCCGTGCTCTCGTACGAGGATGTGAACGTGCGTTTCGCCACGGAGTTCGGCGAGGTCCACGCGGTCAAGGGCGTCAGCTTCGACGTGGCGCCCGGCGAGATCGTCGCCCTGGTGGGCGAGTCCGGCTCGGGCAAGTCCGTCACCAGCTCCACGGCGATGGGCCTGCTGCCCAAGAACGCGGAGGTCTCCGGCTCGGTCCGCCTGGCCGGCGAGGAGGTCCTGGAGATGTCCGACGCCGCGCTGCGTGCCAAGCGCGGCAAGGACGTCGCCATGATCTTCCAGGAGCCGATGACCGCGCTGAACCCCGTGCTCACGGTCGGCGATCAGCTCACCGAGGCGCTCGAGCTGCACGGGCTGGCCTTCGGCACCGACGCGGACGAACGCGCCGCCGAGCTGCTGACCATGGTCGGCATCCCGGACGCGAAGGCCCGGCTCAAGCAGTACCCGCACCAGTTCTCCGGCGGTCAGCGCCAGCGCATCGTGATCGCGATGGCCATCAGCTGCTCGCCCAAGGTCATCATCGCCGACGAGCCAACCACGGCCCTCGACGTGACCGTGCAGGCCGAGATCCTCGAGCTGCTGCGCTCGCTCAAGCACAAGCTCAACACCGGCATCCTGCTGATCACCCACAACATGGGCGTGGTCGCGGACATGGCGGATCGCGTGTGCGTGATGCTGCACGGCGAACTCGTCGAGACCGGCCACGTGCACCAGGTGATGCAGCGGCCCCAGCACCCGTACACCCAGCGGCTGCTCTCGTCCGTGCCGCGCCTGGGGGAGGGGTTCGAGGTCGCCGAGCCGACCCCGGTCACCGCGACCCAGACGCGGGCGACGTACGCGATCGAGGCGAGGGACCTGAACCTCGAGTACGACCACCGCGGCAAGAAGAAGCGAGTCGTGCACGACGTGTCGTTCACCGTCGCGCCGGGGGAGATCCTCGGACTGGTCGGCGAGTCCGGATCGGGCAAGTCGACGATCGCCAAGTCGGTGCTCGGTCTGCTGAACATCGCTGCGGGCTCGCTGACGATCCACGGGGAAGACCTGTCGGCCATGCCCGCCAAGCGGCAGCGCGAGCTGCGCCGGCGCATCGGCGTCGTCTTCCAGGACCCGGCGGCCTCGCTCGACCCGCGCTTCCCGATCGGCGACATCATCACCGAGCCGATGGTCGTGCACGGGGTGGGGGATCGGAAGGCCCGGCTCGAGCGAGCCTATGAGCTGCTCGACGCGGTGAAGCTGCCGCGCGAGGTGGTCAACCGGTTCCCGCATGAGCTCTCGGGCGGTCAGCGCCAGCGCATTTCGATCGCCCGTGCGCTGACCCTCGACCCGGAGGTGCTGATCGCCGACGAGCCGACCTCGGCGCTCGACGTGTCGGTGCAGGCCGCGGTGCTTGACATGTTCGCCGAGCTGCAGCAGCGCTACGAGTTCGCGTGCCTGTTCGTCTCGCATGATCTCGCGGTCGTGGACATGCTGGCGCACAAGGTTCTCGTGCTCAAGGACGGCCGTCAGGTCGAGCAGGGCACCACGAACGAGGTGTTGCACGCCCCGCAGGCCGAGTACACGCGGCGTCTTCTGGCCGCCGCCCCGGTGCCGGATCCGGACCAGCAGGCCCGGCGCCGCCAGCAGCGGCGCGAGCTGCTCGCCACCCTGGGCGAGTACGCCTACTGATCCGCACCGGCCTGCCGCTCCGGCCCCGCCCGCGTACAATCGCTGGCGGGGCCGGACGCATGTGCGACCCTGGAATGCAATCTGACGCACACCCGGACAGGACCTTCATGACCTCCACTCAGACCCGCCGCACCGACCTGCGCAACGTCGCCATCGTGGCCCACGTGGACCACGGCAAGACCACGCTCGTGGACGCGATGCTCCGCCAGACCGGCGCGTTCAACACCCATGGCGACGTCGCCGAGCGCGTCATGGACTCCGGAGACCTGGAGAAGGAGAAGGGCATCACGATCCTCGCCAAGAACACCACGGTGTTCTATGACGGGCCCTCGGCCCCCGACGGCGAGACCGTCACCATCAACGTCATCGACACCCCCGGACACGCCGACTTCGGCGGCGAGGTCGAGCGCGGCCTGTCGATGGTCGACGGCGTCGTGTTGCTCGTCGACTCCTCCGAGGGCCCGCTGCCGCAGACGCGCTTCGTGCTGCGCAAGGCGCTGGCCGCGAAGCTGCCCGTCGTCCTGGTGGTCAACAAGACCGACCGCCCCGACGCCCGCATCGAGGGCGTCGTCTCGGACTCGATGGACCTGCTGCTCGGCCTGGCCTCGGACCTGGCGGAGGAGGACGAGGACCTGGACCTGGACTCGGTGCTCAACGTGCCGGTCGTCTACGCCTCCGGCAAGACCGGCCGTGCCTCCACCGAACAGCCCGCCGACGGCGGCCTGCCCGACTCCGAGGACCTCGAGCCGCTGTTCCAGGTGATCATGGAGCACGTGCCCGCCCCGACCTACGACGAGGGCGAGGTCCTGCAGGCACACGTGACCAACCTCGACGCCTCGCCGTTCCTGGGCCGTCTGGCTCTGCTGCGCATCTTCAACGGCACCCTGAAGAAGGGCCAGCAGGTCGCCTGGGCCCGCCAGGACGGCCAGCTGAAGACCGTGAAGATCACCGAGCTGTTGGCCACCCGCGGCCTCGAACGTGTGCCCGCCGAGCAGGCCGGCCCGGGGGAGATCGTCGCGGTCGCCGGCATCGAGGACATCATGATCGGCGAGACCCTCACGGACGCCGAGACCCCGAAGCCGCTGCCGCTGATCACCGTGGACGATCCGGCCATCTCCATGACCGTCGGCATCAACACCTCGCCGATGGCCTGCCGGGTCAAGGGGGCCAAGGTCACGGCCCGACAGGTGAAGGACCGCCTCGACAAGGAGCTCATCGGCAACGTCTCGCTCAAGGTGCTGCCCACCGACCGCCCTGACGCGTGGGAGGTGCAGGGCCGCGGCGAGCTCGCGCTGGCGATCCTCGTCGAGCAGATGCGTCGCGAGGGCTTCGAGCTGACCGTGGGCAAGCCGCAGGTGGTCACCAAGACCGTCGACGGCAAGGTCCACGAGCCGATGGAGCGCATGACCATCGACATCCCCGAGGAGTTCATGGGCGCGGTCACGCAGCTGATGGCCGGCCGCAAGGGCCGCATGCAGGAGATGTCGAACCACGGCACCGGGTGGATCCGCATGGACTTCCTGGTCCCGGCGCGCGGTCTGATCGGCTTCCGCACCCGGTTCCTCACCGAGACCCGCGGCGCCGGCATCGCCGCGTCGGAGTCCGCGGGCTACGAGCCGTGGGCCGGCGAGATCGAGTACCGCACCAGCGGCTCGCTCGTCGCCGACCGGGCCGGCTCGGCCACGCCGTTCGCCATGATCAACCTCCAGGAGCGCGGCACGTTCTTCATCAAGCCCGGCTCCGAGGTGTACGAGGGGATGATCGTCGGGGAGAACTCGCGCAACGAGGACATGGACGTGAACATCACCAAGGAGAAGAAGCTCACGAACATGCGCTCGGCCTCCGCGGACTCCTTCGAGGGCCTGACCCCGCCGACGATCCTCACCCTCGAGGAGTCCCTTGAATTCGCGCGTGAAGACGAATGCGTGGAGGTCACCCCGGAGGACATCCGCATCCGCAAGGTGATCCTGGACGCCAACGAGCGCATGAAGGCTGCTCGCGCACGCGCCCGTGCCTGACCCTCGCCCCGTGTCGCGGGTGCGGCCGGCGCCGGCCCGCGAACGCCTGCTCGCGCTGCTCGGCGCGGTCCTGTTCGGTGCGGGGGTCGGGGCGTTGGGCACCGTCGTCCACATGAACCTGGTCGCCGTCGGAGACGGGGCCTGGGCCGTGCCGTGGGGTGCGGCGCTCGCGCTGACCCTGGTCGGGTCCACTCAGCTGTGGTGGTCCCGGCGGGCCGACTCGCCCGCGGCCGGCGGTCTGCTCGGGGCAGCGGCGTTCACCGTGGCCTGGGCCGTGCAGACGCTGCCGGAGCACGACCGTCTCGGGGTGCCCCTGGACCCGGTGTTCGCGCAGCAGGCGCCGTTCGCGGCGCTCGCGGCCGCGCTGTGGCTGCTGGGGCTGCCGTTTGTCGTCGTGCTCGTCATGGCCCTGGCCGCCCGAGAGCGTCGACGTGCCCTGAGCGAGTAGGCTGGAGGCCACAGCAGACGCTCCGCCCCGCCGTCTCGGCGGGGCCGCCGAGCGATCCGACCAACGCAAGACCTGGACGAGAAGAAGGTGACGGGTCCGCCATGACCTATGTGATTGCGCTGCCGTGCGTCGACGTCAAGGACAAGGCGTGCATCGAGGAGTGCCCCGTGGACTGCATCTACGAGGGCGAGCGCTCCCTGTACATCCACCCGGACGAGTGCGTGGACTGCGGCGCCTGCGAGCCGGTGTGCCCCGTGGAGGCGATCTTCTACGAGGACGACACTCCGGAGGAATGGGCCGATTACTACAAGGCCAACGTCGAGTTCTTCGACGACCTGGGTTCGCCCGGCGGCGCCGCGAAGCTCGGGATGATCGAGAAGGACCACCCGATCGTCGCCGCCCTGCCCCCGCAGAACCAGGACGCCTGAGTCGTGCGGCGCCTGCCGGACTACCCGTGGGACACGCTGGCCCCGTACCGGGAGCGCGCGGGACAGCACCCCGACGGCGTCGTCGACCTGTCCATCGGCACGCCCGTGGACCCGACGCCGGCCGTGGTCCGGCGGGCGCTGAGCGAGGCCGCCGACGCGCACGGCTACCCGACGACGCACGGCACCGCGCGACTGCGCCAGGCGATCGCCGCGTGGTACGCCCGACGTCGCGGCACGGCCGGACTCGACCCGGAGGCGATCGTGCCCACGCTGGGCTCGAAGGAGTTCATCGCGTGGTTGCCGACGCTCATGGGCCTCGGCCCCGGCGACGTCGTCGTGCGTCCGCGCGTGGCCTACCCGACCTACGACATTTCGGCGCGCCTGGCCGGCGCGGAGGCGGTCGCCGCGGACGACCTCGACGAGCTCGAGCCCGATGTGCGCGCGCGTGTGCGCCTGGTGTGGACCAACTCGCCGTCGAACCCGACCGGCGCCGTCCTGGAGGCGGCGGCCCTGCGCCGCATCGTCGACCAGGGGAGGTCCCTCGGTGCGGTGGTCTGCGGCGACGAGTGCTACGCGGAGCTCGGGTGGGGGCGCTGGGACGACCCGTCTCACGGCGGCTCCGACGCGATCGCGTGCATCCTCGACCCCGCGGTCAGCGGCGGCGACCTCACAGGCCTGCTCAGCGTCTACTCGTTGTCGAAGCAGTCGAACCTCGCCGGATATCGGGCCGCGTTCGCCGCGGGCGACCCGGAGCTGGTGGCCGAGCTGGTCAACACCCGCAAGCACGCCGGCATGATCGTGCCCGCGCCCGTGCAGGCCGCGATGACCGCGGCCCTGGGCGACGACGACCATGTGGCGGCGCAGAAGGATCTGTACCGTGCCCGCCGTGAGCGGCTGCTGCCGGCGCTGCTGGAGGCCGGCTGCGCGGTCGACCACTCCGAGGCGGGACTGTACCTGTGGGCCCGACGCGCGGACATCGCTGTCGCGGACGCCACGGAGCAGCACAGCTGGGATCTGCTCGGCGAGTTCGCCGATCGCGGGATCATGGGCGGCCCCGGCGTCTTCTACGGTGCCGCGGGGCACGGGTACGTGCGCCTGTCGCTGACCGCGAGCGACGCCGCCGTCCAGGCCGCGGCGGACCGCCTGCGCGGCGGGCCGATTGCCGGGGCGTGAGGCGGTCTTGGTAGCGTAGGCCACATTGATTCTGCCTCGGCTCGGGGACGAGCCGCCTGACGGCTCCACGTCCGCCGGGGCATCATCGCCGGTCGTGCTCATCTCGGCGCGGCCACTGTCATCAACTCGAGGGAGTGCATCCGTGACCGAGAACGACACCGCCCGACTGAGCGTCGAGGGCAAGGACCTCGACCTGGGCCTCGTCCATGGCACCGCCGGCAACTCCGGCATCAACATCGCCGGACTGCTCAAGGAGACCGGCGACGTCACCTACGACCCGGGCTTCATGAACACCGCGAACGCCAAGTCCGCCGTGACCTTCATCGACGGCGACGAGGGCGTGCTGCGCTACCGGGGTTACGCGATCGAGGACCTGGCGAAGAACTCGTCCTTCATGGAGGTCGCCTACCTGCTGATTTACGGCGAGCTGCCCACCGCGGACACCCTCGCGGCGTGGGAGGAGAACATCGCCCGCCACACCATGGTCCACGAGGACATCAAGAACTTCTTCGGCGGCTTCCCGCGCGACGCCCATCCGATGCCGGTGCTGTCTTCGTCCGTCTCGGCCCTGTCCACCTTCTACTCTGATTCGCAGGACCCGTTCGACGAGGAGCAGGTGCACATCTCGACGATCCGCCTACTGGCCAAGGTGCCGGTGCTCGCGTCCTACGCGTTCAAGAAGTCGCTGGGCCAGCCGTTCATGTACCCCAAGAACGACCTGAACTACGTCGAGAACTTCCTGCGCCTGTGCTTCGGTGTGCCGGCCGAGGACTACGAGATCGACCCCGACGTCGTGAAGGCCCTCGACCTGCTGCTGATGCTGCATGCCGACCACGAGCAGAACTGCTCGACCTCGACCGTGCGCCTGGTCGGCTCGGCCCACGCGAACATGTTCGCCTCCGTCTCCGCCGGCATCAACGCCCTCTACGGGCCGCTGCACGGCGGCGCGAACGAGGCCGTGCTGAACATGCTGCGCCGCATCCAGTCCGAGGGCATGAAGCCCGAGGAGTTCATGGAGAAGGTCAAGAACAAGGAAGACGGCGTGAAGCTCATGGGCTTCGGCCACCGGGTCTACAAGAACTACGACCCGCGCGCGAAGATCATCAAGTCGACCGCCGAGGAGATCCTCGTCAAGCTCGGCGGCAACGACGAGCTGCTCGAGATCGCCCAGCGCCTCGAGGAGAAGGCCCTCGCCGACGACTACTTCATCGAGCGCAAGCTGTACCCGAACGTCGACTTCTACACCGGCGTGATTTACAAGGCCATGGGCTTCCCGGAGAAGATGTTCACCGTGCTCTTCGCCCTCGGCCGCCTGCCCGGCTGGATCGCGCAGTGGCGCGAGATGATCGAGGACCCGGAGACCAAGATCGGCCGTCCGCGCCAGATCTACACCGGCCACCCGCTGCGCACCTACGGCGCCTGAGCGGCCCGTCGAGAACGGCCCCGCCGTCACCTGTCCGAGGTGGCGGCGGGGCCGTGTCGTGTGTCGGAGCCGTCCTGGTCGAGACGCCGGCGTGGGCGGACAGCCGTGGGCGCGGGTCTCGCCGCGGTCCGGGTCCGCCCGACGCGCGGCTCAGTTCTTGTGCAGGGC
Source organism: Micrococcus cohnii (assembly GCF_014205175.1). NCBI lineage: Bacteria > Bacillati > Actinomycetota > Actinomycetes > Micrococcales > Micrococcaceae > Micrococcus > Micrococcus cohnii. Next base: position 1,225,246 of record NZ_JACHNA010000001.1, on the reverse strand, counting down.
CTCGTTGAGCTCGACGGTGCCGGCGGCGCGGGGCAGGGCCTCGACGGCGCCGGTGGTCGAGTTGCGGCGCAGCAGCAGGTTCGGCACGCCGGAGAGGTCGATGGCCTTCACCACCCGCGGCTGCTCGCCCTCGCGCAGCACGCTCACGCGCGTTCCCGCGGTCACGTACAGGCCGGCCTCGACGACGCAGTCGTCGCCGACGGAGATGCCGATCCCGGCGTTCGCGCCGATCAGCACACGTTCACCCACCGTGATCTTCTGCGTACCGCCGCCGGAGAGCGTGCCCATGATCGACACGCCTCCGCCCAGGTCCGAGTCCGCGCCGACGACGACCCCGGCCGAGATGCGGCCCTCGACCATCGAGGTGCCCAGCGTGCCGGCGTTGAAGTTCACGAAGCCTTCGTGCATCACGGTGGTGCCCTCGGCCAGGTGCGCGCCCAGGCGCACGCGGTCGGCGTCGCCGATGCGCACTCCGGAGGGGACGACGTAGTCGGTCATGCGCGGGAACTTGTCCACGCCGAACACGTTCACGGCCCCGCGCGAGCGCAACCGTGCCCGGGTGGTCTCAAAGTCGGCGACCGCACACGGGCCGTGATTGGTCCACACGACATTGCTCAGCAGGCCGAAGATGCCCTCGAGGTTCAGCTCGTTCGGGCGCACGAGCCGGTGGGAGAGGGCGTGCAGGCGCAGCCAGGCGTCCTCGGCGGAAGCGGGGGCGGAGTCCAGGTCCACGGACACGTCCACGACCTGCTGGCGAGTGCCGCGGGCCTCGTCCTCGGTCGCGGCGGCCTCGAGTGCCGCGCGCAGCCCGTCGTCGCCGGGGGCGTCGGCGAGCTTCGGCGCCGGGTACCAGACGTCCAGGACGGTGTCGCCGTGGCGGGTGGCCAGTCCGAGGCCGGAGACAGTTCGGGTGTTCTGCTGTGCGGTGTCAGTCATGCGGCCCACCCTAACCAGGCGTCACGGCGCGGGAGACCTCTGCGTCTGCGGCGGTCACACTGTGGTCGCCGGCATCGCGGATGCGCCACACTGGCGCGCATGAATCGCACCGAGAATCCCGTCGCACCGCTGCCCGACCTGACGGACCCGCACCTGGACGTCGCCGCGCTCACCGCGCGGCTGCTGGACGTGTATTCCGTCTCCGACCACGAGCAGCAGATCGCCGATCTCGTCGAGCAAGCGCTGCGCCGCCTCGAGCGCCTGGAGGTCGAACGCCACGGGGACGCCCTCGTCGCACGCACCCGGCTCGGCCGCGACACCCGGGTGATCCTCGCCGGGCATCTGGACACCGTGCCGTTGCCGACGGTCGAGGGCGCGCGCGGGACGGTCCCCTCCGCCTGGGACGGTGACACCCTCTACGGGCGCGGCGCCGTGGACATGAAGTCCGGCGTGGCGGTGCAGCTCGCCCTCGCCGGACGCTACGGCTGCGCTGGCGGCCCCGAACCGGTTCATGACATCACCTGGGTGTTCTACGACCACGAAGAGGTCGACTCCGCTTGTTCGGGTCTGGCCCGGATCGCGCGGCAGGCGCCCGGGCTGCTCGAAGGAGACTTCGCGGTGCTGCTCGAACCCACTGACGGCGTCGTCGAGGGCGGGTGCAACGGCACCTGTCGCTACCGGGTGCGGCTCAGCGGCGTCGCTGCCCATTCGGGGCGCGCCTGGCGCGGGGACAACGCGATCCACCGGCTGGCGCCGCTGCTGGGGGCACTGGCTGCCTACGAGCCGGCCACGGTGACGGTGGAGGGCCTCGACTACCGGGAGGGGCTCCATGCGATCCGCGTGCACGGCGGGGTGGCGGGCAATGTGATCCCGGACGAGGCGGTCGTCGAGGTCAATTACCGGTTCGCCCCGGACAAGGGGCTGGACGAGGCGCACGCGCACGTGCGGGAGGTGTTCGCCGCGGCCGGGGTGGACTGGGACACGCAGGTGGAGGTCACCGACGCCTCGCCGTCCGCTCGTCCGGGGCTCGATCGGCCGGCCGCTGCGGCCTTCGTCGCCGCCGTCGGGGGAGAGCCCAAGCCCAAGTACGGGTGGACGGATGTCGCCCGCTTCTCGCAGCTCGGCGTGCCCGCGGTGAACTTCGGCCCCGGCGACGCGCTGCTCGCCCACACCGACGACGAGCATGTCCACCGTGAGGCGGTCGAAGACTGCCGGGACGCCCTGATCGCCTGGCTCGACTGACCCGGCGCGTGCCGGGGCGTCAGGTCACGGGCACGGCTCGGGCTCGGCGGCCTCGCCCGAGTTCAGCTCCTGGTCGAGCCGGTAGCCGGTGTCCTGGGTGGCGGCCTGCAGCAGTCGGTCGCGCTGCCCGCTCTCGCGCAGCCGCTGGATCGTCTCGGACACGGCGGGGCAGAGCGGGGACCCGGAGGCCAGCCCGACGCCGTAGCGCTGGGTGCTGAACGCCGCGTCCTCGATGCCGGCGAGCTCCATCGTCTCCTGCAGCTCACCGTCCTTGACCAGGCCGGCGAGCACCATGTCGTCGCCGGCGACCGCGTCCACGAACCCGGACTCTAAGTAGACGACGCACTCGGCGAGGCTGTGCTGCTGGATCATCTGCGTCGAGTCCGGGGCCGCTTCTTCCACGGCGTCGAGCGAGGTGGAGCCCTCGGCGACGCAGACCCGGCGGTCGCGCAGGTCCGTCAGCGAGTCCATCTCGTCGCTGTCCTCGGTGCGCACCAGCAGGTCCTGGTCGGCCACCAGGTAGGGGCCGGCGAAGTCGATCTGCTCCTGACGGTTCTCGGTCATCGAGAAGGCAGCCGCAACCAGGTCGACCTCCCCGTCCCGCAGCGCCTGCGCGCGCTCGTGCGGCAGCAGCGGGACCCAGTCGATCTCGCGCTCAGAGACCTCGAGCCGGTCGGCGATCCGGCGGGCGACCTCGACGTCGAAGCCCTCGGGGCGGTCGCCGTCCTCGATCAGGCCCAGGCCGGGCGAATCGGCGCTGATCCCGATCCGCAGCTGGTCGACCTCGGGTGCCTGGACCGGCGTCCCGGACGGGGAGCCGGAACCGGAGGCGCTCGAGGACGGACGCCGGTCCTCGTCCGTGCGCCGGTCCTCCTGCTCGGGGGCAGGCTTCGGCTCCGGTTCGGCCTCCTGCGGGGCGCACGCGCCGAGCGCCAGGGTGGAGGCCAGGAGCAGGGACGAGAGGATTCTCGAACGGGACATGCCCGGAATATAGCCCGGAACCCGGCTATGGCGTGCACCTCGGCGCGCGGGCCGCAGTGCATGGCTAGGCTGACGTCATGCTCACCGTTTCCCCTGCACCAGCGACGCCCTGCGACGCCCGCGCCCGTCTGCCTCAGGAGACACGGGCATGACCTGGCCGATCTGGCTCACCCTCGTCTGCGTCCTGGCCGCCGTGCTCGCCGCTCTCGTGGCCGTCGCCCTCGGGCGGCTCACCCTGCCCGGCCGGGAGGCGGCGGGGCAGACTCAGCATCCGCCCGTCCCGCTGCCGCCGGAACCGCACGCCGAGGACGTCGAACTCGTCCGGTTCTCCCTCGACGTGCCCGGGTACGAGCGCGGACAGGTCGATCAGGCCATGGACCTGTTGGCCGCCCAGCTGCGCGCTCAGGAGGCGCAGATCGCCCGGTTGCAGGCCCGGTTCGTCGGTGATCGCGTCAGTGAGGAATAATGGGAGTGTGACGGGCCGCGCGCCACTGGGGCGCCGCCGGACCGTCGGGCCGTCGTGAGGGCGCGTGAGGATTCTCCGGACGTGACGCGCGAGGCCCGTGTCGACAACTGACCAGCAGAAGGGAAGTCGCAATGGCCGCCATGAAGCCTCGTACCGGGGATGGCCCCATGGAAGTGACCAAGGAGGGCCGCAGCCTCATCATGCGAGTTCCGATCGACGGCGGTGGCCGTCTTGTGCTGGAGCTGAACAAGGATGAGGCGACGGAGCTGCGGGACTGCCTCGTGGGCGTCACCGACGCCTGAACACCGCGCCGCCTCGCCGGGCCCCGATCTGCGTTCTCCGCGCAGGTCGGGGCCCGGCTGTCTGTGAGCTCTGCTCACCGCGGCCGGGCGGCGCTCCATCCGGGACGGCGGCGTCCGTCGACGCGTATTCAGGCGCGGGTTCAGCGGCGCACGGCGAGCAACACGCCCGTGCCGGTCGGGACGACGGAGGAGACCCACGCTTCGTCCTCGCGCAGCGCCTTGTCGACGGTGCGGTGCGCCACGGTCACGGCGTCGCGCACGGCGGGGCGCGGCACGCGGTCACCGTGGAGGGAGTCCACCACGACCAGCAGACCGCCGGGCCGAAGCATCCGGCGGGCCTGTGCGACGTCGAAGGCGAGGGAACCCGGGTCGCCGTCCAGGACCACCAGCTCGTACGAGCCCGCGGAGAGCCGGGGGAGCACGGTGCGCGACAGGCCCGTGATCATGCGGGTGCGCTGGGTCGGCAGACGAGCCTCCCCGAAGGCCTCACGGGCGGCACGCTGGGCGTCGCCGTTCGGGTCGAGGGTCGTCAGGACCGCCGAGGCGGACAGGCCCGCCATCAGCGCCAGCCCCGACACCCCCGCGCCGGTGCCGACCTCCACCGCCGCCGAGGCGCCCGAGGCGGCGGCCAGGACGGTCAACAGGCTCGCGGTGCCCTCGGACACGGGGCGGACGCCCAGTTCCGTCGAGCGCTCCCGAGCGCGGCGCAGCACATCGGTCTCGACGCCACGGGACTCGGCGTGCTGCCAGCTGGCGTGCTTCTGGGCCGCATGCGAGCTCTGGGTCGTGATGGGGGAGTCGGTCATCGTCGTCGGGGTCCTTCCCTCGCGAGGCTGCTCTCGCGCCGTGCGGCGCTCTCGAGCGGCCGACAGGCGCGGGCAGGCGCGGGACCGGGCCGTCTCGAGTGTGGGGTTCAGTCTAGGACCCGGCCAGAACCCAGCCTTCTCCCAGTCCCGGTCGTCATGATGGGCGCAGGCCGGGCACGGCCGCGTCCGGCGGTCGACGACGTCCACCGAAACAGCGGGAGCGAGGAGGCCTCGACATCGTGGCACACCACCCTCTCGGACGCCTCGACTCCTACCTGGAGGGGCGCCTGACGCCGCGGGTTCGCGCCCGGATCGCCGCGCACGTTCAGCGGTGCCCGATGTGCGCTTCCGCCGCGCGGGAACGTCAGCAGGTCCTCGCGGCCGCCTGGCAGACGGACCCGGACACCCGCAGCGGCCCGGCGGGCGGGAGCTCCCGTGGCCTCGGTGGCCCCGCTCCGGCCGTACGCGGGCACCCGGAGCCCGGGGCCGACGACACCGCGTCTGCGCAGCGTCTGGGCACGGTGATGGCGCGAGGCGGCCGTTCCGGGCGGATCGTCGTGACGGGCCTGAGCGCTGCGGTGCTGGGCGCCCTGGCCCTCGCCGGACTGTGGACTGCCGGAGCCCCGGAGCCGACGTCGGCGACGTCCCTGCGCACCGCCGCGGAACGGGCCCGCACCGTCTCCGCCGACCAGGAGGGCGAAGAAGAAGCCGAGGAGGGCCTCGGCGACCTGCGCCGTGCCGGGTGGTCGGTGCCGAGCCTCTACACGGCGGGCCTGGAACCGACGGACGTGCGCTCGCGCGCCGCGGACGGCGTTGTCGAACTGGAGGTGCTGTGGACCGGAGCCGCAGACGGTGTGCGCGTCCGAGAGTGTCGCAGCGAGTCTGCGGACCGAGAGGGGCAGGCCCGTCCGCCGCAGCGGTGCCCGTCGGAGGCCGACGGCGCTCGAGCGGGGTCTGCGCCCGAGCCCGATCGGGCGATCGTCGCGCGCACCGCCGGGACGGGCGCAGCCATCGACTACCGCGTGCTCGGTGACCGGGACGCGCCGGCCGAGCCGTGGAGCGTCGCGTTCGACTCGGCGGGCGCTCGGTATGTGGTGAGCTCACAGATGCCCCGGGACAGGATCCGACCGGTGCTGAGCCTGCTCTCGGCGGCCGACCGGGCGCGGGTGCAGGAGGCTGAGGACGACGACGGGCCCGGGCAGCGGCTGCGCCGCGGCCTCGACCGGGTGCGGGAGGCCGTCCCGCTGGCCGCGCGGATCAGGGGCCCGTTCGTCGGCGCGGGGCCGTCGTGGGCGGCGACGCCACCGATCGTCGGCCGCTAGTCTCTAGTAGAGTGCCGTGATGTGAACTGGGGTATCAACGGCAGCGAATTCATCGTCCTCATTCTGCTCGCCATCATCGTGCTGGGCCCGGACAAGCTGCCCGAGTACACACGGCAGTTCACCGCCTGGCTGCGCAAGATGCGCGACATGGCCGAGGGCGCTAAGACCCAGTTCAAGGAAGAGACCGGATCCGACTTCGACGAGATCGACTGGCGCAAATACGACCCGCGCCAGTACGACCCCCGACGGATCATCCGCGAAGCACTGCGTGAGCCCGCCGCCGGCGGACGGCCCTCCGCGGCGCAGCGGGCGGGGATCACCCCGGTTCGCGGCGAGGACATGCACGGCGGCCTGAGCCGGGAGGATCTGGCGGACATGGACCCCCGGTCGATCTTCCGCAGCTCTCCCGCACCGAGCGGCTCGCACGCGGTCGGGCAGGTCGCCCGCGATGCCGACGGCTCGGTCGCCGCGGGCGGTGCGGCCGCCGTCGGCGGAGCTGCGGCCGCCATCATGGGCTCTGGCGGGGCCGAGGCGCTCGTCGACGACCAGGACCGCTCCGCGGCGCCGGCACAGGAGCTGACGACCGAGCCCGATCCGATGGAGCTTCTCGGCCTGGCTCCCGCCCCGTTCGACGTCGACGCCACCTGAGGCCGCCCTGGCGCCTCAGCGCGGGCTGACCGGCAGCCCGCGACCGCGCAGCGAGTCCGGCCGCACCGCGAGGCGCCCGGCGATCGCACGCAGGCTCTCGGCCGCGGGGGAGGCGTGTGCGGTCATGACGATCGGTTCCCCCGCGTCGCCGCCGGCGCGCACAGCCGGCTCAAGGGGCACGGTGCCCAGCAGCGGCACGTCGGTCTCGAGCGCCGCGGTCAGCCGCCGGGCGACCTCTGCGCCGCCGCCGGCGCCGAACACGTCGAGCACGGTGCCGTCGGGCAGCGTCATGGGTCCCATGTTCTCGACCACCCCGAGCACCGACTGACCGGTCTGCCGCGCCAGCTGGCCGGCGCGGGCGGCGACCTGCGCGGCGGCGTGCTGGGGCGTCGTCACGACCAGCAGCTGCGAGGTCGGCAGCAGCTGTGCCGCGGAGATCGCGATGTCCCCGGTGCCCGGGGGCAGGTCGATCAGCAGCACGTCCAGATCCCCCCAGTACACGTCCGTGACGAACTGCTCGAGCGCCCGGTGCAGCATGGGTCCGCGCCACGCGACGGGTCGGTCCTCATCGAGGAACATGCCGATCGAGATGACCTTCACCTGGTGCGCCACCGGCGGCAGGATCATGTCCTCGACCCGGGTGGGGCCGGCCTCGATGCCCAGCAGTCCGGGGATCGAGAACCCGTGCACATCGGCGTCGATCAGCCCGACGGACAGTCCCCGGGCGGTGAGAGCGACCGCCAGGTTCGCGGTGAGGGTGGACTTGCCGACCCCGCCCTTGCCCGAGGCCACACCGATCACGCGAGTCAGCGAGTCCGGGCCGAACGGGTTCGCCGGACGGGAGCCGCGCAGTCGCTCCTGCAGAGCGCGGCGCTGTTCGGGGGTCATCACGTCCAGGCTCACATCGGCCCGTCCGACGCCGGGCACGGCCTCCGCCGCGGCGCGCACGTCGTCGACGAGGGTGTCCTTGAGCGGGCAGCCGGCGATGGTCAGGCACACCAGGACGGCGACGACGCCGTCGCCGACCTCCGTCACGGCGGCCACCATGCCCAGTTCGGTGACCGGACGGCGGATCTCGGGATCCTGCACGGCGGCCAACGCCGCCAGGACCTCGCGTTCCAGGGACGTGTCGGCGCCGAGCCGGGTCGGCAGGTCGGGCTCAGTGCTCATCACGGACCTGCTGCGTGGAGGGCGAGTACTCGGCCGAGGTGTTCGGGGCACCGTCCTGCCGTTCCTGCGCGGCGATGATCGCGAGCGTGGTGGTCTGCGGCTCGGCGTCGCCCTGCGCGCGGGCGGGGGAGTCGCGCTTCTTCTTCTTGGACTTCTTGCGGGGCGCCTGATCGCGCAGCAGGTCGGCGCGCACCTCGGCGCGGATCTCTTCGCGCAGGGACTCGCGCAGCTCCGCCACCAGGTCCTCGGTCGAGCTGCGCAGCTCCGAGCGCACGAAGTCGCGTGTGGAGACGTCCTGCAGTGCGATGCGCAGCCCGGCGATCTCCCGGGTGAGGTACTCGGTGTCGGCCAGGTTGCGCTCGGCCCGGTCCCGATCCTCGCGCAGCGCCACCTTGTCGCGGTCGTCCTGGCGGTTCTGGGCGAGCAGCAGCAGGGGAGCGGCGTAGGAGGCCTGCAGGGAGAGGACGAGCGTCAGCGCGGTGTAGCCGAGGGCTGCGGAGTCGAAGCGCAGCGGCTCGGGTCCGTACGTGTTCCACCCGATCCACAAGGCGCAGAACATCGTCATCCACAGCAGGAACTGCGGGGTGCCCATGAACCGGGCGAAGCCCTCGGTGGCTTCGCCGAACGCGTCCGGGTTGGGCGACAGCCGGGGCATGCGCCGACTGCGGGCGCTCAGCGGGGTGTCGAGGCCCGGCCGGGAGTCCCGGGCGTCTTTGGTGTGCTCGGCCATCTCACGTCCTCCGGTTCGTCGTGGGGCCCGCCGCGGGCGCGGCCGGTGCGCCGCCGCGCGCCGACGCGGGGCCGCCGGCGGTCGGGGCGGGGTTCTCGGTGCTGGGTGCGGGCGTCTGGTCCGGGTCCATCGCGCGCCAGTCCTCGGGCAGGATGTGGTCGAGGACATCGTCGACCGTCACGGCCCCGACCACGCGCTGCTGTTCGTTGACCACGGGGATGCAGGTCAGGTTGTACGTGGCGAGCTCGCGCGTGACGTGCGTGACGGGCGCGAGGTCCGAGACCGGCTCCAGGTCCTTGTCCAGCAGATTGCCCAGCGGTTCAGGCGGCGGGTACCGCAGCAGCTTCTGGAAGTGCACGACGCCCAGGTAACGGCCCGTCGGCGTCTCGAGCGGCGGACGCGCGACGATCACCAGGGAGGCGCGGGCGGGGGAGATCTCCGTCTGACGGATCGTGGCCATCGCCTCGGCCACGGTTGCCTCGGGCGCCATGATGACCGGCACCGGCGTCATGACCGAGCCGGCCGTGTCCTCCTCGTACTCGAGCAGGCGCCGCACGTCCTCGGCGTCCTCGGGCTCCATGAGTTCGAGCAGCAGTTCCTGCTGATTGTCCGGCAGCTCCCCGAGCAGGTCGGCCGCGTCGTCCGGGTCCATCTCCTCGAGCACGTCGGCCGCGCGCTCGATATCCAGGTGAGAGAGGATCTGGACCTGGTCGTCATCGGGCAGCTCCTGCAGCACGTCCGCCAGACGCTCGTCCTGCAGCTCGTTGGCCACCTCGACGCGCCGCTTGTCCGTCATGTCATGGAGCATGTCCGCCAGGTCGGCCGGCTTGAGGTCCTCGTGCGCCGCCACGAAGCTCGTCGCGCCCTGCGGCTCGGTGCCGCGGGCCCAGCGGGAGCGATCCCAGTCCACGAGCCGATGCTGACCACGGGCACGGCCGAATGCCCCGCGCCCGGTCACCTCGCGCACGTAGACCTCGGTCACGATCCAGTCGCCGTTGCGCTGCCGCTCGATCGCGAGGTCCTCGAGCACGGACTCGTGTTCGTGCTCGAGCCTGCCCTCCTCGTCCACGAGCACCATGCGCCGGTCGAAGAGGTCGCCGGCCACCGTCTGTTCGGCACCGCGCCGTGAGAAGCGCCGCAGGTTGATCAGGCCCGTGGTGAGAATCTGCCCGGAGTCCATGCTCGTCACACGCGTCATGGGGACGAACACGCGTTTCTTGCCGGGCACCTCGATGACGAGCCCGGTCGCGATCGGGGGCTGGTGCAGGCCGCGGTCGACCACCACAACGTCCCGCAGACGGCCGAGCCGGTCGCCGAGCGGGTCGAACACGTCGAGGCCGAGCAGACGGGCGACGAAGATCTTCGGATTGCTCACGGATACACACTAGTGCGGAGCGCCCGTGAAGGCGCGGCTGTGGCCAGGCGCGAGGGACAGGCAGAATGGGGCGCATGTCGTTCATGATGTCCGCGCCCGCAGGCGCCCGCGGCGAAGGGATGCCGCAGGGCGAGCTGCTCGCCACTTACTCCACATACGCCCAAGCCCGTGAGGCCGTCAGCACGCTGGTCGCCGCAGAGGACTTCCCGGCCACGGCCGTGTCGATCGTCGGCAAGGACCTGCGGGTCGTCGAACGCGTACGGGGCCGCCTTGGCTACCCCCAAGTGGCCCTCGGCGCCGCGTTCCGCGGCCTGTTCTTCGGCGCGATGCTCGGCGGCTTCATGCTGCTGATCAACCCCGCGCTGGGCTGGCAGCAGGTGCTCGTCTCCTCTGCGCTGGGTGTGGGCGTCTGGATGATCTTCGGCGTGATCGCCTTCGCGGCCCGCAAGGGGCAGACGTCGGGGCAGACCTCGGTCGCCTCGACGCAGCAGCTGGTGCCCGTCTCCTACGACGTCGTGGTGGCCTTCGACCATGCCTTCCGAGCGCGTCAGCTGCTGCGTCTGGGCGGCGCCGGCGCCGACCCGGGCACGGCCCCCGGTGGCAGCACGGCGAGCACGCAGCCCGGCCCCGCCGCCGCGTCCTCGACGGCGCGGACCGGGGGGAGCGGTCCGGCCCCCGCCTCGGACGTCCCCGGCGACTCCGCCCCTGCGGGGCAGAGGGGCTCGGAGCCGCCGAAGGGCCTCGACCGCTCCTACGGCCAGCACCTCTCCGACGACGAGGTCGCTCGCCTCATCGAGGCCCGCGGCGGCGCGGCACCCTCACCGCGATCGGACGGTGCCGCGGCGGACGGCGCGCCCGCCGAGCACGACGGGCACCGCGGCCGCTGAGTCCTCAGCCCTGCAGGCGGGCCATCCAGGCCTCGACCTCCTCCGGGGTGCGCGGCAGCGCCGCCGAGAGGTTCTCGGCCCCGTCCGCGGTGACGAGGATGTCGTCCTCGATGCGCACGCCCATGCCCCGGTACTCCTCGGGCACCGCGAGGTCCTCGGCCTTGAAGTACAGGCCCGGCTCGATCGTGAACACCATGCCCGGCTCGAGCACGCCGTCCAGGTAGAGCTCCCGCTTGGCCTGCGCGCAGTCGTGCACGTCCAGGCCGAGATGGTGGCTCGTGCCGTGCGGCATCCAGCGCCGGTGGTGCTGGCCCTGTTCGGACAGGGCGACCTCCGGCGAGACCGGCAGCAGACCCCAGTCGTCCAGGCGCTCGACGAGCACCCGCATCGCCTCAGCATGCACATCGCGGAATCGGATGCCCGGGCGCACGATCGCGAAGGCCGCGTCCGCCGCGTCGAGCACCGCCTGGTAGACGCGGCGCTGCACCGGCGTGAAGGCCCCGTTCACGGGCAACGTGCGCGTGATGTCGGCGGTGTAGAGCGAATCCGCCTCGACACCGGCGTCCAGCAGGAGCAGATCGCCGTCGCTGACCTGCCCGTCGTTGGTGATCCAGTGCAGGATCGTCGCGTTGTTCCCGGCGGCCGCGATCGTGTCGTAGCCCAGGTCGTTGCCCTCTTCGCGGGCGCGGGCGAAGAAGGCGCCCTCGACGACCCGCTCGCCGCGGCGGTGGCCGATCGCGCGGGGCAGCGCCCGCACGACGTCTTCGAAGCCGGCGATCGTGGCCGCCACCGAGCCGCGCAGCTGCTCGACCTCCCACTCGTCCTTGACCAGACGCAGCTCGGAGCAGAACTCGGAGAGCTCCCCGTCGAGCGCGTCGGAGGACTCCAGGTCCACGCCCGTGTTGATCCGGGAGGTGTCCACGAGCGCCTCCATGTCCAGATCGGAGCCGCGCAGCAGACGGATGCGCAGGCCGCCGAACTCGACGGCGCCGGCGTTCTTGGTCACCGCCACTTCGAGCTCCTCGAGCCCGGCGGTGCGCATGCCCGTGCGGGCGCGCATCTGGGCGAGCGTCGGCCGCGGGCCGATCCAGAACTCGCCCGAGCGTGGATCCGCGTAGAACTGCTCGGAGTCACGGCCGGCGAGCGGACGGAAGTACAGGGTCGCCTCGTGGTTCGAACCGTCGTCGCCGGCGCCCTCGTCGGTGGGCTCGAGCACGAGCACCGCGTCCGGCTCGTGGTCGACGCCCAGGCCGGTCAGGTGGGCGAACGCTGAATGCGCGCGGAAGCGGTAGTCCGTGTCGTTCGAGCGCACCTTCAGCCGACCGGCCGGCACCACGACGCGCTCGCCGGGGAAGCGGGCGGAGACGGCCGCGCGGCGGCGGGCCGCGTGCGGGGCCGAGGCATCGGCATCGGGAAGCTCCTGCGAGGCGGGGGCCCACTGGCTGCCCATGAACGCGCGGAAGGCGTCCGAGGAGGGGCGCTGGGAGCGGTTCTCTACCCGGTCGGCCAGCGGCTGGGGCGGGGCCGGCGACGCGGTGGCGTCCTGGGCCTGCGGGGCGGTCTCGGGCTGGTTCTCGTTCTGGCTCATGGTCTCCATCATGTCACCGGCCCCGGCTGACGGCGCGGACGACCCTGCCGCCGGTGACCTGCCGGCCGTAGGCTGGAATCATGAGTGATCCGCGCTACGACCTGCACACGCATTCGACAGCCTCCGACGGCACACAGCCCCCGTCCGAGGTCGTGCGGTCCGCGCAGCGGGCGGGGTTGGACGGGATCGCGCTGACCGATCACGACACGACCGCCGGCTGGGCCGAAGCGATGCACACGGCGCGCGAGACGGGGACGCTGCTCGTGCCGGGCATGGAGTTCACCTGCCGCACCCACGAGGGGATCAGCGTCCACCTGCTGGCCTACCTGCCCGACCCCGACGATGAGGCGATGGTGGCCGAGACGCGCCGGGCGCGGGCGGCACGCCTGGAACGGGCGCAGCTGATGGTCGAGCGGCTCGCCGAGGACTTCGACATCACGTGGCAGCGCGTGCTCGACCACGCCGGTGAGGACGCGACGATCGGTCGGCCGCATCTGGCCGACGCGCTCGTGGCCATCGGCGCGGTGTCCAACCGCTCGGAGGCCTTCGCCCACATCCTCACCGGCTCGTCGAAGTACTACGTGCCGCACTACGCCCCGGACCCGTCCCACGCGGTGCGGCTGGTGCGGGCGGCCGGCGGCGTGCCGGTGTTCGCGCATCCGTTGGCCGCCGCGCGGGGACGCGTCGTCGGCGATGAGGTGTTCGAGCAGATGATCGAGGCCGGACTCGCCGGTCTCGAAGTGGAACACCGGGACAACCCGCCCGAGGCGCGGGAGCGCTTGAGCGCTCTGGCCCAGCGGCACGGCCTGTTCACGACGGGCTCCTCGGACTACCACGGGGCGGGCAAGCCCAACCGCCTGGGCGAGCACCTGACCCATCCGGAGGTGCTCGCCGAGATCGAACGGCAGGGGACCGGCACCCCGGTCGTGCGATCGTGACGGTGCGGCGGGCCTGCTGTGATCAGCGCCCGTCGCGACCGCGCCGGCGCGCGGCTCCGCGGCGGATCACGATGCCATCGCGGTCAGCGCCCTCGACGCCCTCGGTGCGGCGACCTCGTACGCGGCGGGTACGACGTCGCGACGGCGTCGCGGACTCCTCGCGGCCGGCGGCGTCGGAGGATCGACGAGAGCGGGACGTCCCTGCCGAGCGCGAGGCCTCCGGCGAGGACGTGCGTCCACCGGAGCGGGAGTTTGCCGAGCGTGCTGGTGTGGACTTGCTCCGATCAGCGGAGCCCGTCCCCTCACGGGCCGGGCCGCCGCGTCGAGCGCCGGAGCGTCCCCCGCGCGAGGGCTTCTGACCGGACGGCTCCGGCGGCCCCTGGGCATCGTCCGGACGCGGCGCCGCGTCCCGCGCGGACGTCGTGCCGCCGGCGGCGTCGTCGGAGGCCCGGCGGCCGGCGCGACGACGGCCGCCGTTCTGCTGCCGCTGGCCGTCCTTGCTCCCGGAGCGGCCACGACCGCCGCGTCCCTTCCGCTGTCCGTCCCGGGAGGACTCCCCGCCGCGCCCGGAGGCCTTCTGCGCGGATGGGCCGCCGAGATCCTCGAGCACCTCGGCGTCGAGACCGGCCAGCACGCGCTTGTCCTTGGGCAGGCGACCCTTGGTGCCCTGGGGGATGTTCAGGTCCTCGAAGAGCTGCGGGGAGGAGGAGTACATCTCCGGCGGCTGCGGCTGGCCGAGGCCCAGGGCCTTGTCGATCAGGGACCAGCGGGGCAGGTCCTCCCAGTCCACGAGCGTCACGGCGATGCCCGTGTTGCCGGCGCGGCCGGTGCGACCCACACGGTGCACGTAGGTCTTCTCGTCCTCCGGGGCCTGGAAGTTGAACACATGCGTCACATCGTCCACGTCGATGCCACGGGCGGCGACGTCGGTGGCCACGAGGATGTCCACCTTGCCCGTGCGGAAGGCGCGCAGGGCCTGTTCGCGCGCACCCTGGCCCAGATCGCCGTGCAGCGGGCCGGCCGCGAAGCCGCGCTTGTTCAGCTCGTCGGCGACGCGGGCGGCGGTGCGCTTGGTGCGGGTGAAGATGATCGTGCGGCCGCGGCCCTCGGCCTGCAGGGCCCGGGCGATCAGCTCGTCCTTGTCCATGTGGTGGGCCCGGTAGACGATCTGCCGGATGTCCTTCTTCGTCAGGCCCTCGTCGTCCGGGTCCGATGCGCGGATGTGGGTCGGATGGCTCATGTAGCGGCGGGCCATGGCGACCACCGGTCCCGGCATCGTCGCCGAGAACAGCATGGTCTGGCGGCGCTGCGGCACGGCGGCCAGCAGGGTTTCCACGTCCGGCAGGAAGCCCAGGTCCAGCATCTCATCGGCCTCGTCCAACACGACCGTGTTGATCAGATCCAGGCGCAGATGGCCCTGGCGCATCAGGTCGATCAGGCGGCCCGGGGTGCCGACCACGACCTCGACGCCCTTCTGCAGTTCCTCGATCTGCGGCTCGTACGCGCGGCCACCGTAGATGGTCGCCACGCGCACCGAGCGCTTCGACGCCGCGACGACAAGGTCACCGGCCACCTGGTTCGCCAGTTCACGGGTCGGTGCGATCACGAGCGCCTGCGGGGCGCCCGCGGTGCCGGCTGCCTCGAGCTCGTCCCAGCCCGGCTCACCCGGGCCGACCGCCCGCTGCAGCGCGGGCAGGCCGAAGCCGAGGGTCTTGCCGGTTCCGGTCTTGGCCTGGCCGATGATGTCGTGGCCGCCGAGGGCGACCGGCAGGGTCATCGACTGGATCGGGAACGGACGGGTGATGCCGCGCTCGCTCAGGGCGGCGACCATGTCCGCGTGGACCCCGAAGTCGGCGAAGGTCTGCTCGGTCTCCGGTGCAGCGTCGTGGTTGTTCTCGGTGGGCTTCTCGCTCATGCGCGTCCCTCATTCTCGAATCGGTGGAAGCCGATCGCGGGAACACACCGGGCGAGGCCATCGGGACCTCCGCCCGGGAACCCGGTCCGGCCGCCGGGGTCGAGTCGGCGGCGCCGCCGGATTCGGCAGGTCGTGGCGCTCTTCCGCCGCCCATGCCGGGCCGCGGGGGCCGTGCGGGCCCGGGCGCAGGTGAAGGTGAACAGGTGCGACCGGTCATCCTCGTGCCGCCAGTCTAGCCCCAGCGGGCCCGGACATGGGCCCACACGACCGAGGCTCCGACTCGACGTCGGGGCCTCGGGGGAGTCGGGGTCAGGGCGCGGATCAGGACGCCGCGAAGCCCAACGGCGCGGCCTTCTGTGCGCCGATCTCGACGAAGGCGATCTTCGCGCCGGGCACGACGACCTGGCGGCCCTTCTTGTCGGTCAGGGCGAGCACGGAGCCGTCGGCGAGCGCCGCGTCCACGGCGGCCCGCACCTCGTCGGCGCTCTGCTCGGTCTCCAGGACCACCTCGCGGCTGGCGTGCTGCACGCCGATGCGGATCTCCATGGGGTGTCCACTTCCTTTCCTCACGCGGAATCTTCTCGGGCCCAGCCTAGGGCACCTCGACCGGGCGGAACGGCCTCAGGCGGTGCGCTCTGAGCGAGACGAATCGTCGTGCGCGGGACACTCCGTGCCCAGCGGGGCCGTCGGTCGTGCGGGGGCCACATCGATGTCGAAGAGCACCTGCAGGGCGCGCTCGTACTCGTCGAGCCGGCCGTCGGCCGCGAACTGCCGCGCGCGTACCGTCGGGCCGTGCAGCAGCTGCTTGACCATGCGGCGCAGCGCGAACTCGACCTCCTCGGCGGCCGCGGTGCACCCGTGCCGGCGACGCACTCGCTCGAGTTCCTCGTCCAGGGTCGCGAGGGTGTGGCGGCGCAGCGCCGTGATGGCCTCGCCCGCGGTGCGCCCCCGCAGCGACTCGGTGTACTCCGCCAGTGCCGCATCGACGAGCACGCGGGCTTCGCCGACGGCGGCCTCCGCCTGCTCGGGGGCGGCCAGACGCACCGACTCGAGGGTGATCAGCTCGACGTCGTCGAGGTCGGCCGTCGCCGGGTCGAAATCACGGCTCAGAGCCAGGTCCACGAGCGTGAGGGGGCGCTCGGCGCCGCGGCGCAGCTGCGCCAGAGTCTCCCGTCCGAGCTGCCGCCCGGAGCCCGAGGAGCCGATGATGACGTCCGCCTCGGCGATCGCACCGTGCACGTGCTCGCCGCCCAGGGGCAGGGCCCAGCCGCCGCGGTCCGCCACGAACTGCTCGGCGCGGCCCGAGGCGGAGTGCACGCCGACGGCGGTGGCTCCGCGCTCGGCCAGCTGCGCCAGCGTCGTGCCCGCGTAGGAGCCGGTGCCGATCAGCAGCACGTTGGCCTCGGCCCAGAACGCGGCGCGCTCCTCCTCGCCGTGCAGGCCTCGCAGCTGTTCCGTCAGGTCCAGGGCGACGGTGACCACCGAGCGGCCGGTGGCCCCGAGAGCGGTCTGTGAGCCGATGTCCTTCGCGGTGCGCGTCGCCGACTCGAACAGCCGCACGAGCGGGCCGGTGGCGGTGCCGGCCTCGCGGGCCTCCAGGAGTGCGCGGCGCACCTGACCGGCGATCTCTCGCTCGCCGACGACGGCCGAGTCCAGTCCCGCGCCGACCTCGAAGAGGTGCCGTGCAGTGGCCTGGGGTCCCAGGGTCCGCAGGGCTCGGCGTGCGACGTCGACCTCCACGTCGGCGCTGTCCGCCAGGGCCGAGACGATCTGCTCGCTCGCGCCGGAGACGTCTGCGTCGGCGGCCTCGGCATAGATCTCCACGCGGTTGCACGTGGCCAGGACGACGGCGCCCTTGGCGGAGCCGGTGGGCACGGCGGCGAGGACGTCGGAGGATCCGGCGCTCAGGCGCGCCACGGTGTCCAGGTCGACGTCGTGATGGGAGGCAGCAAGGCAGAAGAGTGTCACGGCGCGGGACAGTCTAGCCGTTCATGCCCGCAGCGGGCTGGTCCGCAGCGCGGCCGGCGGAGTGTCGGGCACGTCGTGCACCGGTGCGGCGGGTGCAGGAGTGGGACAATGAACCGCATGTCAGTCCAGAGCTCGCCTCAGTCCGCGTCGGCGGCCCCCGCGGCCCTGCCCTCCGATCACCCGCTGCGCACCCGCGAAGCCGCGCGATCAACCGTGTCCTCGCCGCTGGTCGCTGCGCTGCGTGGGCAGCGGCCGCAGCGTCACCCGGTGTGGTTCATGCGTCAGGCCGGCCGTTCGCTTCCCGAGTACCGAGCGGTGCGTGAGGGGATCGGAATGCTCGATTCGTGCCTTCGACCGGATCTTGTGCGTGAAATCACGATGCAGCCGGTGCGGCGGCATGACGTGGACGCGGCGATCTTCTTCTCCGACATCGTGGTGCCGCTGCGTCTGGCGGGCGTGGGCGTCGAGATCGTGCCGGGGGTCGGGCCGGTGCTCGACTCGCCTGTGCGCTCCGCCGCCGACGTCGCGGCCCTGCCCGAGCTGCAGGACTCGTCCCTCGATGTGATCCGCGAGGCCGTGTCGGCGACCGTCGAGGAGCTGGGCCCGCGCCCGTTGATCGGCTTCGCCGGGGCACCGTTCACCCTGGCCGCGTACATGGTGGAGGGACGTCCCTCACGCGACCACCTGGGCCCGCGCACCATGATGTACGCCGACCCCGCCGCGTGGGAGGCGCTGGCCGGGTGGGCCGCTCGCGTCTCCGGTCAGTTCCTGCGCGCCCAGATCCTGGCCGGCGCCTCCGCGGCGCAGCTGTTCGACTCCTGGGCCGGTTCGCTTTCGGCCACGGATTATCGCCAGCACGTGCAGGAGCACTCCGCCGCCGCGTTCGACGCGGTCGCCGATCTGGCCGGTCCTCGGGTCGCCGACGGCGCCCCGCTGCTGCACTTCGGCACCGGCACGGGGGAGTTCCTGCCCCTGATGCGCGACGCCGGGGCGAGCGCGGTCGGCGTCGACCATCGCATCAGCCTCGCCGAGGCCCATCGTCGGCTCAGCGCTGCTGCCGGCCCGGACGGACGCTCGGCCGTGCCCCTGCAGGGCAATATCGACCCTGCCCTGCTCTCGGCCGGCTGGGACGTGCTCGAGGCCCACGTGCGCGCGGTGGTCGCCTCCGGCGCACTGGCCCCGGGCCACGTCGTGAACCTGGCCCACGGGGTGCCGCCGACGACCGATCCGGATACGTTGACCAGGGTGGTGGAGCTGATCCACAGCCTCGACGTCGACCGCGAGCAGCAGGAGGACGCATGAGTCAGGGCCAGAACGCGACGACCCCGTCCGCCGCGGACCCGCAGACCGCCGGCACCGAAGCGCGCACAGCGCTGGTGATTGGCGGCGGGCTCGCCGGCCTGCTCAGCGCGCTGCGCCTGGCCCAGCAGGGCTACGCGGTGACCCTGGCCGAGGCGACCTCGGTGCTCGGCGGAGCGGTGTCCGCCCGCTACCTCGATGTGCCGAGCGTCGACACCGCCGGCGGCGAACAGCTGCAGACCCTCGAGCTGGACGGCGGCGCCGAGGCGTTCGCCGTGCGCGGAACCGCCGTCCACGAGCTGCTGGCCGAGCTGGGCATCGACGGGCGCGTCGTCGCGCCGGACGCCGGACGCTCGTGGATCCACGCCGCCCACGGGTCGTTCCGCGCGCCGGCGCTCGGCCTGCTCGGCATCCCCGGGGACCTCGATGCCGCCGACACCCTCGCGGCGCTGTCCGACGCCGGCCTGGACCGGGCCCGTCAGGACCTGCGCACCGACACCTCCGGCTGGCGTGCGGCTCTGGAGGCGGGTGAGGAGATCACCGTAGGCGCCCTGGTGCAGGACCGCATGGGCGAGGAGGTCCTCGAACGTCTCGTACGTCCGATCGTCGCCGGGGTGCATTCCGCCGACCCGTTCGCCGTCGATGCCCGACGCGTCGCCCCCGAGCTGGTGGAGGCCATGGTGGAGCACGGCAGCCTGAGCGCCGGCGTGGCCGCCCTGCGCGCCGCGCACGCCCCGGGATCGGCGGTCGCCGGCCTCGACGGCGGCATGAATCGCCTGACGCAGGCTCTGCTGAGCGCCCTGTCCGAGGCCGGAGCCTCCGTGCTGCGCGGTGTGCGCGTGGCGGCGCTGAAGCGGCTGTCCGATGCGGGCGGCTGGTGGGCCCAGATCTCGGACCGTGACGAGGAGGTCGTGCGCGGCCTTGACGTCGACCGCGTCGTGCTCGCCGTCGACGGGGCGGCCGCGTGGGACCTGCTGGCCCCCGCCAGCGGTGGGGACCTCGAGCAGGACGACGCGCCCGCGCTGTCCGAGGGCGTGGCGCTGGTGACCCTGGTCGTCGACCATGCGGGGCTGGACACGGCTCCGCGCGGCACCGGCGTGCTCGTCGCCGAGGACGCCGGTGTCGCCGCCAAGGCGCTCACACATGCCACCGCCAAGTGGGGATGGCTCGCCGAAGTCGTGCGTCGACCCGATGACGAGGGCCTCGCCCGGCATCCGCACCGCCATGTGCTGCGCCTGTCCTATGGGCGCCACGGCGGTCTCGACCCGCTCGGCTTCCGGTCCTCCGACGAGCAGTTGACAGACCAGGCCGTGGAGGACGCGGCCGTGCTGACGGGCCTGCCGATCCAGGCGGACGACGTGGTGGCCTCCACCGTGGTGCGCTGGCGGGCCTGCATCCCACCGCAGGCGGGACCGGACCGCACGCAGTTCACCCGGCTGCTCGAGTGGGCCGACCGCGTCGAGGGCCTCGACGTCGTCGGCTCGTGGGCCGACGGCACGGGGCTGGCTGCGGTCACCGCGGGCGTCGAGCGCCGCTTCGGCCGGTCGGCCGGGGCCATCTCGTCGCCCGCCGAGGCCACCCACCCGCATTTAGGCGACGGCGACGTCGCGACCGAGGAGAAGGAGATCACCCGATGAGCGAGACGACCACCCATCCACTGGCCGGCAAGGACTGGTTCACGACCTACACGATCTTCGCGCGCGAGCAGGACGCGGCCCCGTTGCAGGGCGAGGCTGCGCAGTCCGCCGTCGCCGAGTTCGACGCTCTCGTGGCCGAGCTGAACGAGGGCGGCGTCACTGTGCGCGGCACCTACGACGTCTCGGGCATGCGCCCGGACGCTGACGTCATGGTGTGGATGTACGGCGAGCGTCCCGAGGCGCTGCAGGCCGCGATCCGCCGCCTGCGCCGCACCCGTCTGCTCGCCGACACGCACATCGCCATGACCGCGATGGGCGCCGACCGCATGGCCGAGTTCAACAAGGAACACGTCCCCGCCTTCGCCGAGGGCCGCGAACCGCTGCAGTGGCTGTGCTTCTATCCTTTCGTTCGCTCCTATGACTGGTACCTGCTGGACCCGGCAGAGCGTGCCCGCATGCTGCGGGAGCACGGCAAGCTCGGCCAGGACTTCCCGCAGGTGTGGGCCAACACCACCAGCGCGTTCGGCCTCAACGACTGGGAGTGGCTGCTGGGCCTGGAGGCCCCCGAGCTGACGGACCTGGTGGACATGATGCGTCACCTGCGCAACAACGAGACCCGCATGCACGTGCGCGAGGAGGTCCCGTTCTACACCGGCCGCCGCGTGAGCACGGACGAGATCGTCGAGGTGCTGTCCTGATGTCGCAGACCCGTCACACCATGCCCGTGGCCGCCGCGGGGCGCGACTACGACGCGCACGGCACGATGATCCCGAAGGACTACGACGCGCTGCTGCTGGCCTCCTTCGGCGGGCCCGAGGGCCAGGACGACGTCATCCCGTTCCTGCGCAACGTGACGCGCGGGCGCGGCATCCCGGACGAGCGCCTCGAGGAAGTCGCCACGCACTACCGCGCCAATGGCGGCGTGAGCCCGATCAACGAGCAGAACCGCGCCCTGAAAGCCGCCATCGAGGCCGAGCTGGACCGTCGCGGCCTGCGGCTGCCCGTGTACTGGGGCAACCGCAACTGGGCGCCGTACGTCCCGGACGCCCTCGAGCAGATCCACGCCGACGGCCACCGGCGCGTTCTGACCGTGACGACCTCGGCGTACTCCTGCTACTCCTCCTGCCGCCAGTACCGCGAGGACATGGGCATGGCCATGCAGAAGACGGGGTTGGAGGGCACGCTCGACCTGGACAAGGCCCGTCAGTACTTCAACCACCCCGGCTTCGTGGAGCCCTTCGTCGAGGGGCTGCGCGCCGACCTCGCGTCGCTGCGTGAGGAACTCGGCGAGACCGCGCCGATCCACGTGCTCTTCTCGACGCACTCGATCCCGAACTCGGACGCCGCTGCGGCCGGACCGCGTCAGCTCGCCGCCGAGCTGCGCCAGGACGACGCCGAGGTGGGTGAGCGCGAGGGGGCGGACGTGTACTCGGCCCAGCATCTCGACGTGGCCCGCCACATCCTCGCCGGCGTTCCCGAGGCGCAGGATCTGGACTGGTCGCTGGTCTACCAGTCCCGGTCGGGCCCGCCGAGCGTGCCGTGGCTCGAACCGGACATCAACGACCGCATGGAGCAGCTTGCCGGCCCGGACGCCACGGGTACGCAACCGGCCGGGTTCATCGTGGTGCCGCTGGGCTTCGTCTCCGACCACATGGAGGTCGTCTGGGACCTCGACACCGAGGCGCGGCAGACCGCGGACGAGCTCGGTGTCGGGTTCCGCCGGACCCCGACGCCGGGGACGCACCCGGCGTTCGTCGCCGGTCTGGTGGACATCGTCGAGGAACGCCTGGGCCGACGCCCCGGACGCGCCGCGGTCGGCTGCTTCGAGGCGTGGGCCGACGTCTGCCGTCCCGACTGCTGCGCCAAGGTCATGCGCGATGGCTCGGTGCGCCCGACGACCTCGGCCGTCGACGCCGAGGTGCGTGGCCTGGCCGAGCACGCGGCCGGCGCGGCCGACGGTCAGGGCTGAGGCCGATGTCGGACTCCCCAGAGGCGAGGAACGGGCAGGACCGCCCCGCCGACGCGCCCGTGCGCGTCGGCACCCGCGGCTCCGCCCTGGCCCGCACGCAAACCGTCACTGTGGCCGAGCAGCTCGGCCGTGAGGCCGGCCTGGAGCACGAGCTCGAGGTGATCCGCACCGAGGGGGACGTGACGACCGGGTCGCTGGCCTCGCTGGGCGGCACCGGCGTGTTCGCCTCGGCCCTGCGGGCCGCCGTGATCGACGGGCGCGTGGACATGGCCGTGCATTCGCTCAAGGACCTGCCGGCCGCTCAGCCGGAGGAGCTGGAGATCGTCGCCGTTCCGCCTCGCGCGGACCTGCGGGACGCGCTGTGCGCTCGCGACGGGCTCACGCTGGAGACCCTGCCCGAGGGCGCGCGCGTCGGCACGGGTTCGCCGCGACGGGTCGCTCAGCTCAAGGCGCTGCGCCCAGACCTCGAGCTCGTGGACATCCGCGGCAACGTGCAGACGCGTCTGGCGCGCGTGCCCGGGCTCGAACCGCACGACGACCACGCGCCCGCCGCCGAGGGCTCCCCGCGCGGAGACCTGGACGCCGTCGTGCTGGCCTGCGCCGGGCTCGACCGGCTCGGTCTCGCCGATGTCATCACCGAACGGATCGACACGGACGTGATGCTGCCGGCCCCGGGCCAGGGCGCGCTCGCCGTCGAGGTCAAAGCGCCCGAGGGCGACTGGATCGGCGAGGGATTCCTCGCCGACGAGGCCGTGGACGTGACCACGTTCGACGGTCGGCTGCGCGCGGGCCTGGAACTGGTCGACGACCTGCACACGCACGTCGCGGTGACGGCCGAACGGGCCCTGCTGCTGCGCCTCGAGGCCGGCTGCGCCGCCCCGATCGGCGCCGTGGCTCGCGTCGAGGACGGCATCGTCCCCGGCGAGGACGGGGCGCCGGACCGGACCGCGCCGCGCATCGTGCTCGACGCGATGGTCGCCGCCCTGGACGGCTCGCGGATCCTGCGGCAGTCCTCCTCCGTGCAGCTGGACCCCGTCCCGGATGACCTGGTCGAGGACCCGGCCCAGGCCCAGGAATGGATCTCCGACACGCTGCACATGGCCGCCGGAGCCCTCGGGGTGCACGTGGCCGAGGCGTTCGTCGCCGAGGGCGCGGACCTGCTGCCGGGCACCGTGCGCGGTGCGCGGCAGCCCGCCGACCGGGTCTACGAGGACGGCACGCCCGCCGACGTCGACGAGACCGGTGCCGACACCGACGCCTGAGATGCGCGTGCTGCTGACCCGCCAGCCCGCCCAGACCTCCCGTCTGGAGGCGGGGCTGGCGGGGGCGCGGGTGCCGGGAACCGTTGGACGCGACGGCGCGGGCGAGCCTGTCGATGTGGCCCTGCTGCCGCTCACCGACTTCGCTCTGCCCGACGACGACGCACCCCTGCGGTCGCTCGTGGCGGAGCTGGCGGAGCAGACACGGTCGACGGAGCCGGTACAGGAGCAGGCGTCGGAGCCGTCTGCTGCGCCGCGGGCGCCCGGCCGGTGGCTGATCGTCACGAGCCCCAACACCGTGCGGGCTTTGGCCCGCGTCGGGTGGGACGGGCTACTCCCCGCTGACGTGCGCGTGGCCGCCACGGGCCCGGGCACGGCGCGGGCCCTGCGCGAGGCCGGATGTGCGGCGCCGGTGTGGACGCCTCACCGGGACAGGTCGGCGCGGGGCATCGCGGCCGGACTGCGCGAGCTGGCCCCCGGGGGAGCGCGCGCGTGGCTGCCTCAGTCGGACCGGGCCCGGCCCGCGCTGACGGACGCGCTGCGCGGGGCCGGCTGGGCCGTGCAGACCGTGCTCGCCTACCGAACCGTCGCGTATCCGGCCAGGGGGTCGAGACGTGTGCTGGCCGCGGCGGCCGGGAACGAGGTCGACGGGACGGACGCGACGGGGCCCGAGGCGGGCATGACCCTGCCGACCTGGTCGCCGGGCGAGCTCGCTGCGGCCGAGGCGGGGACGGTCGTCGTGCTCACCAGCTCCTCGGCCGCCGAGCAGTTCGCCGAGCGCTGCCGACCCCGGGGCGGGGGCGCCGCCGAGGCCCTCCTGATCGCGATCGGTGACCCCACGGCCGAGACGATGCGCGCGCTCGCGCTGCCCGTGGCCGCCGTCTGCGCGACGCCGGACGCCGCCGGCGTGCTCGAGGCCCTCGCCGGCCTGCGGCGTCAGGGGTGAGCACCGACGTCACAGCTCGGGCGGCGGCTCCATCAGATCAACGCGCGGCGCCCGGAGAATGGACCGGGCGACGTTCTGGAAGTCGTGCTGGAACAGCAGCCGCGAGGCCTGCTCCTCGTCGATGTCATAGGCGTGCGCGAGCATGCGCACGTTCTCGGTGTAGAACGCGTGGAGCTTGTCCACGCCCTTGAGGAAGTCCAGCTCCTTGGCCATGGCCCCAGGCTACGGCGGGTCGGGGCATGGATCCAGGGGCGGCCGAGACCCACGGAGCCCCGGGCGGACGCGTCCCGGGGTCGGCTCAGCCCTCCGCGCGACGGCGGCGGCGCGCCTTGACCGCCGCCTCGACCGTGCGGCCCTCGGTGCGGGTCTGCAGGTACGGCTGCTCCATGACCAGGTCCGAGAGCTTGCGATGCCCGAAATCGCGCGGGTCGAAGTCCGCGTGGGCGCGGGAGAGGTGCTGGCCGATGACGCCGAGCGAGGCCCAGCCGTCGTCGCCGCTGGTCGCGTTGATCGCCTTGACCAGGGCGGACTCGAGGTGGATGCGCGGGGCCTCCTCGGTCGTCTCCTGCTCCTCGGCTTCGGCCAGCTCGGGCGTGGAGGCCGGCTGGGCGTCGGTCGTCGACTCCTCGGCGTGGGTGTCGTCGGCGGGCGTCTCGGCTCCGGCGCTCTTGGAGCCGCGGCCGCCGCGGCGGCGTCCCCGCCCGCCGCGCGAGGACCGGGAGGAGCCCTGGCCCGGCTGGGCCTCGTCCTCGCCGGCGCTCTCCTCGGCGTCCGCGTCGTGGCCCGCCGCCGCGTCATCGTGCTCCTCGGCCGAGGCCTTGAGCAGCTCGAGGTACACGAACTGATCGACGGCATTGCGCAGGGAGGCGGGGGTCTTGCGCTGGCCGAGGCCGATCACGCGCTTGCCGGACTCGCGCAGGCGAGTGGCCAGGCGAGTGAAGTCCGAGTCGGAGGAGACCAGAGCGAAGGCGTCGACGTTGCCCATCCACAGCAGGTCCATCGCATCGATGATGAGCGTGGAGTCCGTCGAGTTCTTGCCGACGGTGTAGGCGAACTGCTGGACGGGCTGGATGGCGTGGTGGTTCAGCGCCTTCTTCCACCCGTTCAGGTTCGTGGTGGTCCAGTCGCCGTAGGCGCGCTTGATGGTCGGCGTGCCGTGGCTGGCCAGCTCCTCGAGGATGAGGGGGGCGTAGGACGGCGAGACGTTGTCGCAGTCGATCAGCACGGCGATGCGGAGGGAAGAGGGGATCTCGGGCATGGGTCCAGCCTAGACTCGGGGACATGTCTTTTCCGCATCACCGTCCCCGTCGGCTCCGTCAGTCCGCCGCGATGCGCCGTCTGACCGCCGAGCACCGCCTACACCCTGCGCAGCTGATCCTGCCGGCGTTCGTGAAGGAGGGGATCGACGAGCCGCTGGCCATCGCATCGATGCCCGGGGTCGTGCAGCACACCCCGGACTCGCTCAAGGCCGCCGCGACCGAGGCGGCGCGGCTGGGCCTGGGCGGCATCATGCTCTTCGGCGTTCCCGCCGCCCGAGATGCCCGCGGCAGCGCCGCCCTCGACCCGGACGGCGTGCTCAACCGCGCGATCGCCGACGTCAAGGCGGAGGTGGGTGACGAGCTGGTCGTCATGTCCGATCTGTGCCTCGATGAGTTCACCGACCACGGCCACTGCGGCGTGCTGACCGAGGACGGCCGCGTCGACAACGATGCGACCCTCGAGATCTACGCGCAGATGGGCCTGGCCCAGGTGCAGGCCGGAGCGGACGTGCTGGGCCCCTCGGGCATGATGGACGGCCAGGTGCGTGTGATCCGGGAGGCGCTCGAAGCGGCCGGGCACACCGACACCGTGATCCTCGCCTACGCCGCCAAGTACGCCTCGGCCTTCTACGGGCCGTTCCGCGACGCTGTGGATTCGCAGCTGCAGGGCGATCGTCGCACCTACCAGATGGACGCCGCGAACCGCACCGACGCCGTGCGCGAGGTCATGCTCGACCTCGAGGAGGGCGCGGACATGGTCATGGTCAAGCCGGCCATGAGCTACCTGGACGTCGTCGCTGACGTGGCCGAGCTGGCCGATGTGCCGGTGGCCGCGTATCAGATCTCGGGCGAGTACTCGATGATCGAGGCCGCCGCCGCGAACGGTTGGATCGACCGCGAGGCGGCGATCGCCGAGTCCGTCCTGGCGATCCATCGCGCCGGCGCCGACAGCATCCTGACCTACTGGGCCGCCGAGCTCGGCCGCCGACTTATGGAGGAGAACGCATGAGCACGCAGAGCACCGCCGCCTCGATCACCAACACCGCCGCCTTCGACGCGGCCCAGGCCGTCATTCCTGGCGGCGTCGACTCGCCCGTGCGGGCCTTCGGATCCGTGGGCGGCACGCCACGGTTCATGACGCGGGCCGACGGCCCGTATCTGTATGACGTCGAGGGCAACCGGTACGTCGACCTGGTGTGCTCCTGGGGCCCGATGCTGCTCGGCCACCAGCACCCCGACGTGGTCGCGGCGGTCCACGAGGCGGTCGATGCGGGGCTGTCCTTCGGCACCTCGACGCTCGCCGAGACCGCGCTGGCCGAACTGATCACCCAGCGCGTGCCGGTCGAGCGCGTGCGCTTCGTCTCCACGGGCACCGAGGCCACCATGACGGCCCTGCGCCTGGCCCGCGGGGTAACCGGCCGGAACCTGATCGTGAAGTTCGCCGGCTGCTACCACGGGCACTCCGACGGGCTGCTGGCCGCGGCGGGCTCGGGCGTGGCGACGCAGGCCCTGCCCGGCTCGGCCGGCGTGACCGCGGCCGCCGCCTCCGAGACGATCGTCGTGGACTACAACTCGCCCGAGCAGCTCGAGCAGGTGTTCGCCGAGCACGGCGAGAACATCGCCGCCGTCATCACCGAGGCCGTGCCCTGCAATATGGGTGTGGTCGAGCCGGCCGCCGGGTTCAACGCGTTCCTGCGCGAGATCACGCGTCGGCACGGCTCGCTGCTCATCTGGGATGAGGTGCTCACCGGCTTCCGCGCCTCCGACGCGGGCGGCTGGGGCCTGACGGGCCGTGAGGAGGGCTGGACGCCGGATGTGTGGTGCTTCGGCAAGGTCATCGGCGGTGGCATGCCGACCGCTGGCCTGGGTGGATCGGCCGAGATCATGAACCACCTGGCGCCGCTGGGGCCGGTCTATCAGGCCGGCACGCTCTCCGGGAACCCGGTCGCCATGGCGGCCGGACACGCGACCCTCGCGCG
Source organism: Micrococcus cohnii (assembly GCF_014205175.1). Lineage (NCBI taxonomy): Bacteria > Bacillati > Actinomycetota > Actinomycetes > Micrococcales > Micrococcaceae > Micrococcus > Micrococcus cohnii. The sequence continues at coordinate 1,197,624 of NZ_JACHNA010000001.1, read as the reverse complement.
GGCGGATGCGTCCGTGTACGAGCGCGTGCAGACCGCCTCGGACGCGCTGCGCACCGGCCTGGTCGAGGCGCTCGAGACCGCGGGCGTCGACCACTCGATCCAGCGGGCCGGAACCCTGTTCTCGGTCGCCTTCGGCACCTCCGAACGGGGCGTGCGCAACTACGCCGACGCGCAGGCGCAGGAGACCTTCCGCTACGCACCGTTCTTCCAGTCGCTGCTGTCCTCGGGCGTCTACCTGCCCCCGAGCGTGTTCGAGGCCTGGTTCGTCTCGGCCGCACACGACGACGCGGCCATCGAGCACGTGCTCGAGGCCCTGCCGGCGGCTGCCCGCGCCGCCGCGGCGGCGACGCCCGAGGACTGAGCTGAGGGGCCGGCCGGGCCTGCTCGGCTCAGGCGACCGGCTCGACGGGCCAGGCCTGCGAGATGGTCGCCTGCGGGTCCTTGCGGCGCAGATACTCCTGGAAGCTCGCCGACTGCTCAGCCTTCCACGCGACCTGCTGTTCGTGCAGGCGGGCCGGGTCGAGGCGCAGCTTCTCGTGCTGGCGTGCCAGAGCGTCGGCCACATGGATGCCCGCCAGCGCGTCGGCCGCGGAGGTGTGCGCGTTCTCGAGGCTGACTCCGAAGTGCTCGGCGACGGCGCTCAGGGTGCGCTTGCCCTTGCGGAAGCGGTCCGTCTGCTTGTCCAGCACGAACGGGTCGATCACCCGGTCCGGGCGCAGCGGCTCGAGGCCGTGCCTGCGGGCCTCGCGGTCCATCACGGTGAAGTCGTAGACGGCGTTGTAGGCGATCACCGGGATTCGGGCGGAGAACAGATCCCGCAGCGTTTCCAGGACCTGCACGACGCCCTCGGCGGCGGGCACGCCCTCGGCTCGCGCCCGTTCGGTGCTCACGCCGTGCACCTGCGCCGCCTCATCGGGGATCGGCACGCCCGGGTCCACGAGCCATTCGGCGGAGGAGGCGGCCCGGCCGGCGGCGTCCACCATCACGATCGTGGCCGTCACGATACGGGCCTGGGACGGGTCGCGGCCCGTCGTCTCCAGGTCGAACCCCGCGCGGATCTGTTCATGCCAGTTCATGCCGACCACGCTACCGTCGGCCGGGAGACGTTGAGCCCGGGCTCGGCGAGCACCGACCGACGGGCCCGCCGTGCCGGGGGGAAGCTGGACCGTGTGAGCAGTGGCGGGGGAGGACGAGCCCGGATGAGAACGGAACGGGAACCCGGCCACCGCCGATCTGAGCACCCCGAGGCCGAAGGGCCGCCCGCGCAGGGTCCGCTCACGGTGCTCGAGGCGCTCGCCGAGGCCGCTCGGCTCGTGCCACCGGGCCGCGCGGTCTCCTACGGGGCGCTGGCGGGGCTACTGGGCGTCGGCGGGCCGCGTCAGGCGGGACGGGCCATGGCGGAGTCCGGCCCGGGCACGCCGTGGTGGCGGGTGCTGCGCGCCGACGGGACGCTGCCCGAACACCTGGCCGCTCCGGCGGCGCGACAGCATGAGCGGGAGGGCACCCCGCGTCGTCGCACCAGCGGCGTGGACATGGCCGGGGCGGCGTGGCACCCGACCCCCGCGCAGCGTCGGGCGCTCGAGGCACTCGCCGCGCGCACGCGGTGAGCGGGGCGCACCGGCTTATCGTCGCGGTCGCCTTTGGCAGGATGACAGCATGACCGACCACGACGAACCGGCGACCGTGACCGGCAACGCGGACTCGCATTCGGGGGAGGACCCCGCCCGGGTGCGATTCGATGCGTTCGAGCCGGCTCGGACAGTGCCGCACGTCGAACTCACCGACGAGCAGCGGGCTGTGGTCGAGCTGGGCGCCGGCCACGGTCCCGTGCTGATCCTCGGTGCGCCCGGCACGGGCCGCACCACCGCTGTGCTGGAGGCGGTCGTGAGGCGGATCGACGCCGGGCTGAACCCCGAGTCGGTACTGATGCTCGCCCCCACGCGCTCCGCGGCGTCGCGGCTGCGTGACGGCCTCTCGGAGAGGCTCGCGGCCGCCGGCCGCGGCACGCGCTCGAGCACGCCGGTACGGACGTGGGCCTCCTACGCGTTCGACCTGATCCGTCGGGCACGGCTGGCGGGTCCGTTGGCGCATCTGGCCCGACCGCCCCGTCTGCTTTCCGGCGCGGAGCAGGACACGCTCATCGGCGAGCTGCTGGAGAGCTATGAGGCCGGACTGCTGCCCGCCCCGCCCTGGCCCACAGAGCTGCTGGAGGCCGTGCCCACGCGCGGGTTCCGCCGCGAGGTGCGCGAGCTCGTGGACCGCATGAGCGAGTTCGGCGTTGAACCGGGAGACCTACAGGCTCTGGGCGGCGAGCACGGTCGGCCGGAGTGGGAGGCGGCCGCCGTGCTGCTGCAGGACTACCGCGACCGTCTCGATCTGGGCATGGCCGAGGCGTTCGACCCGGCCGGGCTGATCTCCACCGCGGTGCGGCTGCTCTCGTCTGAGGAACCGACCGGGCTCGCCGCGCCGGACGCGATCGAAGAGTTTGCCCGGGCCGAGCGGGAGCGGATCGAGCTCATCGTCGTCGACGATCTGCAGGAGGCCACCCCCGCGATGCACGAGCTGCTCGCGGTGCTCGGGCACGAGGCCGACGTCCTGCTCGCCGCCGCACCGGACACGACCGTCCAGGGCTTTCGCGGTGCGCGTCCGGATCTGGTCGGCCAGGTGCTGGAGCGGCTCGGCGGAGGACGCACGCACCGGCTCACTCGGGGGTTCCGGATGCACGCGGACGTGCACGCGGCCTGGGCCCGCGTGGCACGGCGTCTCGGAGCGGGCTTCCCGGAACACGCGCGGGCGCTCCACGAGGCCAGCGCCGTGCCGGCCGAGGAATCGGAGCCGGCCGCGTTCGACTCATCAGCCCACGTGCTGGCCTCCCTCGCACACGAGGACCAGTTCGTCCTGCAACGCGTGCTCCAGGTCCATCACGACTGCCAGGTGCCGCTGGACGACATCGCCGTCCTCGCCCGCACCGGTGCGCGCGTTGCGGGTCTGGCCCGGTTCCTGGAGGGCCAGGGGGTCCCGGTCCGTCACGACTCCGCGGGCACCGTGCTCAAGGACGAGCCCGCCGTCGCGCCGCTGCTGCGGCTGCTGCGGCTCGTCGTCGACCTCGGCACGCCCGTGGTCCCCGCCGACGGGGAACCCGCGGCGCCGGCGAGGCCGGGAGCGCGCCTGACCGAGGTGCTCGAGGCGGGGGACGTCGACGCGCTGCTGCGCGGCCGGTATGGCGCGATGACGGCACTGCATGTGCGCCGACTGCGCCAGGACCTGCTCACGGCGGAGCGGGCCCGTGGCGGCCGACGCTCCAGCGCCGAGCTGCTCGTTCAGGCTCTGGTCGAGCCCGACATCATCGGTCCGGAGACCGAACGCCACCACGGGCTGCAGCGGCTGTCCCGCATGCTGCACGCGGGGCTGGCGGCAGCCTCAGCTGCGGATGCCACCGCCGAGACGGTCCTGTGGGCGCTGTGGTCCGCCGCGGAGCGGGGGCAGGCCTGGCGCCGCACCGCCCTGGGCCGCACGGCGTTCGGCCGCAGCGACCGACCCGACGCCGGGTGCGAGGCCCGACGCGCCGATGCCGACCTCGACGCCGTCGTCGCCCTGTTCGAACTGGCCGAGCGGTACGTCGACCAGTTCCCGGGCAGCCGTGCCGACGCGTTCTCGACGTACATGGAGTCCCAGGACCTGCCGATGGACTCGCTCGCCCGCGGTTCGGCCGGCTGGGACGCCGTGCACGTGCTCACCCCGGCGACGGCGGCAGGTCGCCAGTGGCACACGGTGATCGTCGTGGGCGTCCAGGACGGGGTGTGGCCGAACACCCGCCTGCGCGGCCAGCTGCTCGGGGCGACGGACCTGGTTGACCTCGTCGGTGCGGGCCCTGGACAGGAGTGGCCGACGCCTCACCGCACGCGTTTGGCCGAGGTCCGTCGAGACGAGCTGCGGTCCTTCGCCGCCGCCGTCTCCCGTGCCCGACGCACCGTCCTCGGCACGGCGGTGGCCGACGCGGACACCGCCCCCTCGGAGTTCCTGGAGCTGATCGGCCCGGTGCCGAGGCACCGCAGCGGCGGTTACGCTCACACGCACGTCCCGCCGGCGCTGACCTCGAGTGCGGCGGTCGCCCGGTTGCGCGCCGTCCTCGAACAGGACCATGCGCGGCCGGCCATGCAGGCCGACGGCCCGGGCACCGGCGAGTCGATCACCCCGGACGAGGCCGCCGCGGGGCTCGCGTGGCTCGCGGCGCAGGGTGTGCGCGCCGCGGATCCGGAGCACTGGTGGGGCCTGGGGCCGCTGAGCACCGACGCACCGTTGGTGCCCTTGGACGAGAGCGGTCGGCCGACGGAGCCGGTACGCCTGTCGCCCTCGCGTGTGCAGACCCTGCTGGAGAACCCGCTCGACTGGTTCGTCTCCCTCGCCGGCGGCGACCAGCCCGCCACCACCGCGCAACAGGTCGGCGTGCTCGTGCACTCGATCGCCGAGCACCACCCGCAGGGCCCCGCCGAGGCCGTCCGCGCGGAGCTGACACGCCGCCTGGCCGAGCTGGCTCTGCCGCCGGGGTGGACCGCCGAAGCCACGCGGGAGGACCTGCGGCATCGCGTCGAGTCCTACGTGCGCTACCTCGACCAGGCCGACCTCGCCGGTCGGCGCAGCGTCGGTGAGGAGGTCCGCGTGGACGTCGTTCTGGCCGACGAGACCGTGCCGGTGCGCATCGTCGGGGTGATCGACCGACTCGAGGTCGACGCCGCGGGCCGGCCGATCGTCGTGGACCTGAAGACCGGGACCACCCCGCCAACCGCGGCGGAGCTGCCGCGCCTGCCCCAGCTGGCCGCCTATCAGGTGGCCGTGCGGGCCGGGGCGCTCGACGGCGCCGAGCACCGCGGCGGTCTGGTGGACCCGCACGAACCCGCTGGAGCACGGCTCGTGCAGCTCGGCGCCGCCAACAGGTCCGAGGTCAAGGAACAGCCCCAGGATCCGATCACCACGGCCGACGACTGGGCTCCGCGGCAGGTCGTCACCGCCGCCGCGCGCAGTCTCGGACCACGTCTGCTCGTGCTGCACGACGGACCCGGCCCGTGCCGCAACGCGGCCCTGTGCCCGCTGTGCGCGCAGGGTCGAGAGGTGACCGAATGGACCCGATGAGCACCCCGCAGAGGAGCCCTGCCGTGATGTCCGCCGCCGCGCAGGCCCGGTACAGCCCCGCCGAGATCGCCGAACGACTCGGCTCGTTCCCGCCCACCCAGGAGCAGGCCGAGGTCATCGCCGCCGACCTCTCGCCCCGGCTCGTGATCGCGGGCGCCGGCTCGGGCAAGACCGCGACCATGGCCGACCGCGTCGTCTGGCTCGTCGCCAACGGCCTGGTCCTGCCCGACCAGGTGCTCGGCGTGACGTTCACCCGCAAGGCCGCCGGCGAGCTGGGCCACCGGATCAACGCGCGGCTGCGGGCGCTGCTCGATTCCGGGCTCGAGATCCCCGGACTCGCGGTCGACCCCGAGCAGCTCGGGCACGCCGAGGTGTCGACCTACCACTCGTACGCCGGGGGCCTCGTCCGCGACCACGGGTTGCGGATCGGCGTCGAGCCCGGGGCGACTCTGATCGGCGACGCCGACGCCTACCGGTTCATGCATCAGATCGCCTCCGAGCTGCCCATCGACCGGCTGCAGGCCACCGGAGGGCTGCCGTCCTTGTCCACGCTGGTCTCCGGCGCCCTCAGTCTCTCCTCGGACATGGCCGAGCACCTGCGCACCGCCGAGGAGGTCGTCGCGTATCTCGACGGGGTGATCGCTCACGGCCAGTCCCTGCCGCCGGCGGGCCGTCGGACCGAGCCGACGAAGGACGTGCACGAGCTGCTGGTGTCCCTGCGCACGCGGCGCGTCATGGCCGAGCTGGTCGAGCAGTACGCCGCGGCCAAGGCCGAGGCGGAGGTCATGGACTTCGGGGACCTGCTGCGCCACGCCGCGACCATCGCGGCCGAGGTGCCGCTGGTGGGCCGGCTCGAACGCGACCGGTGGCGCGTCGTGCTCCTCGACGAGTTCCAGGACACCTCACACGCGCAGATGCAGATCTTCAGCGGCCTCTTCGGCGCAGCGGGGGAGGGGGCCGGGCACAGCGTGACCGCCGTCGGTGACCCCCACCAGTCGATCTACGGCTTCCGTGGGGCCTCGGCCGGTCAGCTGTTCACGTTCCCCCACGCCTTCCCGGTCGTCGACCGTTCCGAGGACACGGCCGCTCAGCGCTCGCCGGCGTCCGTCTCCCACCTCACCGTGGCCTGGCGCAACGATCGCGCGATCCTCGACCTGGCCAACGCCGTCGTCGCCCCGCTGGCCCAGCCCGACGACGCCCCCGTGCGGGTGCGTCCACTGCGTCCGCGGCCCGAGGCGGGGACCGGCCACGTCCGCCTCGACGAGCACCTGACCGACCATGAGGAGGCCGCCGACGTCGTCGCACGGCTGGCCGCCCTCGCGGACGACGCCCGCGAGGCCGGCGCAGAGCCGCCCACCCGAGCCGTGCTGTGCCGCACCAGGAGCCAGTTCGACCCGATCCTCGCGGCCCTCGACGAGGCGGGCGTGCCCTACGAGGTGCTCGGACTCACCGGGCTGCTCACCCTGCCCGAGGTGGCCGAGGTGCTCGGTGTGCTGCACCTGCTTGCCGACCCGACCCGGTCCGACCGGCTGCTCACCCTGCTCGCCGGCCCCCGCTGGCGCATCGGCACCGCCGACCTCGCCCTGCTCGCCGAGCGGGCCCGGTTCCTGGCGCGACTGCGTGCCCGCGCGGCGGGGGAGCCGGCCGAGGAACCGGTCAGCGACGAGGAAGAGGCCGACGCCGCGGTCCTGCTCGAAGCGGTCGACGACCTGCCCGGAGAACGCAGCACATGGCGTGGCCAGCACGGCGCCCAGTTCTCCGAGGAGGGGCTGGCCCGACTGCGGAGACTGCGCGAGCTGCTGCGTCGTCTCGCTCGCCGCGCGGACGACGACCTGCCCGATCTGATCGCCGAGATCGAACGCAGCCTGGGCCTGGACGTCGAGCTGGCGATCCGTCCCGGCACGTCGGCGGTCTCGGCGCGACGGCACCTGAACGCCTTCGTGGACGTCGCGAGGGACTTCGCCGCCCGTGGCCCGGCCGGGCCGGGCCGGCTGCGCGCCTTCCTGGACTGGGTGGAGTCGGCCGAGGAACATGAGAAGGGCCTGCCCATCGAGGGTGCGGAGCCGGACCCGCACGCGATCACCGTGCTCACCGCGCACGCCGCGAAGGGCCTTGAATGGGACGTCGTGGCGGTGCCCGGACTTCTGCAGGCCACGTTCCCCTCCACATCGCGCATCACGTCGTGGATGGACAAGGGCTCGGGCGCCCTGCCGTGGCCGCTGCGCGGGGACGCGCGCGCCCTGCCGCAGTGGGATCCCTCCTGGGCGGAGGACCAGCGCGACTGGTTCGGCAGTTCGAAGCGGCTCATGGCGGCCTCGCGCGCGAAGGTCGGCGAGGTGCCAGACCATCGTGACCTGCTGTTCGAGCACGTCCTGGCCGATGAACGACGTCTGGCCTACGTCGCGTACACCCGCGCCCGCCGTGAGCTGTGGCTGAGCACCACCCGCTGGAAGGGCACGGTCACCCGGCCCGCGCCGGCCTCGGACTTCTTCACCGACGCCGCGCAGCTGGTCGGTCGGGTCCCCGGCATCGAGTGGGGACGACGTCTCGACGAGTCCGAGCAGACGGAGACCAACCCGGCGCTGGGCCGCGTGCGCGCGGCCCTGTGGCCCTTCGACCCGCTCGACGGGCCCGAGGTCTACGAGGTCGACCCCGACGACCCCGACGCCACGGACGCGTGGCGGCCCCTGCCGCGACGCTCGCGTCCGCGCAGAGCGGCGGTCGAGGCCGCGGCCCGGGCCGTCCGCGCGGCTGAGCCCGACGCGCTCGATCCGGACTCGACGCTGGGCCGTCAGCTGGACTGGGTCGTGCGCCGCGAGAAGAGCCTGCAGGGGGCCAGCGACCATGTCGCCCTGCCCAGTCACGTCTCGGTGTCTCTGTACGGCGAGCTGGCCTCGGACCCGCAGAAGGTGGCCGACCAGCTGCGCCGCCCCATGCCCAGGCAGCCAGCCCACGCCGCACGACGGGGCACCGCCTTCCACGCCTGGCTCGAGGACCGTTTCGACGCCTCCGGCATGCTCGACATCGACGACCCCCAGGATGCGGCCGACGCGTGGATGGACGACGCCTTGGACCTGGAGTCGATGAAGCAGTGGTTCTTGGCCTCCCGGTGGGCCGACCGCACCCCGGCGTTCGTCGAGGCCGCCGTCGAGACCACCGTGGCGGGGCTGACCCTGCGCGGACGCGTCGACGCGATCTACCGTGACGGCGCCCGGCCCGGCCACCCGTACGACCCGCAGGCCCGGTGGGAGCTGGTCGACTGGAAGACCGGAGCGGTCCCCACCGGAGCTGAACTCGAACTCAAGGGGTTGCAGCTGGCCGTCTACCGGCTCGCGTGGTCGCGGCTGCACGCGATTCCGATCGAGAACATCGACGCCTCGTTCGTCTACGTGGCCCACGGCGTCGAACGGCGGATGACAGACCTGGCGGACGAGGAGACGCTCGAGCGGATCCTCGCCGACGCGCTCGGTCGCACCGGTGACTGAGGCTCGAGGAAGCCCCCGAGGAGGCCGCCCGCGGCGGCTGGGCCGGCCGCTGGGGGAGCGCGCGTCAGGCGGGCCGCGGGCCCGGCTGCCCCGCTCCGGCGTCCTGTGCCGTCGGGGCGGGCCCGGTCTCGTGCCCGGCACGCGGGGCTTCGGCGGCCTCGACGGCGGCGGTCAGCTCGGCGAGCATCTGCTCGGCCTCAGCGATCATGGTCGCGTCCCGACGGTCCACGCCGCGCACGAGCCACTGGGCGAGGGCGAACTCGGCGGCGAGCGTCGCCCGCCGCATCAGGTGCGGATCCGGCGCCGACGCGTCGGCCCCCTCGTCCCGACGCTCGCGGTATGCCTGCAACAGGGACGCGGCGAACTCGGGGTCGTCCGCCGAGGCGAGCCAGGCCAGGTCCTCGGCCGGATCGCCGATGTGCAGGTCCGTCCAGCCGATGACTCCGACCAGCCGTCCGCGCTCGAACAGCAGGTTGTCCTCGTGCAGGTCACCGTGCACCGGCACCGGCTCGAAGCGCCACAGCGTCTCCTCCTCGAGCGCGGCCTCCCAGCGGCGCAGCAGCACCGGCGGGATGCGCCCGGTCGTCGCGGCCTGGTCGAGCTCGTTCAGCCGCCGCGTGCGCACGTCCTCGGCGGTGTACGCGGGCAGATCCGCCTCACGCACCACCTGCTCGTCGAGGCCGTGGATCGCGGCCATCGCCCGGGCGATGTCCTGTGCCGTCCTCGCGTCGGCCGCGACGAGCTCCTCGAGCCCGAGCACCGCGCCTGGCATGTCCTGATAGACGAACGTGCGCAGCTGGTCCTGCCTCACCGCACCGGCGACCGACGGCGTGCGGAAGGGCAGGCCCGCCTTCACCGACGGCGTGAATCCGGCCAGCACCTGCAGTTCCGTCTCGAGCCGCATCGCGGCCTGCTCCGTCAGCGGCCGCCGCACGCGCCACCGCTGGCGCTTGTCGTCGAAGACGACGACGGACTCGAACTCATGGGGATCGTCCGGGCTCTCGGCAACGCCGGTCGGGGCCAGGCCCGGGACGGCGGCCGCGGCGAGCGCGGCGAGAGTGAAATGAGGGGAAGTCACGGGCTCCAGCCTAGGCGTCCGAGCGCCGGAACGCGCCCGAGGCAGCCGTGGCGCGAGGGATGATGTCCTGCCGCTGTGAGGGCTGTTGATACGGTGAAGCGCCCGACCGCGCCCGTCCTGTCAGGTCGTCCGCCGTCCCGGCACCCCGCCCGCCCGTGAAGGAGACCGCGTCCGCCGTGAGTTCGCCCGACGAGATCCTCCGCGGCCTCGACGCCGAGCAGCGCCAGGCCGCGACCGCCCTGCACGGGCCTGTCTGCATCCTTGCGGGCGCCGGCACCGGCAAGACCCGGGCAATCACCCACCGCATCGCCTACGGCGTGGCCTCGGGCGTGTATGACCCCCACCGCACTCTTGCCCTGACGTTCACGGCGCGCGCGGCGGCCGAGATGCGCACCCGGCTGCGGGACCTGGGTGTGCACGGCGTGCAGGCCCGGACGTTCCACTCAGCGGCCATGCGTCAGCTGCAGTACTTCTGGCCGTTCACCATCGGCGGATCGATGCCCGGTCTCGTCGAACACAAGGTGCGCCTGCTGACGCAGGTCGCCCAGCGCATGCGCATGAGCGTGGACCGGGCGGCGGTGCGCGATCTGGCCGGGGAAATCGAGTGGGCAAAGGTCTCGCTGCACACACCCGAGTCGTACCCGCAGGCCGCCGTCGGACGGGATCTTCCGGCGGGATGGACGCCCGTGACCATTGCCCGCCTCTACGCCGGGTACGAGGAGCTCAAGGGGGCGCAGAACCTGCTCGACTACGAGGACGTGCTGCTGGTGCTCGTCGGGCTGCTGCAGGACGAGCCGCGCGTGGCGGCCATGGTCCGCGAGCAGTACCGGGTGTTCGTCGTCGACGAGTACCAGGACGTCTCCCCGCTGCAGCACATGCTGCTGGACCTGTGGCTCGGCGGCCGCGAGGACCTGTGCGTCGTGGGCGACTCCTCGCAGACCATCTATTCGTTCACGGGCGCGACCTCGCGGTATCTGACGGACTTCCGCGAGCGATTCCCGGAGGCCAGACAGATCAAACTGATCCGCGACTACCGCTCGACCCCGCAGATCGTGCAGGCGGCCAACCGGCTGCTGGCCGACCGCACCGCGGCGGGACGTCGAGACCGGACGCTGCCGCACTGGCCCGAGCCGCTCGAACTCGTCGCCCAGCGAGAGAACGGTCCCGACGTCGAGTTCGCCGAATGCGCCGACGACGAGGCGGAGGCCGGGTGGGTGGCCGAGCGGATCCGCGGGCTGCTCGACCAGGGCGTGCCGGCCTCGCAGATCGCGGTGCTCTTTCGCACCAACGGTCAGTCCGAAGCGTTCGAGACGGCTCTGACCGCTGCGGGAATCGGCTACCTGCTGCGTGGCGGCGAACGGTTCTTCTCCCGGCGTGAGGTGCGCGAGGGCATCCTGCAGCTGCGCGCGGCCGCCCGTTCGGCCCAGGACCTGACGGGCACGGACGTGATCGACCGGGTCCGGGACGTGCTGGCCAGCCTCGGATACGAGGCCGAGCCGCCGGCCGGTTCGGGGGCCCACCGTGAGCGCTGGGAGTCCCTGAACGCCCTCGTGCAGCTGGCCGAGCAGCTGGCTCAAGCACGCGGAGACGAGTTCACGCTGCCGGTGTTGGTAGCCGAGCTCGAGGACCGCGCCGAGAACCAGCATGCGCCCGCCGTCGAGGGCGTCACACTGGCCTCCCTGCACTCGGCCAAGGGCCTGGAGTGGGACGCCGTGTTCCTGGTCGGGCTCACCGAGGGGCTCATGCCGATCTCCTTCGCGGACACCGCCGAGGACGTCGATGAGGAGCGGCGCCTGCTCTACGTCGGAATCACCCGCGCCCGACGGCACCTGTGCCTGACGTGGCCGCTTGCCCGCGCCGGCGGCCGCTCGAAGCGGCGGCCCAGCCGATTCCTGCGCGCGATCGACCCAACCCTGGGTGGAACGAGGACTCTCGACCCCACCGCCCCCGGGCGGGGCGGGGCCGCGGACCGGTCCAGGCCAGGCCGATCGCGGCGCGCCGCCTCCGCCGAGACCTGCCGCACGTGCGGGCAGCCGCTGGACTCGGGCGCCGAACGGAAGCTGGGCCGCTGCCTGGACTGCCCGGCCACCTATGACGAGAACGTGCTCGACGCGCTGCGGGACTGGCGCTCCGTCCAGGCGAAGGCGGCCCGGCAGCCGGCGTTCGTGATCTTCACGGACGCGACGCTGGTGGCGATCGCCGAGACGATGCCCCGCACCGCGGCCGAGCTGCTGCGCATCTCCGGGGTGGGGCAGAAGAAGCTCGAACGCTACGGGCCCGAGCTGCTGGAACTGCTCCACGGCCCGCAGCCGGCCTGAACGGGGCGGCGGGAGCATCGCGCGAGCGCGCTCACACCGCCCCCAGCAGCGCCGCGGCCTGCGCATCGTCCAGCCACACGTCCGTGGGGACGGCACACACGCACCCCGGGCGCGCGGAGACCGGAGCGCGCCTCAGCGCGGGCCCGTCCGTCGTGTCGTCCAGACGCCACCGGAGACCGCCGGTCGCGGACGGACCCCGGTGCAGCAGCTGGGTCACGAGGCCCGCGACTGACTGCGCCGTCGCGATCGGTTCCCGCCCCGCGCCGGCGTGACGCAGGGCCCGCAGACGGCGAGCACGCAGCGGGTCATCGCGCTCCTGTTCGCTCTCCAGGCACAGCGGGCACCCCGGCGCGCCGGGGGCACACCACGGGCCCACATCGGCCCCGGTCGAGTCGAGCACGACCGGCAGCGTCGGCTGACCGGCGGCGCCCGCGCGGGCCAGCAGGCCGGGGTCCCAGGCACCGCGAGTGACCACGACTGTCACCTCGCCGAGCCAGGGACCGAGCGCGCGCTCTGCGCTGCCGGGCCCGTGCCCGGACTCGCGCGGCATCGGGCAGGGCAGGCACAGGGCGCGCTGCTGCAGCTCGTCCACCCGGCGGGCCAGGGCCGCGGCACGCGGATGTCCGACGTCGCGTGCGGCGAATCCGGTGCCGAGGTCCTCGAGTCCGACGGGGGAGTCGTCGCCGAGCGCGAGCCGCTGCACGCCGGCCTCGGTCAGGGCGAGCACGATCGCCGCGCCGGTGCGGCCCAGGCCCAGCACCTGCGCCTGCTCCGGCATCCGGGGTCCACCGTCCGGCGGGCAGCCGGGGGCCTCGGAGGCGTCCCCGGACGCGTGTGGGTCGAGCACGGGCGTCAGTCGTCTGAGCAGGCTCCTCAGCGCGGGCCCGGAGATCCCGCAGCGGCGCGCGAGCGCGTCCAGGCTGCCCGTCCAGCCCTGCGCGTCCGTGAGCTCGTCAAGCAGCGTGGGCACGCCGGGTACCTCGGTCTCGAGGCGGACCGCTTGCGGTCCCGTGCCGATCTGGACGTGGCCCGGGGCGATCTGCACGGGTCGGAATCGGTGGTCGATGCGCATGTGACGGGTCCCTCTCTGCCGGTGTGCGACGTGTTCGCCCACCAGCGTGCCCGTCGCCCGCAGGCCCTGGGAGCGTCGTCCACAGCCGTGGTGACGCGCCCCTGCTGTGCTGCTCAGCCGCGTCGCGCGGGGCGGGCATCGGAGACAATGGCCCGCATGCCAGCCTCTTCGCACTCCGCCCGTCGCTCGGCCCCGACCCGTCGCAGCACCCAGCTGCTGGACGTCGACGGCGTCCCGATCGAGCTGGTCCGCTCCACCGCACGACGCAAGACGATCTCCGCGTCCTGGCGGCAGGGACGGCTCCGGGTGCTCATGCCGGCGGGACTGGGCCGAGGTGAGGAGCGCGCGTGGATCCGCACGATGATCGCCAAAGCCCCACCCGCGGCGTCCCGCAGCGGTGCCGAGGCCGTCGGTGCAGACGGCGCGGGCCCGCGTGGTCAGGGACCGCTGCCGGCCGCGGACGTATCCGCGCGCCCGGACGCGCAAGAGCAGGCCGAGCTGAGTCGGCGGGCCGAACAGCTGCGCGCCCGGCATCTGCCCGAGGCACCGGCGCCGAGCGCGGTCGTGTACTCGACGAGGCAGCGGCACCGGTGGGGCTCGTGCACCCCGGAGACGCGGCGGATCCGCATCAGCGCTCAGCTGGCGCCGATGCCGGGCTGGGTGCGGGACGCCGTGCTCGTCCACGAGCTGGCCCACCTGATCGAACCGGGCCACGGCCGGGCCTTCCGCCGGCTGGTCGACCGGTTTCCTCGCTACGGCGAGGCGATGGCGTTCCTCGACGGGGTCACCTATGCCACCGGACGTGGGCTGCAGGCCCATCAGGTGCCCGAACCCGACACCCCCGAGCGCAGCCCGGACGACGCGCCCCGGTGACGGCGGCCACCGTCGGGGCGGTCGGCGTCAGGCCCGGCTCAGCCCTCCTTTGGGGCGTCCGGGAACCCGCCGTCGAGCAGGCGACGCAGCTCCTGGTCCAGCGCGTCGGTCGAGGCGTCGGTCGCGCGGCGCCGCTCGGCATAGCCGGTCGGATCATCCAGGTCCTCGGCGGTGGGCTGTCGTTCGGGGTGACGCCACAGATCCTCTCGGTACTCCTTGCCCTGAGAGCGCGTGATCTCCTCCCAGAACGCCGCGGCGTCGCGCAGCCGCCGGGGGCGCAGCTCGAGGCCCACGAGCGCGGCGAACGCATGCTCGGCCGGACCACCGGAGGCCCGGCGCCGGTTCATCGTCTCGCGCAGCGCGGCGGCGGACTCCAGGGGAGCCGCCGCCTCCGTCACCACGACGTCGACCCAGCCTTCGATGAGGGCCAGCAGCAGCTCAAGCTGCTCGAGCGCGGCCCGCTGCGTCGCGTCCGGCTCGGCGATGAACGAGGTGCCGGTGAACGCCTGCTGCATCGACTCCGGATCCATCGGGTCGACCGAGGCGGCGGCGGACTCGATGCCCTCGACGTCCATCCGCAGGCCCGCGGCGTACTGCTCGATGGCGGCGAACAGGTCCCGCTCGAGCCACGGCGAGTGCAGGAACAGGCGCAGACGCGCCACCTCGCGCAGGGCCAGGTAGATCCGCAGCTGATCGTCCGGCACGTTCAACCCGTCGCCGAACTCCTCGATGTTCGTCGGCACCATTGACAGGGTGTGCCCGGCGATCGGGAACCCGGTCTCCGAGCCGGTGAGCACGTCCTTGCCCAGGGCCCCGATCGCCGAGCCGAGCTGCATGCCGAACATCTGCCCGCCGATGTTCTGCAGCATTGGGGCCAGCCCGCCGAGCATGCCGTCCATCCCCTCGGGCAGCTGGCCCGGAAGCTGCTGCTGCATCGCCTGGGACATCGCGTTCGAGATCGAGGTGGCCACCGGCTCGGTGAGGCGGCGCCAGTTGTCCATCGTGGACTCGACCCATTCGGCCCGCGACCACGCCTTGCCGATCAGCCCGGTCTGCTCGGTCGCGGTCGCGCCGTCGAGCCACATCTCCGCCAGACGCAGGGCGTCGTCCACCTCGCGCCGGGCGAAGGTACCGACGGAGGGATCCGAGCCGGCGACGGCCTGCCGGGCGGCCTGGGTGGCCAGGTCCCAGTTGACGGGCCCGGAGTCCGAGGAGGCCTGCGCGTTCATCATGGACTGGAACTGCGCCATGGCCTGCTGCATCATCGCCGGGTCCATCTGCGACGGGTCGAAGCCGCCCATGCCGCCGGGAGCGCCGCCCATGTTCTCCATGGCACGCCGCACCTCGTCCGCGTCGGGCGCCTGCCCGCCGAAGAGCTGGCGCAGCATGTCCTCGAGGGGATCGCGCTCGTTGTCCTGTCCGCGGTTCTGCGAGTCGTGGGTCATGGCACCCAAGGGTATCCGCCCATCGGGTCGCCGGGCGCGCCCCGATCGGTAGACTGAGACGACCTCGGGGCTGTCCGTCACCTGTGACAGTCCTGCCCACGACGTGAAGACGAGGTCGCCGCGTGTCCCGCTCCTGCCGCCCCGCCCGCGCCGCCGACGAGCGCGCCGCGCGCCCTGCCGGTCGGTCCGGTGCGGCGACCGGACGTCGTCGGCTGGCCGGAGCCGTCGCCGTCGTGTCGGCTGCCGTGGCGCTGTGCGCTCCGACCCCCTATCTGGTCGAGGGGCCCGGTCCGGCAATCGACGTGCTCGGCGAGCTCGAGGGCAGACAGGTGCTGAGTGTGGCCGTCGACGCGGGGGCCGATCTTCCGGTTAAGGTCGAGGAGGACGGCGGGAGCGGCCGGCTCGACCTGACCACGGTGATGGTCGGTGGGCCGCCGACCTCCACGACGATGCTCCCGGACCTCGTGGCCGCCCTGCTCGACCCCGGGCAGGACCTGAGCCCCCGTGAGACGGTCTATCCCACCGGGACCACGGCCGAGGAGGTCTCCCGGGGCAACAGCGCCGCCATGGTCTCGTCCCAGCAGGTCGCAGTGGCCGCCGCGCTCGGCGAGCTCGGCGTGGACTATGAGAGCCACCTGGTCGTGAGCGAGATCGCGGAGGGATCGCGAGCGGGCGAGGTGCTGCGTTCCGGCGACGTCCTGCTGCGCGCCGGTGATGAGCCGGTCACGGGCATGGAGTCGCTCGTCTCGGTCGTCGACGCCTCGCAGGGACATCCTGTGCGCCTGCAGATCCGCCGCGACGGCGAGACGAGCACGGTGCAGGTGCCCGTGGCGCCGGCGCCGGCCAACGCGGGGCAGCGGTGGCAGATGGGCGTGTACCTGCAGCGCGACTACGACGTCCCCGTGGAGGTCGAGATGCGACTGGACGAGATCGGTGGCCCCTCCGCCGGGCTGATGTTCTCCCTGGCGGTGATCGACCGCCTCACCCCGGGTGAGGCGACCGGCGGGCGGCACATCGCCGGGACCGGCACGGTGACGGAGGACGGCAGCGTCGGGCCGATCGGCGGCATCGCGCAGAAGGTGCGCGGTGCCCGGCGGGTCGGCGCCGAGGTGTTCTTGGCCCCGCAGGACAACTGTGCCGACCTGGACGGACGCGTGCCCGAGGGCATCACCGTCTACGCCGTGGACACGGTCGGCACCGCGCGCGCCGTTCTGCGGGCCGTGGCAGAGGATTCCGCCCCGGACGGGGTGCGTACGTGCGGCTGAGGCCGCGTCAGGTCAGGCCCCGCGCTCGGCGGGGCGAGGAGAGGAAGTGCAGTGAGCTTCGCACGCGAGAGCTTCGGACCGTTTGGCGGTCCGCCCCAGAACGGGTCAGACGGCTCGGCCGGCGGCGCGGGAGGCGGCCGGGGTTCCAGGCCGTCCGCGCGCCGTGAGGGGCCTGGACGTCCCAGTGCCCTGCTGCTGACGATCATCGCGGTCGGTCTGTTGGTGGGGCTGTTCGTGCTGTTCACGGTCGTGTACACCGACGTGCTCTGGTACAGCCAGTTGGGCTTCGCCCAGGTGTACTGGACCGAGCTCGGCACTCGTGCCGCACTGTTCGCCGTGGCCGCGCTCGTGATGGGCCTTGCCGTCTGGTTCGCCCTGCACCGGGGGTGGCGCAGCCGACCGAAGGACGGCTCGCGCGGCGCGCGTGACTCGCTGGGCCGATACCAGCGTCAGCTCGAGCCGGTGCGCCGGCTCGTCTTCCTCGCCGTTCCGGCAGTGCTCGCCGTGTTCGCGGGGTCTGCCGCCATGAACGGCTGGCAGACCGTGCTGCTGTTCTTCAACCAGGTGCCCTATGGCCGGACCGACCCGCAGTTCGGCCTCGACCTGAGCTTCTACATGGCCACCCTGCCGTTCCTGGGGCTGGTGCTCGCGTTCCTCAACTCGGTGGTGCTGATCGCGGGCATCGCCGGGCTGCTCGTGCACTACCTCTACGGCGGCATCCGCATCGAGGAGCGCGGCGGGGTCACCGTGGAGCCGGGGGCTCGTCGGCACATCGGCGTCGTGGCCGCGCTGCTGGTGCTGCTGCAGGGCGTCGGCTTCTGGCTGCAGCGCTACCGAACTCTGCAGTCCCAGGACGGCGAGTGGGCGGGCGCCATGTACACCGACGTCAACGCGGTCATCCCGACCGAGGCGATTCTCGCGGTCACGGCCCTGATCGTGGCGGGACTGTTCGTGTTCGCGGCGCTGCGGGGCCGGTGGCGGCCGGCGATCATCGGCACCTCGGTGCTGGTCATCACGGCGCTGGTCGTCGGCACGGGGTATCCGTTCCTGGTGCAGCAGTATCAGGTGCAGCCCTCGGAGCGCTCGCTCGAGTCGGAGTACATCAAGCGCAACATCGACTTCACCCGTGAGGCCTACGGCCTCGACAAGGTCGAGGTCACCGACTACGAGGGATCGACCCAGGCCGAGAAGGGCGCTCTGGCCGGTGAGGCGGCGAACACGGCGAACCTGCGCCTGATGGACCCGAACCTGCTGTCCCAGACGTTCGGGCAGCTGCAGCAGTTCCGCCCGTATTACGACTTCCCGGACACGCTCCACGTCGACCGGTATGAGATCGACGGTGAGAAGCGCGACACGGTGATCTCGGTGCGCGATGTGAACGTGTCCGAGGATCAGTCGTGGGTCAATGCCCACACCATCTACACGCACGGTTACGGCGTGGTCGCCGCCGACGCCTCCGAGGTCGGTGCGGGTGGCCGCCCCGAGTTCCTGCTCTCGGGCATCCCGAGCACGGGCAAGCTCAGCTCCGACGAGGACTATGAGCCGCGCATCTACTTCGGCCGCAATTCGCCCGAGTATTCGGTGGTGGGCGCCCCTGAGGGTGCGGCGCCGCAGGAGCGCGACCGCCCGCAGTCGGCGGATTCCTCGGAGGACACCGCCTACACATTCTCCGGCGACGGCGGCCCGAAGGTCGGCTCGTGGTTCAACCAGCTGGTCTACGCCGTGAAGTTCGGCTCGCCGGAAATGGTGCTGTCCTCGGATGTGAACTCCGAGTCGCAGATCCTCTACGACCGGGACCCGGTCGAGCGGGTCGAGAAGGTGGCCCCGTACCTGACCGCCGATTCCGAGGCGTATCCGGCGATCGTCGACGGGCGCGTCACCTGGATCGTGGACGCGTACACCACCTCCGATGCCTTCCCGTACTCGGCCGGCCAGGCGCTGGGCGAGGCGACCACGGACTCCCTGACGGGGGAGCGTTCTCTCTCCGGCGAGGTCAACTACATCCGCAACTCGGTGAAGGCGACCGTGGACGCCTATGACGGCTCGGTCACCCTGTACGCGTGGGATGAGCAGGACCCGCTGCTGCAGGCGTGGCAGAAGGTGTACCCCTCGTCGTTGAAGTCCTACCGGGACATGAGCGCCCAGCTGATGGACCATGTGCGCTACCCGCAGGACATGTTCAAGGTGCAGCGCGAGCTGCTGGGCCGCTACCACGTGACCGACCCGGACGACTTCTACGAGAACAACGACGCGTGGTCCGTTCCGTCGGACCCGACGCAGAAGGACGAGAAGGTCAAGCAGCCGCCGTATTACATGACGATGCAGATGCCAGGTCAGAAGGAGCCCTCGTTCTCGCTGACCAGCACGTTCATCCCGCAGATCACCGAGGGCACGCAGCAGCGCAATGTGCTCTACGGGTTCCTGGCCGCTGACGGCGACGCCGGCACCGGTGAGGACGGCCAACGAGCCGAGGGCTACGGCACTCTGCGTCTGCTGGAGCTTCCCCGTGAGACGACGGTGCCCGGGCCCGGCCAGGCGCAGGCGAACTTCGACTCCGACGACCAGGTCTCACAGCAGCTGAACCTGTTGCGTCAGGGAGCCTCCGACGTGATCAGCGGCAACCTGATCACGCTCCCGGTGGCCGGCGGCGTGCTCTACGTCCAGCCGGTGTACGTGCGCTCGTCGGGCACGACCTCGTACCCGACGGTGCGCAAGGTGCTCGTCTCCTTCGGTGACAAGGTCGGCTTCGCCGACACCCTCGACGAGGCCCTGGACCAGGTCTTCGAGGGTGAGTCCGGCGCCGTGACCCCGCGCGAGGGGCAGGCGCAGGACGGCGAGGAGGGCTCTGACTCTTCCGAGGCAGACAAGGGTGACGAGAAGGACGCCGAGGCCCCGTCGGGCTCTGGGTCCGAGCTCGACAGCGCGCTGAAGGACGCCCAGGATGCCATCAACAAGGGCGAGGAGGCACTCGGCGAGGGCGACTGGGCGGAGTACGGCCGCCAACAGGAGCGCCTGGACAAGGCCCTGCAGAAGGCGATCGACGCGGAGGAGGCGACCGGTAACGGCGGGGGAGGCCCCTCCGACGCGCAGGACGCCGAGGCGCAGGGCGGATCGGCAGACGGGCAGGGCTGACCGGTGGGGCCGTGCGGCCCCGTCTCGAGACCGCACGGCGTGGCCTTGTGTTGCCGAGGGCCACGCCGTGCGGCGTATCGGCGACGTTCAGATGGCCGGTTGCTGACCTGCGTTTGAACATCCGGTGCCGAGTGTGTATAGTTGAATCCGTCGCCGCGGGGTGGAGCAGTTCGGTAGCTCGCCGGGCTCATAACCCGGAGGTCGCAAGTTCAAATCTTGCCCCCGCAACGAGAAAGGCCCCCAGGACTTCGGTCCTGGGGGCCTTGTGCATCTGCGAGTCGCCCGTGACGCGCCGAGCCGCTCCGGCGCCCGTCATGGTGTCGGAGAACACATCGAGGTGACGCGGCGGCCGTGCCACGCGGCATCATGCGGATCGTCGCTTCAGACGGGCGACTGGTCGGTCGTCATGACCCTTCCCCTCTGACACGTGCCGCGATAGCGTTCAGCGCACTATGGGCGGCGTGTGGAATCCCTTCCGACGCCGTGGCCCACAGGCAGCTCACCGTCTCAGAGCCAGAGGAGAACACCATGACTGATTCCACCACCAACCGCGCCACGCTCAGCCGTCGCACCGTCGCCACGGGGGTGGCCTGGTCGGTGCCCGCGGTGGCGGTGACCACCGCGTCTCCCGCTTTCGCCGGTTCCATGGCCTGTGAGCTCTCGTCAAGCTCCTCGAGCGGTCTGTACCGCACCGAGAGCGAGACCGATTACTGGGCCTACACGGACGCCAGCTTCGGCCGAGTGTGGGTCGATGGCCTGCCCGAGGGCGTCACGGTCACTTCGGTCTCCACGACGAAGTATCTGGCCCATGACGACTTCCGCTGGGTGAACAACGTGGACGGCAACGGAAACGGTGCACAGTACCTCGCGGCCGACGGCCAGTGGAAGGGCATCTCGGGGGACACCGCGACCTTCACGTACCAGGACACGAAGGGCGACCCGAACGGCTCCGTGGCCGGCACCGCGACCTACGACATCTGGGCTCTCGAGAACTCCTCCGGTCCCTGCGGCCGGGACTCCGAGGCCCACGACTACGTCGGGTACACCAGCACCTGGACCGTCACTCAGGACAACAACACCCTGCGACAGGGTGTCTATGAGACGGATGCCAACGGCTGCCGCAACTTCATGATCCCCGAGATGGGCGAGTTCCGGCTGCGTGAGCCGTATGCAGACGCCCTCTGGCACGACAGCGACCAGTACTGGCGCTCCTTCCAGACCTACGAGGCCGTGCTGAGCGATGGGACGGTCCTGACCTGGGCCACGTGGTCGTCGAAGTCCCACCCGTACTACGGCACCGACGGCCAGATCGCCGACCTGAGCGCCTGCTGACCGGGTCGCAGCGCGGCGTGGTTGCCCTGCCGCGTGAACGAGAGGTCCCGAACCGGCCCCGCCCCACGGCGCAGCGGTGACGCTGCGCCGTGGGGCGGGGCCGCGGGGGCGGATGAGCCCCGGGACGTGACCTGTGCGGCCGAGGCTCAGCGCGAGGCGGAGTCCTCCCCCTCGGCCGAGTAGTCCATGGACAGCTCGGCCGCGTCGGAGGACGCCTGGCCGGTCGAACCGGAGCCGGCGGTCAGGGCCGAGGGCTGGGATCCTCCGCTCTTGAGCGCGGCGAGGCGGGCCTCGACCTCGCTCTGGTGGCCGATGTCCTCCAGGGACTCGAACTGGGCGTCCAGGGAGGAGGCGGCCAGCTCCTGCTGGCCCTGCAGGCGGGCCTCCTCACGGCGGATCTTCTCCTCGAAGCGGGAGACTTCGGAGGTGGGATCGAGCAGGTCGATCGACTTCACCGCGTCAGCGACGGCGGTCTGAGCCTGCACGGACTTCTGCCGGGCATTCAGCTCGTCACGCTTGGCGACCAGCTCCTGGCGCTTCGACTTCATCGTGGTGAGACCACCCTTGAGCCGGTCGACGATCTCGCGCTGCGAGGCGATCGTGGGCTCGGCCGTGCGGACCTGCTGCTCGGCGTCCATCTGCCGCTCGATCGCGATCTTGGCGAGGTTGTCGAACTTCTGCGCGTCGGCGGTCTTGCCCTCCGCGCGGAACTGGTCGGCCTTCAGCGACGCGGCCTGCGCTTTCTGCCCCCAGCTCTCGGCCGCCTCGCGGTCCTCGCGGGCATCGTCCTCGATCATGCGCAGGTTGCCGATCGTCTGGGCGATCGCGGCTTCGGCCTCAGAGATGTTGTTGGTGTAATCACGGACCATCTGGTCCAACATCTTCTGCGGATCCTCAGCCTTGTCGAGCATCGCATTGATGTTCGCCTTCGCCAGCGTCGAGATGCGGCCGAAGATGGACTGCTTGACCATGGGTCGTCCCTTTCGTCGTGTGTCCGCGGCATCGGGCCGCCGACCTGCTACCTTGCCTTCGCGTCCGCCACAGGGCAGCGGACGCCTCGCCCGCGGCGAGCTGCCCCGCCGCAGGTCCCGTCTCCTGGTGGATCCGGAAGTCGTCGTACGGGCGCCGCAGGCGCCCGGTGATCGGTGGGTTCATGCCGCCGGGACGGTCAGAAGGTGCCACCGCTGCCGTCGCCGAAGCCGCCGAAGTCCCCGCCCGTGAGGCCGCCGTCGCCGAAGCCGCCGCCGCCCCAGTCGGAGCCGGACCAATCGCCGCTGCCGCCCAGCATCGAGTTCACGATGAGACCGCCGAGCAGGGCCCCGCCGAGTCCACCGCCGAAGCCCGCGCCGGCGCTCCGGCCGGAACCGCGCCGATCGCGGCCGCCGAACGGGGTCCCATACCCGCCGCCGTAGCCGCCCGGACGCATCCCGGACCCCAGCTGAGGCCCCATGCCGGCGTGGCTCAGGTCGAAGCTCGCGACGTCCCGGCGGGCCAGCTCGCTCGCGCGCTCAGCCAGGTGAGAGGCGTGCTGTGCCGCCTCGAGTGCGCGCGCCGGGTCCGACTGGGTGAGGGCCCGGGCCTCGTCGAGCACCCGCTCCGCCTCCGAGAGACGCCCGCGGGCTTCCGGGCCGACGCCGCCGCGGCGGGCGGCGATGAAGTCCGTGGTGCCATCGATCCGGGACTGGGCCTGTCGCACTGCTCCGGGCACCAGCTGGGCCGCCTGGCGGGCCTGGGCGCGGGCTCCCCGGACCCCGCCCAGGGGGACGCTGAGCTGGCGGTGGGCATCCTCGAGACGGTGCAGCAGGGCCTGCGGGTCCGGACGGCCCGAGCTCAGGGTGCGCTTGGTCTCCTCGACCACCGTGCGCAGCCCCGCGGCCGGACCGGCCAGCGACGTCTCGCCCCCGGCGCGGACGACGGCTTCGGCCTCGGCGACATCCTGCTCGGACTGACCCAGCCCCTGCCGGACCGAGTCGAGCAGCCCGCTCAGACGCTCGTCGGCCTTGGCCACGGCCGAGACCAGCGTGCGGGTCTGGGCCAGGCCCTGCTCGGCGGTGCGCACCGCGAGCGCCGCGGTCGGCCGGTCCTGGTCCTGCCACGCCTGTCGGGCCTTCTGCTCCGCGGTCTCGACGAACTCGAGGCGTTCGCGGGCCTGGGTCGCATTGTCCGAGACCTCCTCGAGAGCCGAGTCCGCGTACTCACCGTGCAGGCGCACCAGGGTCCGGTCGGCCTCCTCGACCTGTTCGCGCACGCGGGGCAACTCGGCGTCGATCCGCTCGAGCGCGTCGGGGACGGTCTTCTCCAGGCCGCGCAGCTCGTTGAACTGCTCTTGATGCGCCTTCAACGACTCGTCGACGCGACGGCTGCGTCCGATGATCTCCGTGAGCCACGAGCGCTGGTCCGCCTCGGAATCCGGGATCTCGTCGTCGAGCTGGTGCTGCAGACGGAAGCTGGCGCGCATGTGCTCCTTCGCGGCGGCGATGTCCTCGCGGAAGGGCACGACGACGTCCTCGCCGTAGGCCGCCTCAGCGAAGGCGAGCTCCTGCTCCGAGGAGCGGATGGCGTCGTCCGCCGCGACCAGGCGTGATCCGGCCTTCGCGCGCAACTCGTCGATGCTGAGCGAGTCCAGCGGGTCGGGCTGCCGCCGCGGTCCATCGCGGCCATCGCCCTCGTGCCGGACCCGGTCGGCCCCGGTGCTGGAACCTGCACCCTGCTTGCCCCGGCGCCCGTCGCGAGCGTCGGCGCCGCGCGTCATGCGGTAGACCAGGTAACCGCCGGAGGCCAGTGCGGCCAGTCCCAGAACGCCCGTGAGGGCCCCGACACCCGCTCCGCCGTCGTCGGCCTCAGGAAGTGCGCCGGCGGGCTGGTACGCCGCCCCGCTCCTGCCCTCGCCGTCGAGCCGCCCGTCCGCGGCATCGTCCACGCCCTCGACCGCGGCGAGGCCCGGCGCCGACCAGTCATCGTCCCCGGTGCTGGGCAGAACGGGGGCGATGTAGGCGTCGTTGACAGCGGACTGCTGGTCCGCGAACGACGAGGAGGAATGGACGTCGAACTGGTACTGCCGGTCCTCGGTGGCCACCGCCAGCACGGAGTCGTTGCTGCCCAGACGTGCCTGACGGGCGATCTGTTCGACCGTGTCCGAGGCACTGGTGGGGAAGCTGTCCACATACACGACATGCAGGTTCTGGCCGGTCGTGCGGCGCAGCTCGTCGATGCGGCCGGTCAGCTCGGATTCCTCGGACGGGGAGAGGACATCGGCCTCGTCGACCACCGTTTGGCCGGGGCGCAGCGTCACGGCGTGGGCGGGGGCGGCCGCCGCGAACATCAGACCCGTCGACAGCGCGAGCGCCGCAGGGGCCACGCAGGCGGTGTGCCAGGCCTGCACAGTCGACCGGGTGCAACGGGAGTGGGGCACGCAGGCTCTCCTCGGATGGCGGATGAACACTCGCGGCGTCGGACTGACGCCTGATGACGGGTCGAGTCTAGGTCCGGGCCGATGAGCCGGTGAAGACGCTCCACACCGCTCCGCCGACAGCGGACATGCTCCCGCGGCCTGCGCGGCGTGCTCCGTCGTCGGCATGACCCCACGCGCGAGATGATGGAGCCATGAGCTCACTGATGACCCCCGCCCAGGCCGCCGCCGAGCACCGTTGGCGCACGGCGCTCGCCGTCGGTGCGCACCCCGACGACCTCGACTTCGGCGCGGCCGCCACCCTGGCCGGGCTCACGGCCGCCGGTGTGCACGTCGTGGCGGCGGTCGTCACCGACGGCGACGCCGGCGGCTTCGATTCCGAGGGGCCCGAGGCGATGACCGCCCGACGTCATGCGGAGCAGCGCGCCGCCGCCGCGGCCTTGGGCGTCGAGGACGTGCGGTTCCTCGGGGAACGCGACGGCCACCTCGAGGCGAGCCACACGGTCCGCCGTGCCCTGGTGCGCCTGATGCGTCAGGTTCGCCCCGACGTCGTGCTGAGCACTCACCCGGAGCGGGACTGGGAGCGGATGCAGCGTGCCCACCCCGATCACCTGGAATGCGGCGAGGCCGTCGTGCGCGCGGCGTATCCCGCGGTCGAGAACCCGTACGCCTATCCCGAACTGCGCGAGGACGAAGGCCTCGAACCGCACCGGATCCGGAACCTGCTGCTCTACGGCGGCCCCCGCCGACTGGAGAACCTGGCCCTGGACGTGACCGGTCTGGAGGAGACGAAGCTGGCCGCTCTCGACGCGCATCTGTCCCAGCATCCCGACGTCGAGGCGATGCGACGCTTCGTACGCCGGCAGCTGGCCGAGACGCACGCGGCCCACGCCGCCCAGGCCTTGGGCATGGGCGCGGCCGAGGCCTTCCACCTGGTCACGGTCAACGGGCCGGACACCATCGCCGGCTTCTGAGCGCCGCCGGATCCGTCCTCCGGCGGTGCGATGCTCCCGCGTATCAGAACGGTGCAGGCAGGTCCGTCAGCCGCCGGCGAGCAGGATCCCGCCGAGCACGACCGCCGTCACGAGCAGCAGGAACACGGCCGCGAGCAGGAGCGCCAGGCCGCGGCCGGAGGCGGTCTCGCCCTCGGTTCGAGTCGGCGCTGCATCATGCCCGCTGCCCGGCTCCCGGGGCGTCAGCCGGCGCAGGACCTCGTCGAGCACGTGCGAGGGCGGCTCGACCCGACGGGACCGGCATGCCCACGCCACCGCAGATCGGGCGGCGCGCTGACGGGACCGCCACAGGGTCGCTCCGCCCGGGCCCGGCGCATCAGTCGAGAACACCGCCGCGTGCAGAGCGTCCGCCTCGGACGCGGCGAGAGCATCGAGAGCTGCGAGCTCGGCGTGGGCCAGCACGTTCGCGCGGTCGTGCAGCTCGCCCACGTCGTCCGCGAACTGCGGGGCGGCACCCGTGGGCGTCGGTCGTCCGCGCTGCGCAGCGATGAGCTCGCGCACGCTGCGGTGCAGCTCGGCCTTGGCCTCGGCAGTCCGAGTCCCCCGCTGCGCGGCGATCTGCTCGACGGTCCGGCCGCCGAGCCAGGCCCACAGCACGCTGCGGTGGGCGGGCGCGTCGATCAGATGGCCGCCCCGCGCGGGACCGTCCGCCTGCAGCCGCTGGACCGGGGCCGGACCTGCCCCCACCGGCAGCAGCCCGTCGCCGCGACCGGGCAGCGAGCCGGTTCGGACCAGGCGGGTCATCACGTCGTGGGCAAGCACCGTGAGCCACGCGTGCACCGTGCGGTGACGGTCGGCGTCCTCATGCACGTCGAGCTCGTCCAGGCCCTCGTCCACTCGCTCCCACGCGGTGCAGTAGGTCTGCACGGTGGCCTCGGCCGCGTCGCGCTCGTCAGCGAAGATGCCGACGGCCATCGCGTGGATCCACGGCGAGGTCGTGTCATAGAACGCGGCGAACGCCGCCCGATCGCCCTGCGCGCTGCGGGCCGCCAGCACGTCGAGTCCAGGCAGACGGTCCCGTCCCGGGTCAGCGGGGCCGATCCCGGGCTCGTCGTGTCGAGGCGCGCTGGGCACGATGTCCGCTCTCAGTCGTCGGCCCCGGCGAAGCCGTGCTGTCGCCAGGCCTCGAACGTCGCGATCGAGGCCGCGTTGGCCAGGTTCAGCGACCGCCGCCCCGGCTGCATTGGCAGACGCACCGTCGAGGTGATTCGTTCGTGGTCGAGGGCCTGCTGCGGCAACCCGGTGGCTTCGCAGCCGAACAGCAGCACGTCCCCGGGGCGGTAGTCAATCTCGTCGTACCGGCGCGCGCCTCGTGCGGTGAATGCGAACACGCGCGAGTCGGGCAGGGCGGTCAGCGCCGCGTCGAAGTCGGGGTGCGTCGTCATGACCGCCAGGTCGTGGTAATCCAGGCCGGCGCGGCGCAGATGCGCGTCCTCGAAGGTGAAGCCCAGCGGTTCGACCAGGTGCAGACGCACCCCGGTGATCGCCGCCAGACGGATGGCGTTGCCCGTGTTCCCCGGGATCTGCGGAGAATGGAACATCACATGGAAGCCCGGCGTGTGGGTGTGCGCGTCGCGTGCAGCGGTCTCATGCGGGTTCGCGGACGCGGCGTCGTGGTCGGAGGCAGAGGTCGAGGCTGGCACGAGCCCATCGTAGGCGCCGGCGCGACAGCACTCCGTCGGCCCAGGTCAGTACAGAAGCTCGACGAGCGCGCCCATACTGGCCCGGTCGACCGTCTCCGGCGCGTGGCCGGTGCCGAGGAAGAGGGAGAGCTCGCGCAGGAAGTCCCTGCCCGCGGCCGGCGGCGCCGTGAGCAGATCGGCCTGTGCCTCGGGGTCGTCGGCGCCGCGGACCCGCCGCACGACTGGAGTGTGCATCGCATCGCGGTCCGTCATCACCAGCACCAGTCCGCCGACGGTCACGTTCGGCAGGCGGCGCTGCAGAGTCACCATCGCCGGGCCCAGAACCGGGGGAGCGGCCACCGCCCGGCCCGAGTTCAGCACTTGCCCGTCCCACGTGTACACGCCGTCGGGGACCTGCACCGAACTGAGCACCGCGAGGCGGTCCCCGCACAGCACGGCGTGGTCCACATCGAGAGACCGGGTGAATCGGCCGCCGAGGCTCAGACCGGTCAGGACCCGAGCCGCCGGGAAGCCGGGGAGCAGGTGACGCTCGAGCAGCCGCAAGACGCGGGCCTGGCGCAGCTGACGGTGGTCGTCGGGCAACAGGCCGCGGCGTCGGGGTGCCCCGTGCCAGCGCCGTGCGGAGCGGGCCGCGTCGAGCACCCCGTTCGGCACGGGGGAGGTGGACAGCGGCGGCACGAAGACCACGGGGCGCTCGCGCGGCGGGGGCCCGCCCGAGCTCCGGTCCGTGCCGGTGGCGGCCGTGCGGGCTCCGCGTGGCGTGAAGGTCGGCCCGGGGTCCCGTCGTGTGGAGGCGGCGCCGGGTGCGTGGGCGCCGGTGCCGCCGAGACTGCGGTCATAGCGGGCCCGGGCCTCGGGGGTGCCGACGGCCTCCCACGCGGCGGCCACCGCGGCGAAGGCCGCGGCGCTGCCACCGGTGTCCGGATGCGCCGCCCGGGCCGCGCGCCGGTGGGCTCGGCGCAGCTCGTCTTCGCTCACGTTGGGGGCGACGCCGAGCACCTCGTACGCGGTGCGCGGCCGACTCGGTCGGTCGGCGCTCATGAACGTTCGACCAGGTAGCGCAACAGCAGCATCGAGTTCTCTTCGAGCACGTGTGCCAGTCGCAGGCTCGTCGGCAGGACGGACGCCTCGGCCGCGCCGCCGAGTATCCGCGGCCCCTCGGGGCCGGCGAGCAGCGGGGACAGGCTCAGCTGCAGCTCGTCGACTGCGTCCGCGGCGGCGAACGCGCCGAACAGGGCGGGGCCTCCCTCCCCGTGGATCACCCGATGTCCACGCTCGCCGAGATTCCGCAGCACGGCGACGGGATCCACCTGCTGGCGGCCGCAGCGCAGCACGTCCGCAACCTCTGCGAGCCGGTCGGCGTGCTCGGGATCCGCCGCGCAGGCCGCGTGCGTCGTCACGATCAGGGGGCGCACCGGTGCCTGCGTGAAGAACGCCGAGTCCGGGTCCAGGCCGAGGGTTCCCGAGACCACGGCCACGTCCGGATGCGCGGACATGCCGTGTTCGAGACGCCATCGCCGGGCCGCGGAGTCCAGGAGCTCGCCCTCGTACCCTTCGGCGCGGACAGTGCCCGCGCCGACGAGGATGACATCCGCGTCGCGACGGGCCAGGTCGAAGACCCGACGGTCGGCCGCCGAGCCGAGCCCGCCGGAGCGATCCTCGAGGGCGGCCGCGCCGTCGACCGAGGACACGAACATCATGCGTACCCAGCGCTCGGCCTCCGCGGGGGCGGCGTAGAGGCGCAGCAGCTGGTCGTCGTTCTGCTCCCCGGCGGTGGCGGGGCGGTCGAGACGCCTCATGAGCGCTCCCGCCGCACCGGCTGCGAGGGGTCGGTCCAGTCCGGGTCGTCGCCGACGGGGGAACGGTCCGGGTCGACGTTGCGCTGCCCGGTGTTGTGCACGGCCAGCGCAGGAGCGCGCCATCCGGCAATGCACTCGAGCATGCGGGCGGTCTGCACCGACGGTGCGACGTTGTGCATCCGCAGGATTCGGGCGCCGCCGGCCACACACGCCGCCGCGGCGGCGAGGGATCCGGCCAGGCGTCGGGACTTCGGCAGATCCAGGGACTCGCCGACGAAGTCCTTGTTCGAGACCGCGGCGAGCACGGGGAACCCCAGCGCCGCGATCTCGTCGAGACGGCGGGTGAGCTCGAGCGAGTGCACGGTCGTCTTGTTCAGGTCGTGGCCCGGATCCACGATGATCTTCTCTTCCGCCACCCCGAGTGCGAGAGCCTTGTCGACCGTGCGGCACAGGTGCTCCCGGACTTCGGCCACCACGTCGCCGTAGTGCGGCGCCGGCACCACCGTGCGGGGGCCGTGCACGTGGGCGAGCGAGTGGGTGACGACCAGGTGGGCGTCGGCGGCCGCGGTGACGCGTGCCAGGTCGTCGTAGAACAGGCCGCTGGTGTCGTTGACGACGTCCGCCCCGGCAGCGAGGGCCGCCTCGGCCACGTGGGGCTGGAACGTGTCCGCCGAGAGGATCGTGGTGGAGTCGGGGTCCTCCCGCAGGGCCCGGATCAGCGGCACCACGCGGTCGGCCTCGTGGCGCGGGTCGAGCTCGTCGCCGGGGGCGAACGGCACTCCGCCCACGTCGAGCCAGTCGGCCCCGTCTGACTCGGCGTCGCGTGCGGCCCGGAGAGCGTCGTCGAGGGCGAAGGTGGCTCCGGCGTCGTAGAACGAGTCCGGGGTGCGGTTGATCACCGCCATCGTCAGGATGCGCTGCGAGAGATCCACCTCGGTGCGGGCGAACGTGTGCACCCGGTGGCGCAGGGGAGGGTCGGGGAAGAGCACGTCCTCATTCAATCACCCGGGGGCCCGGCACAGGGCGGCCGTTCTTAGACTGGACCGCGATGACACACGATCCGCGTCGCCGCGTGTACCTCGACCACGCCGCCACCACGCCCGTGCGCCCCGTCGCTCTCGCCGCCTTCAGCGAGGCCGCCGCGCTGGGGGCGAACCCCGCCTCCCTGCACGCGAGCGGGCGCCGGGCCAAGCTCGTGCTTGAGCAGGCCCGCGATCGCCTCGCGGCGGACCTGGGCTGTCACCCCTCGGAAGTCGTGCTGACCTCCGGCGGCACCGAGGCGGACAACCTCGCCGTGACCGGTCTGTTCCGTGCCCGCAACGCGACGGGACCGTCGCCGGCGACCGCCGTCGGCGCTGTGCCCCGGCCGCGCATCGTGCACACCGGCGTCGAGCACCACGCCGTGCTCGACGTGATCGACCGCCTCGTCGAGCGTGAGGAAGCCGAATCCGTGCTCGTGCCGGTCGATGGCGAGGGCGTCGTGGACCTGGTCGCCTGGCAGGCAGCCCTGGCCGAGGCCCCGGAGCGCACCGCGCTGGCCGTGATGATGTGGGCGAACAATGAGATCGGCGCGGTGCAGCCGGTTGCCGAGGCCGCCCGGATCGCCGCCGCGCACGGCGTTCCCCTCCACACGGACGCGGTGCAGGCGTTCGGCGCCTTGGAGGTGGACTTCGCCGCGAGCGGCGCCACGACGATGGCCGTCTCCGGGCACAAGCTCGGCGCCCCGGTCGGCGTGGGCGCGTTGTGCGTGCGTCGCGATGCTCGGCTGGAACCGATCCTGCACGGGGGCGGCCAGGAGCGTCGGCTGCGTTCGGGCACGGTGTCCGTCGCGCTCGCCGCTGCGTTCGCCGCCGCGGCCGATCAGGCGGTGGCCGAGCGGGTGGACGAGGCCCGACGGCTCGGTGGCCTGCGTGATCGGGTGATCGACGCTCTGCTGACGATGCCGGGGGTGCGCCTGACCGGGCCCCGTGACATCGACCCGGCGACGGGCCAGGCGCTGGCCGCGGGCACGTGCCGGCTGCCGGGCAACGTGCATGTCACCGTCGACGGGACGAACGCGGACGCCCTGCTCTTCGCGTGCGACACGGCCGGGCTCGACACGTCCTCCGGTTCGGCGTGCACCGCCGGGGTCGCCGAGCCGAGCCACGTCGTCGCGGCGCTCGCCGAGGCGGCCGGGCTGCCGCCCGAAGCCGCCCGCGCCACCCAGCGGTTCAGCCTCGGGCATACGACGACCGACGCGGACGTTGACCGAGTACTGCAGACTCTGCCCGGCCTCGTCGCCGGGCTCGCCGATCCGACTGACGAAGGAGCCCGCCCGTGAAGGTCCTGGCCGCCATGTCCGGCGGTGTCGATTCCGCCGTCGCCGCCGCCCGTGCCGTCGACGCCGGGCACGACGTCGTCGGCGTGCACCTCGCTCTGTCCCGCATGCCTGGGACCCTGCGCACCGGCTCACGCGGGTGCTGCACCATCGAGGACGCCTCCGATGCGTGGCGGGCTTGCGAGAAGCTCGGAATCCCGTACTACACGTGGGACTTCTCGGAGCGCTTCGCCGAGGACGTGGTCGAGGACTTCGTCTCCGAGTACGCGGCGGGGCGCACGCCGAACCCGTGCCTGCGCTGCAACGAGAAGATCAAGTTCACAGCCCTGCTCGAACGTGCCCTGCAGCTGGGCTTCGACGCCGTCGCGACGGGCCACTACGCCGCCGTGCGCCGCGGCGACGACGGCCACCTGCAGCTGCACCGCGCCGCTGACGACGCCAAGGACCAGTCCTATGTGCTCGGCGTGCTCACCGCCGACCAGCTCGAACACTGCCTCTTCCCGCTCGCCGACACCCCCTCGAAGGACCTCGTGCGCGCCGAGGCCGCCGAACGCGGCTTGTCGGTGGCGAAGAAGCCCGATTCGCACGACATCTGCTTCATCCCCGACGGAGACACCCGCGGCTGGCTGGCCGAGCGCATCGACCTGGAACCGGGGCCGATCATCGACGTGCAGGGCCGTGAGCTCGGCACGCATGCCGGCTCGCAGGCCTACACGGTCGGGCAGCGCAGGGGACTGGCCCTCGGCCGCCCGGCTCCCGACGGCAAGCCCCGCTTCGTGCTCGAGGTGCGGCCGAAGGACAACACCGTCGTCGTGGGCTCGCGCGACATGCTCGCGGTGGACCGGATCACCGGCATCCGCGCCTCCTGGGCCGGGCAGCGCCTGCCCGAGGCCGCTTCCGGGGAGCCCTTCGACTGCCAGCTGCAGTTCCGGGCTCACGGGGAGATCGTCCCCGCCGTCGCCCGAGTGCTCGGGCATGACGGCGAGCACGGCGAACGGTGGGAGATCCGCCCGACCCGGTCTCTGACGGGCGTCGCCCCCGGTCAGTCGGCCGTGCTGTACCAGGGCACCCGCGTGCTGGGGCAGTGCGCGATCGACTCCGCCCGCAACGCGGCGCTCACGGATGCCGCAGACCCCACGCCTGCGTAGGGTGAGCCGGTATGAACTCGACGCCTGAGAACGCCGCCACCTCGGGGACCGCAGCGGCCGGTGCGCGGCGCTACGACCCGCACGCCAGCTCCCTCGTCGGCACCGCCGAACAGGCGGTGCTCGACGAGCTCTACGCGATCCGCGGCAGCATCGACAACATTGACGCCTCTCTCGTCTACTTGTTGGCCGAACGCTTCAAGTTCACCCAGCGCGTCGGTCGGCTCAAGGCCGAGCATGACCTCCCGCCGTCGGACCCGGGGAGAGAAGCCGCGCAGATCCAGCGACTGCAGACGCTGGCCCGGGAGGCCGACCTGGAGCCGGAGTTCGCGGCCAAGTTCCTCAACTTCATCATCGCCGAGGTCATCCGCCACCATCAGGCGATCGCTGACGAGTCGGAGCCCGAAGCATGACCGTGCTGCTGGGCGGCACGTGGGGTGGCGTCAATGCCGCCGAGGCCGCGCGGGTCACGATCGGCGAGGCCGCGGCCGAGCATTGGCCGGTGCTGCCCGAACTGCCCGAGCGGGGTCCCGGCGCGGACGCGGTCGGACGCACGGCGGCGTTGCTGCCCGAGCTGGCCGTGGACCTGCAGCCCCACGGCTGGCGCATTGCCCCGAGCTCCGCCGGACTCGGCGTCGACCGCCGTCGCGCCGTGTCGTATCTGGCGGAGGACCTGCATCGCTGGGCCGACGTCGCCGGGGCCGAGGGGCTGGCCGTGGACCGTCTGGCCCTGCGCGTGCACGGGCCCCTGAGCCTGCTCGCCGGGCTCTGGCTGCCCGGCGGCGAACGGGTCCTCGTGGACGCCGGGGCCCGACGGGACGTCGTCGACGCGCTCGCCGAGGCCCTCGCGAGCCTGATGCGCCGCGTGCGGGAGCAGACCGAGGCCCGCCATATCGGCCTGGTGCTCGATGAGCCGAGGGCCGCTGCGGCGCAGGCCGGCACCCTGCCGACCGCTTCCGGATACCGGACGGTGCGGGCGCTGCCGCGGGACGAGGCACGCCGCCATTGGTCGCGTGTACTCGAGGCGCTCGACGGGTCGGCCGATTGTGTGTGGCTCAACGCCGAGCCCCGACCGGTCTCCGCTGAGCGTTCTGGGGCGTTCCTGGCGGGCGAGGACGGGGACGCCGTGCGCCGAGCGGCGCGGCGGCTGCGCGAGCTCGCTGTCGAGCTGGTCGACGCAGCGCCGGCGGTCACCGCGTGTCTGCGCCTTGGCCGGGTGGACGGGGAGGCGGCGGCGTCCGTCTGGGGCCTCGCCGCGGCCGCCTCGGAGCGGGGCGCTCCGGAGCGCGCGCCTGTCGCGGTCGGCACGGATCTCGCGCCCGAGACACTGCTGCATGAGGCCGAGCGCGTCGGTGTGGAGCCGGCCCTGCTCGCTCGGTGGGATCTCATCGGGCCGGGGACCCTCGACGGTGAGGCGACGGTGGCCGGACTGCGCGGCGCGGTGGCTCACCGCACGGAGCTGATCGACCGGCTCGCCGAGGTCGGCTGAGCCCGCGGTGGCGGCGCTGGCATGGCCCTGGCCGCGGCGACCCGACGTGCGGGATATCCTGGTGTGACGCACAGCCGTCGGGCGGCGCCGCCCCGGACACGCCGAATCATCCCCGGGCTGTCGTGCCGGCACAGCGTCGCGCCGCAGGGCGCCGAGCACGTGGAGGAGAAGCGCATGAGCAAGGCCACCATCTTGGTCGTCGACGACGACGAGGCCCTCGCCGAGATGATCGGCATCGTCCTGAAGGGTGACGGATTCGAGGTGGCGTTCAGCGCCGACGGCTCCTCCGCGCTGCCCACGTTCCGTTCCGTGCAGCCCGACCTCGTCCTGCTCGATCTCATGCTCCCGGGCATCGACGGCATCGAGGTGTGCAAGCTCATCCGCGAGGAGTCCGACGTGCCAATCGTCATGCTCACGGCGAAGTCGGACACCGCCGACGTCGTGCGCGGCCTCGAATCGGGCGCGGACGACTACGTGCCCAAGCCGTTCAAACCCGCCGAGCTGGTCGCCCGCGTGCGAGCCCGCCTGCGCGAAGGCGACGCCAAGGCCCCGGAGACCCTGAAGATCGGTGGACTGGACATCGACGTCGCCGGTCACCAGGTGCGTCGCGGCTCCGAGCAGATCGCCCTGACCCCGCTCGAATTCGATCTGCTGGTCGCCCTGGCCCGCAAGCCGTGGCAGGTGTTCAGCCGCGAGATGCTGCTCGAGGAGGTCTGGGGCTACCGCCACCAGGCCGATACGCGGCTGGTAAACGTGCACGTCCAGCGCCTGCGCTCGAAGGTCGAGCCCGACCCGGAGAACCCGACCGTCGTGCTCACCGTCCGCGGCGTCGGCTACAAGGCCGGCCAGGGCTGAGCCCTTGGACGAGGAGAACCACGACGAGCGGGACAAGCGCACGCGGCCGGCCACCGGCTCGCTGGCGCTCGTCCCGGACCACCGCCACTCCGAGCGGCCCTCCGGTGCACGGTGGTCGTGGCTGCGCCGGCCCCGCGCCCAGTGGCGCCGCTCGTTGCAGTGGCGCACGGCGTTGCTGGTGGGCGTGCTGTCCCTGGCCGGGTCCGGCCTCGTCGCGGTGTTCTTCACCCAGCAGATCTCCAACGCCCTGGTCAACGCGCGTTTCGAGCAGGTCGAGGCGGACGCCAATCGTGCCCTGAACGATGTGCGTGAGACGTTCTCGTCGGCCGGCGGCGACGAGCAGGCGACCGACATGATGGTCTCGCAGACCCTGCGCTCGCTCGAGGGCGACACAACCGCCCCGGGGCGGCACTTCCTGTTCGTGCCGATGCCGGACACCGAGTCCGCCGACGTCGGCACGGTCTCGTCGCCGCGCATGTCGCCGGGAGTCATCCCCGATGACCTCGAGAGGGCGGTCGCCGAGGGCAACGGGGTCTACTACGCCTCGGTCGGGCTGCCCGACAGGGAAGGGCAGTCGCCGGGCGTCGCCTTCGGCACGCAGATCATCCTGCCGCCGGGGTCCGCCTACGCGCTGTATCTGGTCTACGACCTCTCCGACGTCCAGCAGTCGCTGGGCTCCGTCATGCAGGTTCTGATGCTCTTCGGCGTCGTGTTCGTCCTGCTGAACGTCGTCGTCTCGGCGCTCGTGATGCGCCTGGTCGTCCAGTCGGTGACGCAGGCCTCGCGCGCCGCCGAGACCCTCTCCCGGGGCAACCTCGAGGTCCGCATGCCGGTGCACGGCGAGGACGAGGTCGCTCGCCTCGGAACCTCCTTCAACCGCATGGCCGACCACATCCAGGACCAGATCACCCAGCTGGCCCACCTGTCTCAGATGCAGCAGCGGTTCGTCTCCGACGTCTCGCACGAGCTGCGCACTCCGCTGACGACCGTGCGCATGGCCGCCGACGTCCTCTACGGCTCGCGAGAAGACTTCGGTCCGGTGAACCGGCGATCGACGGAGCTGCTCTACCACCAGGTTGACCGCTTCCAGGCCATGCTCGCCGATCTGCTCGAGATCACCCGCTTCGACGCGGGCGCGGCGCAGCTCGCGCTCGAGGACACCGATCTGTTCGAGCTGTGCACCGACGTGATCCTCACATCGCAGCCGCTCGCCGACCAGGCCGGTGTCGCCGTGTTCGTGGTCCCGCAGGGCGAGGGGTTCTCCGCGGTCGTGGACCCGCGTCGGATCGAGCGCATCGTGCGCAACCTCGTGAACAACGCGATCGAGCATGCCGAGGGGGAGCCGGTCGACGTCGTGCTCGGCGGCGACGAGGAGGTCGTCTCCGTCGCGGTGGTCGACCACGGCATCGGCATGAGCGAGGAGCAGGTCGAGCGGGTCTTCGACCGGTTCTGGCGTGCCGACCCGGCCCGCAACCGCACCACGGGCGGCTCCGGTCTCGGACTGTCGATCGCGACCGAGGACACGCGGATCCACGGCGGCATACTGTCCGCGTGGGGCCGACTGGGGGAGGGCTCCTGCTTCCTGCTGACCCTGCCGCGGAGCCAGCCGGCCGACGGTGCGGCCCACACGCCCGCGACGATGGCCTCCCACGACGCGCTGCCGTTGCCGCCGGACTACGATCTGCACCAGCGGCGCACCGCGCAGGACCCGCAGCGGCCGCTCGGTCCCGTCGCCGTCGAGGGCCTCGACGAGATCGCCCCCGAACCGGGGCGGACCGGGTCGGGGGACTGGGCCATGGACCGGGTTCAGGAGCAGGCGCTCGACGCGACGCCGCTGCGCCCGTCGACGGATGATCCCGAGCAGGAGCCAGGAACATGACAGTGCAGCGTCACGCCCCTGCCCGCCGCGGCCGCGCGCTCGCGGCCGGTCTGTGCCTCGGCCTCGCCCTCACCGGGTGCGTGCAGGTGCCCACGTCCTCGCCGGTGGGCACCTCCGAGCCGACGGCGCGGTCCGGAGACGAGGAACAGGCGCCGCTGTACCGCCCTCCCGCCCCCAGCGAGGGCGCCGACGCGGGCGAGATCGTGCGGGGCTTCCTCGCCGCCGGCGTCGGGCCGCAGGACGACTACGCCGTGGCACGGGAGTACCTCACCGCGCAGGCGCGCCGGTCCTGGGACCCGGGAAAGCGGACGGTGGTGTACTCCGCCCAGCCGACCGTGACGCAGGCCGATGAGAAGGGCCAGTACGTCGTGCAGGTCGAGGTCGATTCGATCGTGGACGAGCACGGAGTCCGCACGGTCATGCCGGCCGGCACCACCGAGGCGTGGCAGGTCGAGGTCACGGAGGTCGACGGCCAGAAGCGCGTGAGCAGCACCGAGGACGGCACCCTGCTCTCGGCGACGCAGTTCACCGCGATCTACGCCCCGCACAACCTGTACTTCTTCGACCAGACCATGACGTATGCAGTGCCGGACGTGCGCTGGTTCATCAATCGCGGCACGACGGCCGGTGCGGTCATGCAGGCCCTGCTCGAGGGCCCCTCGGAGCCGCTGCGCGGCGCGGTGGTCTCCGCGTTCCCGCCCGGCGCGCCGGCCGGACTGACCCGCCCCTCGGTGCCGGTCTCCGCCGGCACGGCCGAGGTCGATCTGACCGGGCAGACGGTCGAGGGCGCGGACCCGGCACGGCTGGCCCGGATGCGCCAGCAGATCGAGCTCACCCTGACCGGCCTCGGCACGGTCGAGGAGGTCGACATCACCATCGAACACGATCCGCTCGGCGTGCAGGGCTCCCGCGAGAGGGCCCCCGAGGTTGAGACGGAGCTGGTGAACGACTCCGTCCAAGTCGGTGTGTCGAAGGACGACAGTTCGCTCATGTTCTTCCAGGGTCTGACCGTGACTCCCGTCGGCGGCCTGCCCGAGGTCTCCGAGCTGGCCCCGGTGGACCCGACGATGAACCGTTCACGCACCGATTTCGCGTTCCTCACCGAGGACCGAGACGAGCTGTACGTCGCGACCACGGAGGGCACGCTTGAACGGACCGTGGAGGGTGAGTCGCTGACCTCGCCGAGCATCGACGGCCTCGACTGGGTCTGGACCGCCGACACGGGGGCGGACTCGCAGGTGCGCGCGGTGCCGCCCGCGGCCAGCGAGAAGAACCAGCCGCGCGTCATCAGCACCCCCTGGCTGGACTCCGGCGAGCAGATCGTGGACCTGCGCGTGGCGCCCGACGGGGCGCGGGCGGCGCTGCTCATCGACGACGGGGAGAAGACCAGGCTCGTCGTGGCGGGCGTGGTGCGCGGCACCGACGGGGTCCCCTCGGCGCTGACCGAGCCGGAGGAACGTCCGACCACGGTCCCCATGACCCAGGTGCGGTGGGTGGACGGCGTCACGCTCGTCGTCGCGGATACCGCCGAGTCGGCGCAGGACGAGGTCGAGCCCGAGGTGGTCTCGCTCGATGGCACCCGTCGGGTGCTGACCCCGCTGCTGGGCATGACGGACATCTCGGTCGGCGGCTCCGGTGGCTTCTACGCCGAGACGAAGGACGGGGTCTCCCTGCTGGTGGGGTCCTCGTGGCGCAGCCAGGACGTGCCGCATCCGATCCGGGACATCTCCTCGCCCGGCTGATCCGGGGCGGCACACATCAGGTGGGCCTCGGCGCCGGTGGCGCCGCTGCTGCACACCGACCGCACCGGGCGCCCGTGTCCCCAGGCGGCGGCCTCCGGCCGGCGCGGCGAGCGCGGACGCGGTGTGCTGGACCCATGTCCTCCAGCACTGACGCCACAGCCGAGGGCGAGACCACCGTTCTGGGTGAGCTGATCGACCTGTTCCTCCCCTCCGACTGCGTCCTGTGCGGACGCCGGGCCCATCGGTGCTGTCCGGACTGCCGGGCCGGCCTCGAGGCGGATCTGGGGCAGGTCCGCCGTGTCGAGGAAGGCGCGCTCGCGCTTCCGCTGGACGCGCGGGGCCGCCCCCTGCCGGTGTTCGCGGCTGGAGACTACACGGCGGACGTCGCCACGGCGTTGCTGGCTTTCAAGGACCACGACGCGCTGCATCTGGCCAGGCCGCTCGGGCGCGGTCTGCGTCGGGCCCTGGTCCACGCGCTGGGGCATGCCGGTGCGCCGCGGACGGAGCCGGTGCTGGTGCCCGTGCCGGACTCGTGGCGAGGGTTCCTCCGGCGCGGGTACGCTCCGTTGCCGGAGCTGCTCGAGGCCGCGGGTCCGCATCCGGCGCCCGTGGCGTTGAGACTCGTGCGTCAGAGCGGCCTGGAGCCGTCGTCGCTGTGGCGGCCAGACCGGTCCCACGCGGGTGCGGGCGCCGTGCAGCGCCGGGCACGACGCCGCGGCTGGCGTCCTGGCCACGCGCTGGCCGCGGGGACTCCGGTGGTCCTGGTGGACGACGTGGTCACGACCGGTGCGACGCTCGCCGCGCTCGCCGAGGTCGTCCGTGGCGCCGGCGGCGTGCCGGTGGCGGCCGCGGTCGTCGCAGGCGTGCCGGCGCCTCGCGGGCGGCGAACAAGTGATGACACGCACATCGACCAGGTCTAGGCTTGGGGCACGGAGCCGGTGTTCCGGCTCCCTCCCGTCAGGCGGTCGAAAGGAGCTGGACTTCCTTCGACCGCCGTTGTGCATCCGGCACGCGGTCGCGGGTCCGGGCACACGGGACCGCTGGCGAGAGCGCAGGAGGTCGAGATGACCGTCGACGTTGATTTCGTGGCCCATGGCGTCAGCCTCAAGGACGCCTTCCGAGAACATGCGCAGCAGCGCGTCGAAAGGCTCGAAAGCCTCGCGGAGGGGCTCGACGAACTTGAGGTCAAGGTCACGAAGGTGTCCCATCACCGTCACTCGGAGAACACCATGCGGGTCGAGGTCACGGCTCGTGGCGCCGGTCGGGTCGTGCGCACCCTCGCGGACGACGACGACAAGCAGGCCGCCTTCGACCGTGCGTTCGGGCGTCTGACGCAGCGGCTGCGTCGCCTGCGGGATCGCCGCAAGGATCGGCGCAGGCAGCGTCCCGTCTCCGAGATCACGGAGCCGGTCCCCGTCGTCGAACCGGGCATGAGTCTGGTCGAACAGGTCCTGGCGGCCCGGCGCGAGGAGCAGCAGCAGGCCGGTGAGCCGGTGCCGGAGGCGCCGTCGTCACCGGTCACGATCCGGCAGAAGTCCTTCCCTGTCGTTGCGATGAGCGTCGCCGAGGCGGTGGATGCGATGGAGCTGGTCGGGCACGACTTCTACCTGTTCCGCGACGAGCGGACGGGACGGGACGCCGTCGTCTACCGCCGACGCGGTTGGGAGTACGGCGTCATCAGTCTTGACGACGAGCCCGCGGCCTCGTGAGCAGCCGGAGGTGTGTGAGGGTGGGCGAACTCCCAGGCGCCCACCCGTAGACTGTCCGGCAGACCACTGGGCCGCCGTGCGGGCGCGGGCCGTCGAGCGCTGCTCGGCGTCCGCGCCCGAGCGCGGGGCATGCGCCACACGACGAGGAGTCAGCTCAAGTGCCTTCGATCATCGACCGCGTCCTGAAGATCTCGGATAACCGGGCCATCAAGCGACTGCAGGGTACGGTGGATGCGATTAACGTCCTCGAAGACGAGTTCCGCGGGCTCAGCGATGCGGAGTTGAAGGCGGAGACCCAGTCCTACAAGGAACGACTGGCCGACGGCGAGACTCTCGACATGCTGCTGCCCGAGGCGTTCGCCGCGGTGCGCGAGGCCGCCGGCCGCACCCTGGGTCAGCGCCACTACGACGTGCAGTTGATGGGCGGTGTCGCTCTGCACCAGGGCAACATCGCGGAGATGAAGACCGGCGAGGGGAAGACCCTCGTCGCGACGGCGCCGGCCTACCTGAACGCGCTGACCGGCAAGGGCGTGCACGTGGTCACCGTGAACGACTTCCTGGCCTCATACCAGGCGGATCTGATGGGGCGGGTCTTCCGCTTCCTGGGCATGGAGACCGGCTGCATCGTCTCCGGCCAGGATCCGGCGACCCGGCGCGAGCAGTACAACGCGGACATCACCTACGGCACGAACAACGAGTTCGGCTTCGACTTCCTGCGCGACAACATGGCGTGGTCGCTGGACGAGCTCGTGCAGCGCGAGCACTACTTCGCGATCGTGGACGAGGTCGACTCGATCCTCATCGACGAGGCACGCACGCCGTTGATCATCTCGGGACCGACGCAGGGCGATGTCACGCGGTGGTACGGGGAGTTCGCCCGCATCGCCCGGCGCCTGACGAAGGACACGGACTATGAGGTCGACGAGAAGAAGCGCACTGTCGGCGTGCTCGAGGAGGGCATCGAGAAGGTTGAGGATCATCTCGGCATCGAGAACCTCTACGAGTCGCAGAACACTCCGCTGATTCAGTTCCTCAACAACGCCGTGAAGGCCAAGGAGCTGTTCAAGCGCGACAAGGACTACGTCGTGCTCAACGGCGAGGTGCAGATCGTCGACGAGCACACCGGTCGTGTTCTCGCGGGGCGCCGCTACAACGAGGGCATGCACCAGGCCATCGAGGCCAAGGAGGGCGTGAAGATCAAGCCTGAGAACCAGACTCTGGCCACGGTCACACTGCAGAACTATTTCCGCCAGTACGACAAGCTCTCCGGCATGACCGGCACCGCAGAGACCGAGGCGGCCGAGTTCACGAACACGTACAAGCTCGGTGTCGTGGTCATCCCGCCGAACCGCCCGAAGCAGCGTGTGGATAAGAACGACCTGGTGTACAAGAACGAGAAGGTCAAGTTCGACGCGGTCGTCGAGGACATCGCCGAGCGACACCAGAAGGGCCAGCCGGTCCTCGTGGGCACGACGTCGGTGGAGAAGTCGGAGTACCTCTCGATGCTGCTGGCCAAGAAGGGCGTGCGTCACGAGGTGCTCAACGCGAAGAACCACGCGCGTGAGGCGGCGATCGTGGCGCAGGCGGGCCGGTACGGCGCCGTGACGGTGGCGACGAACATGGCCGGGCGCGGCACGGACATCATGCTGGGCGGCAACGCCGAGTTCACCGCCGTCGCGCGTATGCAGGAGCTCGGCCTCGACGCGCAGGAGAACCCTGAGGAGTACGAGGCGCGGTGGCCCGAGGTGCTCGAGGCGGCGCAGCAGGCGGTGAAGGAGGAGCACGAGAAGGTGCTCGAGGCCGGCGGTCTGTACGTGGTGGGCACGGAGCGTCACGAGTCCCGGCGCATCGACAACCAGCTGCGGGGCCGCTCTGGGCGTCAGGGCGATCCGGGTGAGTCGCGGTTCTACCTGTCGCTCACCGATGAGCTGATGCGCAACTTCAACCCGGGTGCGGCGGCGCGGATCATGAACTCGACCGCGATCCCGGACGACATGGCGCTCGAGTTCAAGATGGTCTCCTCGGCGATCCAGAACGCTCAAGCACAGGTCGAAGGACGCAACGCCGAGCAGCGCAAGAACGTCCTGAAGTACGACGATGTGATGAACCGGCAGCGTGAGGCGATCTATGCCGACCGCCGTTCGATCCTCGAGGGACAGGACCTGCGGGCCAAGGTGCGCAACTTCGTCGAGGACACGGTTCACGCGCTGGTCGACGCGGCGACCGAGGAGGGACGGTCCACCGAGTGGGATCTCGATGCGTTGTGGGAGAACCTGCGCACGATCTACCCGGTCGGCATCACGGTCGACGAGGTCGTGGACGAGGCCGGCGGACGGGCCCGGCTGACGCCGAGTGTGCTCAAGCGCGAGCTCGCCTCGGATGCGTTGCTGGCCTACGACGACCGCGAGGCGGAGGTCGGCGAGGAGGCTCTGCGTGAGGCGGAGCGCCGGGTCGTCCTGGCCTCGATCGGCTCCAAGTGGCAGGAGCATCTCTACGAGATGGACTACCTCAAGGAGGGGATCGGCCTGCGCGCCATGGCTCAGCGCGAACCGCTCGTCGAGTACCAGCGGGAGGGCTACCGGCTCTACCAGGCGATGATGGCCGCGATCCGTGAAGAGTCCGTGCGCACGCTGTTCACCGCGAACATCTCCGCCGAGCAGACGCCGGTGTCCCTGCCGGGAGTGAAGGACGCCCGCGGTTCCACGATGACGCCTCAGGTCACGGTCGACGGTCTGCAGGCCCCGAGTCGTCCGTCGCAGATGCGTCTGTCGGGCCCGACCGAGGACGGTGCCATCCGCGAACGCAGGCTCGACGAGAAGGAGGACGCCCCGCAGGGCTCACGCCGGGACCGGCGTGCGGCCGAGCGGGCCGCTCGGACGACGTCGACGGCGGGGTCCTCGTCTGCCGCGACAAAGACCCCCGGCAAGGCCGGGAAGAAGAAGTCCGGTGCACGCACGCGGTCCGGTGGGGCGAAGCCATCGCAGGGCAGCGGCACCTAACCCGTCCGGCGGTAGCCGGACGCGCCGGGCGCTCGTCCGCGAGCCGGTGGTGGTCAGCCGATTTCGATCTGCGTGACCTTCCACCGGCTCAGCCGTCGCTCGAGGCGCATGGCGATCGCTCGGGCGCGCTCGTCGCAGGTGATCGTGGCACAGGCCTCCAGCCGGTCCGGGCTCAGGCGATGCACCCGCGCCCCGAGCGGTCGGGGCGACGTGGTGAGCCGGACGGACGCGCCGGTGCGTTCGAGCAGCGCGAGACGGCGGGCCACCTTGTCGTAGACGGGCAAGTCCAACCATGTCGCCAGGTCGCGCAGCGGGCGACGGCCGGCTTCGGCCTCGACACAGGCCAGGGCGATCACCGCGGCCAGGGTCCTGGCAGAGCGCTCCTGCTCGGCTCGCTGCTCCTGCCGGGCCCGGAGGCTCAGCGTCGGTGCCTCCGGTCGCTCGGCGCGTGGCCGACGGCGCGGGGCGCCCGTGGCCCGGGGCAGGGGAGCCGAACGGGCACCGTGGCCCGTCTCAGAGACGGCGTTGAGGGATGTCGGGGCGGCGGTGGCGGTCATCGTGGGCGTCTCCTTGTCGTGATCTGGCCGGAGGCTCGGAGTGTGGGCGAGGTGTACGGGGGCTGAGGGCGTCAGTGTTCTCATCGCAGCGAGTACACCCCCGCTGCGGGGACGTCGGAGTCGAAGGGCGGTGCCTGCAGCACCAGTCCTGCGCGCAGGGCGTGGGGGTCTTCGCCGATGACTGACCGATTGTGGCGGTACCACTGGCGCCAGCGCAGGTCGACCTCGAGCACGGTGGCGTCCGGGCCGAGTTCGGTCGCGGCGATGTCCCACAGACAGTCGCCGGTCGTCACGGTGTGGGACGGGGCGTCGACGGTGATACGGGGCTGACGGGGCGTGAAGGCGGCCGTCGGGGCCTGTCCGTGCGGGATCCAGGCCGCGCTCGGCGGCCCGTCCGTCACGGAGTGCTGTTCTGACTGTGCGCTTGTCGTGGCGGCCGGGTCCCGTGGCGTCGTGATCCCGACCGCATCGACGGGCAGCCGCGTGTCGACGACGTCGGCAGCGGTGGCCCCGGGGGCCAGCACAACCGAGAGCCCGAGCGCCGTTGCCGCCAGACGGCGCAGCGCCGCGGGGGCGAACCGGCCAACGCGCTGCGCGGTGCGAGCATCTCCGCGGCGCAGCGCGCTCGCCCAGACGGCCGTGGCGCTCAGCGCCAGCAGCCACCATGCGGTGAGGCCGGCCGCCGCCACCGTGCAGCTCAGGGCGATGAGCCGCTCGGTCTCCGCGACGGCGGTGGCTCCGGTCTGCGCCCACAGCGAGCCGCCGGCCCACCACAGGATCGGCGTCGCTGTGAACAGCGCAGCGAGCGGGAGTGCTCCCGCGCCTCTGCCACGGTCCTTGCCG
This sequence comes from Micrococcus cohnii, assembly GCF_014205175.1. Classification (NCBI taxonomy): domain Bacteria; kingdom Bacillati; phylum Actinomycetota; class Actinomycetes; order Micrococcales; family Micrococcaceae; genus Micrococcus; species Micrococcus cohnii. The sequence goes on along the minus strand of NZ_JACHNA010000001.1, from coordinate 1,153,095 downwards.
TCGTGTGTGTGCGTTGACTGCGGTGACGTTCCGGCGCTGGGTGAGCTCGCGCGGTGAGTCTTCTCGTCAGCCGTCCTCATGGCTGGTCCCCCTGGATCGCGGTTGTGAGCGGAAACGGCCCCCGATGGCTGTTTCCTGGCTTCGATAGCGAGTGTAGACGTGTGTTTGCGCACACTGTCAAGAGTGGGTCGATGATGCTCTTTGATGCGGTTTGACGAACTTTCGTTCGGCGGGGCAGGTTAGGATCTGTCGTCATGAGATGGGATGCGCTGTTCGCGGACCTGGAGGCAGAGTGGGAGGCGGGACGGACCGCGCAACAGCTGGCCGACGCTGCGGAGCTGACGCGCGGCGAATGGGCGCAGCTGAGTCTTGTTGAGCGTCTGCGCGGCGCCATCGGCACGGTTGTACGCGTGCGCGTGCGCGGGGTCTCACCCTTCGAGCTGCGGGTGCAGGCGGTGTCCTCGGACTGGTTCGGTGGTGCGGCGAGCGCCGGATCGGTGGTGGTGTCCCTCGCGCACGTGCTGACGATCGAGGCGCCGCTGAGCGCGGCGGTGGTCGACGCCAGGGCCGGGCGGTCGTTCGTCTCCGTCCTGCGACTGCTGGCGCGGTCGCGGAGCACCGTCGAGGTGGTGGCCGCAGGCGGAGACGAACTGGCCGCGGGGACGATCGACCGCGTGGGGGCCGATCATGTCGACCTGGCTCGGCATGCCAGAGACGAGCCGCGACGTCAGGCGTCGGTGCGGGGCAGGGTAACGATTCCCGTCGCCGCGATCGCGCTCGTCCGGGCGCGCAGCGGGGTGGTGTGACGGCTCAGGCGTCCGTGCGTTGCGCGGCGTCGTGGCGGGCCCACTCTCGGACCTTCTGTGCGGTCGCCTGGTACTGGGCGGCGATGTAGTCGTCCAGCACACGCTCCTCGACTCGCCACTGGCCGCGTCCGCCGACCTGGATGGCTGGCAGCTCGCCTGAGCGCACCAGGGCACGGGACTGTGCGACGGACACGTTGAGCACCTCGGCGACGTCCGTCAGGGTCAGAAAGCGCGGCATGGTGATCCTCTTCCGTGTTTGTTGCGGTTTCATGCACGGTGATATCCAGTGCTGGTCTTGACTCCATTCAATCGTGGATGACACGCGGGACGCGAGCCCGTCCACAGGTGTGATGTGCAACTCCCATCGGCGTGAGATGTGGCATTATTCTCATGCTGGCACCCATGGCGACGTCGACGGGGCGGAGCCGCGTGCCGACGGCCGGAGCGACGCCGGGCTCCGCGCCTGCGACATCTGTGGAGGGAGAATTCGTCGTGTCCGCTTCCGAGAGCACATCCGCACCGCGCCTGCGTCGCCCGCGCTGGCGCGACCCGCGTCTGATCGTCGGGGTCCTGCTTGTGCTGGCATCTATGGCGTCCGTCGTGGCTCTCGTGCAGAACGAGCGCCGCACGGTCGCGTACTGGGCGGCCGCCACGGACATCGCCCCGGGACGAACCGTCGAGGCCGCTGACCTGGTCCCGGTCGAGGTGAACCTCGGTTCTGCGGGAGGCCGCTACCTTGCCGCGTCCGAGCAGGTCCCCGCGGAGTCGACCGTGGTGGCTGCCGTCCGCGCCGGTGAGCTCGTGCCGGCAGAGGCGGTGGTGCGTGAAGACCCGAAGAGCCGCCGTCACGTCGGCCTCACGGTGGGAGAGCCCCTGCCCTCGGGTATCGGCGTCGGCGACCGGGTGGACGTCTGGGTGGCCCAGCCGCAGGAGTCAGGCCAGGGCCATGAGCGGCCGGAGCTGACGGCCAAGGCGGTCGAGATCGCTGAGGTGTCGACACAGTCTGGTCCCTTCGCCGGGGCCGACCTGGTGCGCGTGCAGGTTCTCATCGGTCCGGAGGAGCTGCCTGAGATCCTGGCCGGAAAGGTCGCCGACGCCCGGATCACGGTGCTGCCGTCGGTCGGAGGGAAGTGAATCGTGCGCGTCGCCGTCGCCGCACTCGTCGCCCCGCATCACGACGTCATCGGCCCGCTCGAACGGGCGCAGGCAGAGGTAACCATCCTCCGACGGGTCGAGGACCTCGCGGAGCTGCTCGCGGTGGCCCGGACCGGCTCCGTGGACGTCCTCCTGGCGTCCGCTGAGGTCGAGGAGATCACCCGTGCGCTGATCGACGAGGTCGATTCCCTCGACCGGCCCGTCGGCCTGGTGGTCCAGAGCGAGGTGCCTGCTGAGCGAGGACGGCTGCGTCGGCTCGGTGTGCCCGCGCTGCGCCTCGACGCCGACCCGTTGGAGCTCGCCGCCGCTCTCACGCAGGCCGCTCGCGACGCAGCGCTCGAGACGAAGCGCACCCCGCTGCCGGACGCGGAGGGAGAACCGGAACTGCCGGCACGTCTCGACGTCGACGCGGACGAGCCTCGGCCGCTGGACCCGGGCGAGTCCGGTGCGAGCGGTCCTGCCGCGGCATTGCGGCTGGACGATACCGCGTCGGCCGCCGAAGCACCGTCCGGTATGTCCGCCGAGGTTGTCGAAGAGGGCGAACCGGAGGACAGCGCCGCCACCCTCGCTGGCGCGGCGGCGTCCCCGGTCGTGGTGGCCGTGTGGGGTCCCACGGGAGCGCCGGGGCGCACGACTGTGGCGGTGAACCTCGCCGCCGAGTACGCGCTTCTGGGTCATCGGACCGTGCTCGTCGACGCCGACACCTACGGCCCGTCCGTGGCTGCGTGTCTCGGGCTTCTCGATGACGCGGCGGGACTGGCGCAAGCCGCACGTGCCGCTGACCGCGGAGACCTCGATGAGCGCCGACTGGCCGACTGTGCGGCCCGGATCCGGGTCGCCGGGGCGGAGCTGTCCGTTCTGACGGGGCTGAGCCGACCAGATCGCTGGCCTGAGCTGCGTTCCTCCGCCGTGGCGCACGTTCTGCAGGCCGCTCGCGGCCACTGGGACCGCGTGGTGGTCGACGTCGGTTTCTGCCTCGAGGAGGACGAGGAGCTCTCCTTTGACATTCCCGCCCCGCAGCGCAATGCGGCGACGCTCGCGGCGCTGCGCGCGGCGGACCGGATCCTGGCGGTGGGCGGCGGGTGCGCCGTGTCGCTGCCGCGACTGATGCGGACGATCCCGGCCCTGGTCGACACGGTGGGCGGCACGACGCAGGTGCAGGTCGTGGTGAACCGGGTGCGTTCGTCGACGGCGGGTCTGGCACCCCAGTCGCAGATCCAGGCGGCGTGGCGACGCTTCGTCGACACCGACGCCCGGCTGTCCTTCCTGCCGGACGACCCGGCGGCGGTGGACCAGGCGTTGCTCAACGGCCAGGTCCTCGCCGAGTCCGCGCCGAGGTCGTCGTTGCGCCGGGCGCTGGCGGGGCTCGCGGCCGACTCCGGGGCGCCCCAGACGGACGGCGCCGCGGCACGGACGCGCGCGGCGCGTACCCGGCGTCCCGCCGTGGGGTTGCCCGCGTCGGTGGCCCGCCTCGTGCGTCGGCGTTCCCGGGTGTCACCCAGGGCCTGACCGGGACGGGAGCGCCCTGAGGCGTCACCGGCGGAGGTTAGGCTGGCGCCCATGGTCACTTCCTTGTCCGCGGACCCGCTGCGGCTGCACCCGGACCTCTCCGCCGGCGACCGGGACTGGCTGTTGACCCTGGTGGGCGACTGGCAGCTCATCGCGGACCTGTCGCTGGCCGACCTTGTGCTGTGGTGTCCCGCGCCACGATCCGACGGCACCGGCGGCTATTACGCCATGGCTCAGGCACGCCCCGTGACCGCGGCGACGCTGTTCCATCGTGATCTGGTCGGCTCGCGGGCCCGCGCCGACCTGCGGGCCCTGCTGACGCAGGCGTGGCGGTCCCATGACACTGCGGGCGCCGAACCCATCGAGGCCCCGGACGGCACGCTGCAGGTGCGGCTGTGGCCGGTGAAGCGCGATGGCCGTGTGCTGGCGGTCCTCACGGAGCACCGGGATCCGGACAGTCGGCGTGAGCTGACCAGCATCGAGCTGAACTACCGCGCCGCGGCGGAGCGACTTCTGCACATGACCCGACGCGGTCAGTGGCCAGATCCCGCGGATCCGCCCGGCTTCTGGATCGGGGGCACGCCACGTGTCGGTGACGGTCTGATCGTCCTGGACGCCGATGCCCGCGCCGCGTTCGCCAGCCCGAATGCCGTCTCGGCGCTGCGGCGCCTGGGCGTTGCGGTGTCCATCGAAGGTCAGGTGCTCGCCCCGATCCTCACCCAGGCGATGATCGGCACGGGCGCCCTCGACGAGGACGCCTGGTCGGTGTTGTCGGGGGCACGCGGCGGTCGTGCGGAGGTGCAGATCGGCAAGGTCACCATCATGGTGCGCGGGATCGTTGTGCGCGGACGCGAGGAGCGCGACGGCGCGCTGCTGATGCTGCGCGATGTGAGCGAGCTGCGTCGACAGGAGCAGCGGCTGGTCAGCAAGGACGCGACGATCCGGGAGATCCACCATCGGGTGAAGAACAACCTGCAGACCGTCGGGTCGCTGCTGCGGATGCAGGCGCGTCGGGCCACCTCCCAGGAGGCGCGTCAGGCCCTGGCACAGGCGATGCAGCGGGTGGACACGATCGCCCTGGTCCACCAGAGCCTGTCCGAGGACGTCGCCGGCCATGTCGACGTCGACGCGCTGATGGCGCGCCTGTTCCGCCTGGCCGTCGAGGTCGCCGGAGACGGGCGTCAGGTCCGCTCTCGCGTCGAGGGCGAGTTCGGCGCTCTGCCCACCCGGATCACCACGGCGCTCGCCCTGGTCATCAATGAGCTCGCCACGAATGCGGTCGAGCACGGCACGGGGCCGGAGGGCGGGCTCGTCCGGCTCGTCGCGCGCCGGGACCTCACGCCCATCGGCGAGCTGCTCGAGGTCGAGGTCGTCGACTCGGGCAGCGGCCACCAGCCCTCATCCGTCGAACCGGCCAAGGGGCCCCTGGCTCAGGCGGACGGGGGAGGGCTGGGTCTGCGGATCGTGCGCACGCTCGTCGAGTCAGAGCTGGGCGGCACGCTCTCGAGGTCGCAGGCCGTCGACGGCTCGACCCGCGTGAGCGCGCGCGTGCCCCTGGACTGATGCTGGCGTGCCGGGGTCAGGACGCGCGGCGGGCACGCGCCGCGCGGCGCTTCATGGCCCGGCGCTCGTCCTCGCTCATGCCGCCCCACACGCCCGAGTCCTGACCGGACTCCATGGCCCACTTCAGGCAGGTGTCCACCACCTCGCAGGAGCGGCACACGGACTTCGCCTCCTCGATCTGCAGCAGGGCTGGTCCGGTGTTCCCCACGGGGAAGAACAGCTCGGGGTCCTTGTTCAGGCACGCTGCGCGGCTTCGCCAATCCATACGGCACTCTCACTCTCGGTCACGACTGTGCGCACGACGATGTCACTCGCGTGCGCATTGCGGCGGTGCATGGGGTTCACCTCGTCGGACATGGGCGCGGGCTCCTGCTCCGTCTCACGGTCGGCGGGGCGGCGCCGCGACCGGGGTGCGGGCGACAAACCATGTCCAGGCAAACAGAACGGGGACCGATCATGAACGGTCCCCGAACAACATCGGCATCGATCTTCGCACGGCGGCCAACGCCTCACAAGGGTGGGATTGGATGACGTCGAACACGACGGACGTCGACGCGGGCGTCTCGTCGGCCGCGAACGCCGCGTCGCCTCGCGGGTACGGTGGAATCCGCAGGAAAGGACGGAATCACCATGAGCACTCCAGAACGACCCGCGCAAGGCACCGAGCCGGGCCGCCGTCGGGCTGAGCGCGGTCGAGGCCGACCGGTGGCCGTGTGGATCGGCGTCATCGCACTGTCGGTCGTGGCCGCGACCCTGGCGTGGCTCGCCGTGGACGCGGCGCTGCGTCTCGGGTCGGGCCAGCTGACGGTGGGGGCGCAGGTGTTCCTGCTGGTGCTGTACCTCGCCCTGGCGGCGTGGGTCGGGGCGACGGCCGCCGGACTCTTCCGCGGGCGGTCGTGGACCCGGGGCGCCGCCACCGCAATCCTGTTGTTCTGCGTGCTGCTGTCGACCTGGATGTGGACGGGTGGCGACGTCCTGCTCGGCGTCGGGCTCTTCCTCGTCGCCGGCGCCGGGATTGTCAGCGTGATGTCGGCCGGGGTCTCGCGCCACCTGCGCCGGGGATGATCCCGGTGCGGGGGTCAGTTGACGGGGCCGGTCAGCTTCTCGCCGGGGCCCTTGCCCGGGGCGTCCGGGTAGGGCGAGGCTTCGCGGAAAGCCAGCTGCAGGCTGCGCAGCCCGTCGCGCAGAGGGCCCGCGTGGGAGCTGGAGATCTCGGGCGCGGCGGCGGTGATGAGTCCGGCGAGGGCGGTGATCAGCTTGCGTGCCTCATCGAGGTCCACCAGCTCCTTCGCGTCGGGGCTGTCGGCGAGTCCGACCTTCACGGCCGCGGCGGTCATCAGGTGCACCGCCGTCGTCGTGATCACCTCGACGGCGGGGACCTCGTGGATCTCGCGGACCTCGGGGTCGACGGCGGGCTGCTCACCCTGCGGGTGCTGGTGTTCTTCGGTCATGGTGGTAAGCTTCCCACACGACCTTCCGGACGTGCACACGCATCGCTCCGGTGAGGAACAAGTGGAGGCCTCCTCCCACCCGCGTCAGCAGGACGTCCGGTGCGCATCGCGTTGCTCGGGCCGAGTTGCCGGGTCACCGTGACGAACAGGACGGCGATCGCGTCGTCCGCGGTTCGGAGCGAAGGGTCCTGAACGGGACCGTGACGAGGCCTCGACGTGCGCACGGCACCGAGGCCTCGATTTCTCTCTCGAGACGGGGCTGCGGCGTGAGGCGCGTCAACCACGGCACAGCACCTTGATCTCGACACAGGAGAAGCACCATTAGCGATCCCCGTATCAACGAGCGCATCCGCGTTCCGGAAGTCCGTCTGGTTGGCCCCAACGGCGAGCAGGTCGGCATCGTCCGGATCGAGGACGCCCTGCGCCTGGCTGGTGAGGCGGACCTCGACCTCGTCGAGGTGGCGCCCGCCGCCAAGCCTCCGGTGGCGAAGCTGATGGATTTCGGCAAGTACAAATACGAGGCCGCGGTGAAGGCGCGCGAGTCGCGCAAGAATCAGGTCAACACCTCGCTCAAGGAGGTGCGCTTCCGCCTGAAGATCGACAGCCACGACTACGAGACGAAGACGGGGCGCGCCCGGAAGTTCCTCGGTCAGGGTGACAAGGTCAAGGCCATCATCCAGTTCCGCGGGCGTGAACAGCAGCGTCCCGAGCTCGGCATCCGCCTGCTCGAGAAGTTCGCCGACGACGTCGCCGAGCTGGGCGCCGTCGAATCGGCTCCCCGGCAGGACGGGCGCAACATGGTCATGGTCATCGGTCCGCTGAAGACCAAGGCCGAGGCACGCTCTGAGGCGCGCAAGAACGAAGCACCGAAGCGTGAGCGCTCCGGTGGTGGGTCTCGGCGCGATCAGGCGGCCCGTGAGGCGAAGGCCAAGGCCGCCGAGAAGGCCGCTCAGAACTCCGCGCCGGTGACAAACTCGGTCGGTGACGCCTTCCCTGAGCAGCTCAAGCGGATGGCCGAGTCCCGTGAGGCGGAGGCGACGCAGGGGGCCGGCCAGCGCCCGGCCTCGTCGCAGAAGCCCGCGGAGACGCCGGCGCCGGAGAAGTCCGCACCCAAGGAGCAGAAGCCTGCGCCGAAGCCGACCGCCGCGTCCACGCCGAAGCCGTCGTCGGCGCCCAAGCCTGCCGCGCCCAAGCCGGCAGGCGCCCCCAAGCCCGGGCCTCGCAAGGCCTGATACGTGTCGCGTCCCGCGCCCGGTGCGCGGTGGCGCAGGCAACAACCCCTATCCGTCCATCAGGACGGTGAGACCAGTTCCGCGAGTCCGCCTCTTCGGAGACGGGCTCGCGGCGATGAAGAAGGAGAACGGCCGCCATGCCGAAGATGAAGACCCACAGCGGCGCCAAGAAGCGCTTTCGCGTGACCGGTTCCGGCAAGCTGATGCGTCAGCAGGCAAACCGTCGCCACTACCTCGAGCACAAGTCCTCGCGCCTGACCCGCCGTCTGGCCTCGGACAAGCTCGTCGCCAAGGGCAACGTGAAGACCATCAAGCGGATGCTCGGCATCTGAGATCCCTCTTCGGTGCTCGTGCACCGGAACCCCCTCGTCACGCTCCTCGGACGCCGCGACCCTCGTCGCCGTCGAGGACAACACAGTTAGGAGCACACACGTGGCACGTGTGAAGCGGGCGGTCAACGCCCATAAGAAGCGTCGTACCATGCTGGACCGCGCGTCCGGCTACCGCGGTCAGCGTTCGCGCCTGTACCGCAAGGCGAAGGAGCAGCTGCTCCATTCGTTCGTGTACAACTACCAGCACCGTCACAAGCGCAAGGGCGACTTCCGTCGCCTGTGGATCACCCGCATCAACGCGGCCGCCCGCGCCAACGGCATGACCTACAACCGCTTCATGCAGGGCCTGAAGCTGGCCGGCGTCGAGGTGGACCGCCGCATGCTGGCCGAGATCGCCGTCTCGGACGCCGCGGCCTTCACCGCGCTGGTGGACACCGCACGCAAGGCGCTGCCGGCCGACGTGAACGCCCCGGTGGCCTCGCGCTGAGCCACGGTGCGTCTGTGAAGAGCTCAGAGAGTCCTCGAGCCTCGCACCGCACGCACGCCGAAGAACGCCCCGACCGGGCCGAGCTGATCAATCCCCGCGCCGAGCGCGTGCGGGCGGTCGCTCGCCTGGCGGGGCGTTCGGCGCGTCTGCGGGCCGGCGCCTTCCTGGTCGAGGGGCCTCAGGGATGCCGAGAAGCACTGCTGGCCCACCTCGGACGCGGGCCGGCGATCGCGCGAGCTCAGTGGCCGACCGGCCGGGTGGTGCGCGAGCTCTACGTGTCCGCACGGCTCGCGCGGCGTGACCCCGACCTGCAGGCCCTGGTCGATGAGACCGCCTCGCTCGACGGCCCGGACCGTCCCTTCGTGCGCACCGCGTCGGACGAGGTTCTGACGTCGATGTGCGACGCGGTCACCGGACAGGACATCGTGGCCGTCGTCGGCCTGCCGCAGCAGACCGGGCTGGGGGCATTGCCGGCGACGCCGACACTGCTGCCCGTGCTGTGCCGGGTGCAGGACCCGGGCAACGCCGGGACGATTCTGCGCGCGGCCGACGCGGCCGGGGCGGAGGGCATCGTGCTGACGGCGGGCTCCGTCGACGTGTTCAACCCGAAGCTCGTGCGCTCGACGGCCGGGTCGCTGTTCCATCTGCCGCTGGTGACCGGCGCCGATGTGAGCGCGACCTGCCAGTGGTTGCGCGAACAGGGCGTGCAGGTCTGGGCCGCGGACGGGGCCGCGGAGCGAACGCTCGTCGAGGTGACAGACGCCGAGTTGGCGGCGCCGACCGCGTGGCTGTTCGGCAATGAAGCTCAGGGACTGTCCGAGCACGAGCGTGGCCTGGCCGACGCCTCCGCCTCCGTGCCGCTGTACGGCGCGGCCGAGTCGCTGAATGTGGGCACGGCCGCGACGGTGTGCCTGTACGCCTCCGCCATGGCACGGCGTCGCTGACGGGACGCAGGACGGCGACGGAACAGCCCCCGGAGATGACAACGGGCCGCCCCGAGCGTGATGCTCGGGGCGGCCCGTCGTCGTTGAGGTCCACGCGCCGGGGCGCGTGAGTCAGACGTCAGTGGCGCGCGCCCTTGCGGCCGGTGATGGCCTGCCAGATGAAGGCCACGATCACGCCGCCGAGGATCGCGAAGATCCAGGTGCCCAGGCTGAAGAACTCGTCCATGGCACCGACGCCCAGCAGCGAGGCGATCCAGCCGCCGAGGATGGCGCCGAGGATGCCGGTGATCAGGGCGCCGAGCCAGCCGGAGCCCTGGTGGCCGGGAAGGATCAGGCGTGCGATCGCGCCTGCGATGAGTCCGAGAACGAGCCAACCGATGATGCCCATGATGAAAAGCCTTTCGAGTTTGCGAAATATTTACTCGCATACTCTAACCACGCCCGTCGTGGCCGGAGCAAGGCCACGCGACCGAGGATGTCCAGGTCAGCGGCGTGCGGGGCGCCGAATCAGGGCGAACGACAGTGTGATTCCCACCACGGCGATGCCCGCGCCGAGCAGCGACGGGGCGGCCACGGACAGGCCGGCAGTCAGCGCGGCGCCGCTGACCCAGGCGCCCAGTGCGTTCGCCATGTTCAGCGCCGAGTGGTTGAGCGAGCCCGCCAGCTGCGGCGACCGCGGTGCGGCGTCCACCAGCAGGACCTGCAGGGCAGGGGCGATGCCGGAGCCGGCCACGGCGACCAGCACCAGCGGCAGCAGGACGGCCTGCCACCAGGGCGAGAGCAGATACACGAGGGTCAGGCAGATGGCGGTGACCACGAACGACAGCCGCAGCGTCATCACCGGGTCGCGGTCGGTGAGCGCGCCCCCCACGAGGGTGCCGACGACCATGCCCATGCCGTACAGCGCGAGCACGAGGGGGATCCAGCGCGGATCGAGTCCGGCGACGCGGGTCATCAGCGGAGTGATGTACGTGTAGAGCGCGAACATGCCGGCGAATCCCACGATGCCGACGAGCGCGGTGCGCCATAGCCGCAGTGATGTCAGCCCGGCCATCTCGCGGCGGATCGACGTGCCCTCGGGCGCGGGCGCGTCGGGGACGAGCATGACCGTCGCCGCGATGCACGCGGCCGCGCAGACGGCCACGACGACGAACATCCACCGCCAGCCGGCGGTCTGCCCGAGGGCGGTGGCCGCCGGAACGCCGAGCAGATTCGCCGCCGACAGGCCGGCCATGACCCAGCCGATGGCCTGGCCGCGCCGCGCAGGCCCGGCCAGGTGCGCCGCGGCCAGGGCCGCGGTGGAGAAGAATGCGCCGTGCGGCAGACCCGAGATGAAGCGGGCGAGCATCATCGAGGACATGTCCGGGGCGAGGAGACTGCCGACGTGGCCGAGCAGGAACAGGACCATCAGCAGGATGGACGAGCGGCGACGGTCGACCCGGGCCAGGCCGGCCGCGAGCAGCGGGGCGCCGACGACCACTCCGAGCGCGTAGACCGAGATGAGGTGGCTTCCGGCGTCGAGGCCGACGCCCAGGTCGGCGACCGCCTCCGGCAACAGTCCCATGATGGTGAACTCGGTGGTGCCGATCGCGAAGCTGCCCAGGGCGAGCGCCACGATGGCCGGAAACAGCCCCAGCCCCCGCTCGGGCCGGGTCGTCGGCGAACCGGACCCCACTGTGTCAGGGGAGTCGGCGGTGCTGATCTTGATCGGGCCCGTCAGGGGGCCGTGGGTGCTGTGGTCGCTCACCCGCCAAGTCTAGGGACGGCGAGGGCGCTGCCGGATGCCGGATTTCGTAGGGTTGAGGGCATGGACGACAGGACGCATGGCGTGACCGGTGAGCAGGGTGCCCGGTCAGTCGGAGAGCGGAGGGCACAGCGGCGGGCCGTCGTGGGGGCGGCTGTGCTGGACGATGCGGCCGCACCGGCCCGGATGCTGGTCGGCCGCCGCTCGGCTCCGGCCGCTCTGGCAGGGCTGTGGGAGTTCCCGGGCGGCAAGGTCGAGCCGGGGGAGGGCGCGGCCTCGGCGCTGCACCGTGAACTGGCCGAGGAGCTCGGCGTGCGTGTGCGCCTGGGCGCTGAGGTGCCCGCCCCGGAAGGCGAGGGATGGCCGCTGGCCAACGGGCGCCGTCTGCACGTGTTCCTGGCGGTGCTGGCCGATGGTTCGGCGGCGCCGTCGCCGCTGCAGGACCATGATCGGCTCGAGTGGTGTCCGTTGGAGCGGGCGGCTCTGCACGCGCTCGACTGGATCCCGGCGGACCGGCCGATCGTCGACGCGCTGCTCGACCTGCTCCAGAGTGGAACACAGGACCTGCTGCCTGGCGGCTGAGCCGAGCCGGTGTCGGCGAGGTGGGGGCCCAGAACGAGGTGCAGACTCAGAACAGCGCCGCCTGGCGGGCAGGCGCTGAGGCCGATGTCGAGCTCCCGCTGCGTCGGTGTTCGGCTCGGGTGGTCGCGACGTCGGCGTGTGAACCCCTCGTCCCGTGCGGGGGAGCGTCGTCGGAGCGGATGCGGTGTGCACCGCCCCAGCGCAAGCCGTGCGCCGCAGCGGCTGCGCGCGCCCGACGGGTCAGGGACGAGCGGTACGAGGCGGGCGCGTAGCTCGAGCGTGCGTAGAGCCGCTCGTAGCCGTCCACGAGGTGGGGGTGTTCGTGCCGCAGCCACTGCATATACCACTGGCGTGCGCCGGGTCGAAGGTGCAGCGCGCCCGCGAGCACGGAGCTCGCCCCCGCCGCACGGACCGCCCGCATCAGCGCGTCGAGCTGGGCATCGGAGTCGCTGAGCCAGGGCAGCAGAGGCATCGCCATGACGTGCACGTCCGCCCCCGCCGTCCGCAGCCGTTCGATCAGCGCGAGGCGGGCGGCCGGCGCCGGGGTGCCGGGTTCGACCGTGGCGGCCAGTCGGCTGTCCAGCGTGGCCAGTGACACGCCGACGCCGACCGGCACCGACCGGGCGGCGGTGGCGAGCTCCGGCACGTCTCTGGCCAGCAGGGTCCCCTTGGTCAGGATCGAGAACGGGGTGCCCGTGTCCGCCAGCGCCGCGATGATGCCCGGCATGAGCCGGTAGCGGCCTTCGGCGCGCTGGTAGGGGTCCGTGTTGGTCCCCAGTGCGACACTCTCGCGTGTCCACGTGGGGCGGGACAGTTCTGCACGCAGCACATCGGGCGCGTTGGTCTTCACGACGATCTGTTGGTCGAAGTCCGCACCGGCGTCGAGGTCCAGGTACTCGTGAGTGCTGCGCGCGTAGCAGTAGCGGCACGCGTGCGTGCAGCCCCGATACGGGTTGACGGTCCACCGGAACGGCATTGCCGAGGCCTCGGGGACGCGATTGAGCACGCTGCGGGCCTGCACCTCGTGAAAGGTCATCCCCGCGAACTGCGGGGTACGGGCCGTTCGGCGGCGTTCGGCGTCGCGTCGTCCCGCCTCGCTCAGCCCCGCATGACGCAGCCCGGGCAACGCGGGCGCACCGGCGTCGTTGCCGTCGTCTCTGCCGTGCGCCCCATGGGTCTGTGCCTGCCATCGCATGACAGGAGTAGAACATATGTTCGAATTGCGCGGCAATGCCATGCTCGGGCATCGCGAGGTCCACGTCAGGCCGACCCCGCCCGCGGCGGTTGGCGTGCCGGCGGTGCCGGCTCGGTTACCCTGCGGCCATGCACTCAACCGGTGATCAGAATCATGGCGCGGCGTCCCCGGCGCTGCGGGACGATGCGTGTGCGATGCCCGTGAGCGGAGGCGTTGACGTCCTGCTCACCGGCTTCGAGTCCTTCGGGGGCGCGGCCACGAACCCGTCGGCCGCGGCGGCCGAGGCGGCCGCGCGCCAGCTGCGAGCCGGGGGCGTCTCGGCGCTCGCGCTCGAGCTGCCCTGCGTGTTCGCTCGCACCCGTGCGCGCCTCGCGGCGGCCCTGCGGGAGCACCGCCCGCGGGTCGTCGTCGCCTGCGGCCTGGCCGGGGGCGCGCAGGAGGTGCGGCTTGAGCGCGTCGGCATCAACCTGCGCGACGCCCGAATCCCGGATAACGACGGGGCCCAGCCGGTCGACGAGCCGGTGCGGGCGGACGGGCCGCCCGCGCTGTTCTCGACCCTGCCCGTCAAGCGTGCGCTGCAGAGCCTAGACGCGGCGGATGTGCCGGCCCGCCTCTCGCTCAGCGCGGGCAGCTTCGTGTGCAACAACGTGCTGTATGAACTGCTCGATCTCGCCGACGCCGCGGTCCGGGCCGGCTTCGTGCACGTGCCGTGGGACGAGGCGCATGCGCCGCAGGACTGCGCCTCGCTGCCGGCCGCGCAGCTCGCGCACGCCCTCGTGCTGGTGGCCGAGGCCGCGCTCGACCCGGCCGCGGACCTCGACCGCCCTGGCGGTGCATTGCACTGAGCCGGGTCGGCGACAGGCCGTCCGTCGGCTCGGAACCGAGATTCTCGGCTTAGACCTGGCCGGACGCAGGCGCCGGCTCCGTCTCGAAGTACAGGTGGGCGTGCGCCGCGCAGCGCCGGTTGAACTCAGCGGCGCAGCGCGGGCACCGGGACGCGCCGCGGTACTGCTCGACGGTCATCACGTGTCGGCACACCCCGCACAGCACGCGAGGCAGTCCGACGTCCTCTCGGGGCACGACCCGGATCGGATGGTCGGCCTGCTCGTCGTGGCAGGCGTGGCACGGCCAGAACCCCGCGCAGCAGGCCAGGCGCATAGCGACGACGTCGGTCGGCCCGTGGTAGTGGACACACCGCGTCTGTGAGTCGACCGTCAAACCGTGCACCTGTGGCTGGTCTGACCGACCGCCGGTCACGTCGGTGTCGCCCGCGTCGGGCGCGTCCGTGGCATCCATGGCAGATCAGGGTAGTCACGTCCGCCCGGACATTAGACTTGCCGACGACCGCGCACGTCATACCACCACGTCACACGTAAGGATGTGCTCCACCGCAATGACGCACAGCACAGAGAACGGGGCGCCCGCGTCGGGCGGCGAGATCTCGCCGAGCGACGAGCAGGCCGTCCAGGCCGCCGTCGAGGCCGCGCTCGCCGCCGTCGAGCAGGCCGAGGACCTCGACGAGCTCAAGGCCGCTCGTCTGGCCCACACCGGGGACAAGGCCCCGTTGACCCTGGCGAACAAGGCGATCGGTGCCCTGCCCAAGGAGCAGAAGGCCGCCGCCGGCAAGACGATGGGCGCCGCCCGCGGCCGCGTGAACAAGGCCCTGGCCGCGCGCACGGAGGTGCTCGAGGCCCGTCGGGCGCAGCAGATCCTCGACGAGGAGACCGTCGACGTGACGACGTTCGTCCGTCGTCGCCGCGTGGGAGCCCGCCACCCTCTGAGCCTGACGATGGACCGCGTGAGCGACATCTTCGTGGGCATGGGCTGGGAGATCGCGGAGGGGCCCGAGCTCGAGTCGGAATGGTTCAACTTCGACGCGCTGAACTTCGCCCCGGACCACCCGGCCCGCGAGATGCAGGACACCTTCTTCGTTGAGCCCGCCGACGCGCACCTGCTGTTGCGCACCCACACCTCCCCGGTGCAGATGCGCTCTCTGCTCGAGCGCGGCGCGCCCACCTACGTGCTGTGCCCGGGACGTACCTTCCGCACCGATGAGCTCGATGCGACCCACACCCCGGTCTTCCACCAGTTCGAGGGGCTGGCCGTGGACCAGGGCCTGACGATGGCGCACTTGCGCGGCACCCTCGAGTACTTCGCCCGGCAGATGTTCGGCGACGCGGCGCAGATCCGCCTGCGGCCGAACTTCTTCCCGTTCACCGAACCGAGCGCCGAGATGGACATCTGGCACCCCGAGGCCAAGGGTGGCCCGCAGTGGATCGAGTGGGGCGGCTGCGGCATGGTCCACCCCAACGTGCTGCGCGCGGCCGGTCTCGACCCGGACGAGTACTCCGGGTTCGCGTTCGGCATGGGGGTCGAGCGCACGCTCATGTTCCGCAACGAGGTCCCGGACATGCACGACATGATCGAGGGCGACGTCCGCTTCTCCCAGCACTTCGGAATGGAGGTCTGATCCCATGCGCATTCCCCTTGACTGGCTGCGTGAGCTCGTGCCCGTCCCCGCAGACCACCGCGCCGAGCAGGTCATGGCGGACCTGGTCCGCGTCGGACTCGAAGAAGAGGACGTCCACCGTCCCGCCGAGGAGCTGACCGGCCCCATCGTGGTCGGCCAGGTGCTCTCGAAGGAGCCCGAGCCGCAGAAGAACGGCAAGACGATCAACTGGTGCTCGGTGCGCGTCGTGCCCGAGGGGGCCGAGCAGCCCCTGACCGGTGAGGGCATCGAACCCGACGGCGTGCAGGGCATCGTGTGCGGCGCCCACAACTTCGAGGTCGGGGACAAGGTGGTGGTGACCCTGCCCGGCGCCGTGCTGCCGGGCGACTTCCGCATCGCGCCGCGCAAGACCTACGGCCATGTCTCGGCCGGGATGATCGCCTCGACGACCGAGCTGGGCCTCGGCGACGACGGCAGCGACGGGATCCTGGTGCTCTCCCGGCTCGGCCTGGACCCCGAGCTCGGCTCCGATGCGCGCGACGTGCTGCAGCTGCACGGTGAGGCCGCGGAAATCAACGTGACGCCGGATCGCGGCTACGTGTTCTCCATGCGCGGCGTGGCCCGAGAGTATTCGCACGCGACCGGGGTGCCCTTCACGGACCCGGCCGCAGGAGTCGAGCCTGCGCAGGCGGACGGGGCCGGCGTGCCCGTCGAGTTCGCCGACGACGCGCCGATCTACGGCGAGCCCGGGGTCACTCGGTTCGTGGCCCGTACGGTCTCGGGCATCGACGCGTCCGCGCCGACGCCGACATGGATGGCCGCGCGCCTGCGCCTGGCCGGCGTGCGGGCGGTGAGCCTGCCGGTCGACGTGTCGAACTACGTGATGTGGGAGCTCGGGCAGCCGCTGCACTTCTATGACGCCGACAAGCTCAGCGGCGGCATCACCGTCCGCCGCGCTCGAGCGGGGGAGCGGCTCACCACCCTCGACGGCAAGGAACGCGAACTGCACCCCGAGGACCTCGTGATCGCCGACGAGTCGGGCGCGATCGGCCTGGCCGGCGTCATGGGCGGCGCCGCGACCGAGGTGACGGCCGAGACCACCCGCATCGTCGTGGAGTCCGCGACCTTCGACCCGGTGTCGATCGCGCGCACGCGCCGCCGTCACCGGCTGCCGTCGGAGGCGTCCAAGCGCAACGAGCGCGGCGTGGACCCGGCCGTCGCGGACGTGGCCGCCGAGCGGGCCGTGCGCCTGCTCGTCGAACTGGCCGGCGGCACGGCTGAGCCCGGTGTGACCGACGAGGGCCAGGTGCCCGAGCCGGTCGTCGTCGAGATGGCTGCCGACCGTCCGAGTCAGCGCGTCGGCGTCGAGTACACGACCGACCAGGTGGTCGAGTCGCTCGAGCGCCTCGGCGCGCAGGTCGCTCTCGGCCCGGTCGATGAGGGCGAGGCCCCGGTACTGCGCGTGACCGTTCCGAGCTGGCGTCCGGACCTGCGCATCCCCGAGGACCTGGTGGAGGAGGTCGCCCGTCTGCGCGGTTACGACCAGATCCCGTCGGTGGTCCCCACGGCCCCGGCCGGACGCGGCCTCACCCGGGCCCAGGCGCAGCGGCGTCGCGTGGTGCAGGCGCTCGCCGACGCCGGGCACACCGAGGTGCTGTCCTACCCGTTCGTCTCGGCCGAGCAGAACGCCCGGTTCGCCGCCCGCACCGACGATGAGGGCGAGGCGCTGCCGATGGTGTCGCTGGCCAACCCGATCTCCTCCCAGTTCCGGTTCCTGCGGCGTTCGCTGCTGCCGGGCCTGGTGGAGACCGCCCGCCGCAACCTGGGCCGCGGCTTCCGTGACCTGGCCCTCGTCGAGGCCGGTGTCGTGTTCCTGCCGGGCGAGAAGCTGGGCAGCGCTCAGATCCCGCCGCGCGCCGTGCACCCGGACGAGGCGACGCTCGCGGACCTGAACGGCGGCGTCCCGGCGCAGCCGTGGCACGTGGCCGGCCTTTACGCCGGGCATGACTCGGCCCCCGGACCCCACCACCAGCCGCGTCAGACCGACTGGCAGGACGCCGTCTCCGGTGCCTTGGACGTCGCCGACGTGCTCGGTGTCGAGCTGCGCGTCCGCAAGGGTGAGCACCATGCGTTCCACCCCGGCCGGGTGGCCGACCTGGTGCTGCGCGGCGAGGACGGCGGGGAGCGTGTCGTCGGCGTCGCCGGTGAGCTGCACCCGCAGTGGCTCGAGGCCGAAGACCTGCCCGAGCGCACGAGCGTGTGGGAGCTGGACCTCGAGGCCGTCAGCGCGGCCGCTCCGGCCGTGGTGCGCGCCGGACGCGTCTCGACCTATCCGGTGACGAGCCAGGACGTCGCCCTCGTCGTGGACTCCGACGTGGTGGCCGGTGACGTCCGGGACACGCTGGCCGAGGGCGCCGGCGAGCTGCTGGAGTCGATCGCTCTGTTCGACGAGTACGTGGGCGCTGGCGTCGGCGAGGGCAAGAAGTCCCTCGCGTTCAGCCTGCGCTTCCGCGCGGCGGACCGGACGCTGACTGCCGAAGAGGCCTCCGAGGCCCGCGAGGCCGCGACGGCTCTGGCGGTCGAGCGGCACGGCGCCGTGCGGCGCTGAACCGGGTTTCAGCTCCGCTGGGGCCGGCATGACGAGGGCGCAGACCTCCGAGCCTGAGCGGCACGGGTTCGCGCGGCATCGCGCCGCGCGGCACACGCCCGTGTGGCACGTGTGGGTCTGCGCCGCCGGTGTCTCGACAGCAGCCGGGCAGGGCGCGTCCGGTCCCCACGGTGACCGTGACGACCGACGCGCCGCTCTGCTCTCCAGGCTCGAGGCGACGCTTGGTGGACGACGGGAGCCGGTGCGGTCGACGGGCGTCGGCGGGACCCCCGTGCTGGAGGCCCCCGGGCTGGGCATCGTGCAGCGCTGCCCAACGTGCGGACGTGACGGCCACGGCGCACCGAGGCTGACGGCACCCGGCGTGCGTGCGGAGACGCTTCCGCCGATCAGCTTCGCGCACGTCGGTGGCTCCCGGCCGGGCACCGTGCTGGCCTGGCTCGACGCGCGCGCTGAGGATTGGGCCGTGGGCGTCGACGTTGAACACGTGCGGGCCCGGCGGGTTCGGCGCGCGTTCACGCCCGGTCCCGACGGGGCGGCCGACATCGACGCGGTGGCCTTCAGCGCGGCGGAACGAGCGGGTCTCGAGCGCGGGGCCGCGGCGGGCCAGGACCCGGTGACGGCCCGGGCCCGGCTGTGGTGCGCCAAGGAGGCGCTGGTCAAGGCTGCGGGCACGGGCTTTCTGGCCGATCCGTCGGCCGTCGACGCCGCGTCCTCGGACGTCCGGCTGGTGGCGCTGGGTCCGGACGTGCTGCCCGACGGGTGGGTCGGGGCGCTCGCGCTGCGGCCGCTCACGCCCCCAGGCCGATCCCGGCGGCCTCGATTCCGACGGCCCGAATAAACTCTGTCGCCATGGACAACGTCGTGTTCGTCGTCGCCGCGGTGATCGGCGCCCTCGCGGCGCTCGTCACCCTCGTCGTGTCCCGGCCGTCGGCGATGGCCCGGCGCGGGCCGAACCCGGCGATCGGCATTCGCACTTCCGAGACGATGCGCGACGCCGGAACGTGGAACGCCGCCCACGAGGCGGCATGGCCGTGGCTTCGGGCGGCCTGCTTGTCGGCCTTCGTCCTGGAGTTCGCGATGGTCGGCTGGCTGCTGTTCGGCGGGCCTTCGGACTCGGCAGTCACCGTCGGCCACCTCGTCGCGATCGGGCTGTTCGGACTGGGCGCGGTGGTCGCGGCGCGCCGCGGCCATGTGGCCGCCCGCGAGCACCACCGCCGCCGGAGCGGCGGGCTCGACTGACCGCTCAGCCCGGGAAGGCCGGCAGCTCCTCGCGCTCGGTCCAGTCGGTGAGCAGCCGGTCCACGGCGGCGACCGAGACGCCGGCCGCCGGAGCCCAGC
This sequence comes from Micrococcus cohnii, assembly GCF_014205175.1. Classification (NCBI taxonomy): domain Bacteria; kingdom Bacillati; phylum Actinomycetota; class Actinomycetes; order Micrococcales; family Micrococcaceae; genus Micrococcus; species Micrococcus cohnii. Next base: position 1,133,700 of record NZ_JACHNA010000001.1, on the reverse strand, counting down.
TCTGCACGTGCGCCCGGAACATCGCCGAGTCGACGGTGCCGAAGCGGTTGTTCTCGATCCACGTGCGCAGCACGCGAGCGAACACGTCGGTCCCCAGCAGCTCGCGCAGAGCCACGAGGGTCAGTGCCCCACGCTTGTACACCCGGTCGTCGAACATGTCCGCCGCCCCGGGAGCGGTCAGCACGATGTCCTCGTCCTTCTCCGCCAGCCCGTCCCAGGCCATGCGCGCGCACTGTGTCAGGGACGGTCCGCCGGAGCTCTCCGACCACAGCCACTCGGAGAAGCACGCGAAGCCCTCGTGCAGCCACAGGTCCGACCACACGCCCAGCGTGACGGCGTTGCCGAACCACTGGTGGGACATCTCGTGGGCGATCAGCCGCTCCGACTCCCAGCTCTCGTCGAGGTGGTTCGTGCCGAACAGGCTCAGAGCGGCGCACTCGAGCGGGATCTCGAGGGGCTCGGCCGCCACCACCGCCGTGTACTTCTCGAAAGGGTAGGGCCCGTAGTGGCGTTCGAACAGCTCCATCATGCGGTGTTGGCTGCCCAGGGCCGTCAGGGCGCGCTGCTGGTGCTCCGGCGTGACGGCCAGCATGATCGGCGGCCCGGAGCCTTGCCCGGGCAGGTCGACGATCCGGTAGCGGCCGATCTGCGCGGTCAGCAGATACGCGGGGACGGGCCGGTCGAGGTGCCAGCTCCACGTGACGCGCGATCCGGTCTGCGAGACCTGCCGGCCGACGCCGTTGGCCACCGGCAGGTAGCCGGCATCGCACGTCAGGGTGATCTCGGCGGTCGTGCGCACGCGGGGCGACTCGACGCAGGGGAACCAGGTCGAGGCCCCGTGCGGCTGACCGGCCACGAGCACGCCGTCGGTCAGCTCTTCCCACCCGATCGTGCCCCACGGGCTGCGGCGCGGCTTCGGGGTGCCCGCGTAGTGCAGGGCCACGCGCACCTGCGCGCCGGCGGGGTGGACCTCGCCGAGCTCGACGAGCACGCGGTGCGGCGTCCGGCGGGGGGCGGTGGCGCGGGCACGCGACACCTGGTCCCCGTCGATCTCGACGCGCACCTGGGACACGCTCAGGCGGTGCAGATCGAATTCGAGGCGGGAGGTGTCCTTGAGCAGCCGCCCGTGCCAGACGGCCGTGCCGGAGACGCGGTTGGCTGCGAGCCGGACGTCCAGGTGCAGCTCGAGATGGTCGGCGTCGAAGGTGTCGGTGCCGACGGAGGGCAGGTACGGGTCGGAAGTCATGAGCTCTTTCGGTTGCGGGTCGGAAGACGGTGGGAGCCGGAGCCGGTGCGACGCACGGGCTTGCCGAGCTTGCCGGCGTCGGGCTTGGCCCAGGGCGCGACGGGATTGCCGATCCACCAGGTCGCTGGCGGCAGGGCTTCGCCGCGCATCACGAGCGAGCCGGCGCCCACCGTGGTCCCGGCGCCCAGGTGCGCGGCGGGCAGGACGACGGAGTTCGGGCCGAGGGTTGCGCCGTCGCCGAGGGCCACGGCGTCCAAGGACATCACCCGGTCGTGGAACAGATGCGTCTGCACGACGCAGCCGCGGTTGACGGTCGCTCCGTCGCCGAGGGTGACGAGGTCTGCCTCGGGGAGCCAGTACGACTCGATCCAGGCGCCGTGGCCGATCTTCGCACCCATCGCACGCAGGAACCACGTCATGGCCGGGGTGCCGGCGGCGGCACGGGCGAACCACGGAGCGGCCAGGTACTCGGTGAAGGTGTCCGCCACCTCGTTGCGCCAGATGAACGAGGACCACAGCGGATGCTCGCCGGGGCGGATCCGCCCGACGAACACCTTCTTGGCGAGCACGGTGGCGGCCGCGGCGACGGCGCCGGCGGCCATCAGCACGAGGCCGCCCATGACGGCCACGAGCCACCAGCCCACCGTGGCGGCCAGCCACGCGAAGCACAGGGCCACGGCGAGGTGCAGGGCGGTGTTGAACCACACCGGGACCGCGCGCAGCGTCTCCCACGCGGTGCGTAGCCGCTTCAGTCGGGCGGGCGGATCGTACGTGAGCGATGCATCCGCGGCGACCTCCGCACGGCGCAGCCGCACGGGCGGCGAGCCCATCCAGGACGTGCCGGACTTCGTCTTCGCCGGCGTCGTGGAGAGGACCGCGACGAGGGAGTCGCGGCGCAGCGTGCGGCCGGCCGGGACCATGCCCGAGTTGCCCACGAAGGAGCGCTTGCCGACCTTGGCCTGGGCGACATGCATCCAGCCGTCCTGCAGCTCGTATGAGGAGACCATCGTGTCGTCGGCCAGGAAGGCACCATCGCCCACGCGGGTCAGCTTGGGGATGAGCACGACGGTCGAGGCTTCGACGTCATTGCCGATGCGCGCGCCGAGCAGACGCAGCCATGTCGGGGTGAACCGGGAGGCGTAGATCGGGAAGAGCTGGTCGCGTGCGGTGTCGAGGATGCGCTCGGTGGCCCAGATTTGCCAGCCCACCCGCGACCGGCCCGGATGGTGGCCCTCGACGATGCCGATCGACAGCAGCCGGACGGTAACGAGCACCAGCAGCATCTGCACGACGAACCAGGTCAGCGCGATCAGCGGCGAGGCCGCCAGCAGCTTGATTCCGACGTCGAGCACGGCCGCCGCGGCGGTGCCGGAGACGATATGCGCCGGCCACAGACCCAGGGTGAGCAGGCCGACGCCGAGGGCGGCCGCGGCGGAGACCAGCGGCAGCCCGGCCAGCAGGGCCGAGGCGATCGAGGAGAAGATGCGCCAGCCGGTGGCCGCCGGCGGGGAGACGTTCGGCCCGGAGGGCTTGACCTTGCCGACCCGGACGGCGGGGGAGCCGCTGTGGCGCTGTCCGGCGCGCAGCTTGCCCTCAACGGTGGAGCCGGCCTCGACGCGCGCCCCGTCGCCCACCCGGGCGCCGGGCATCATGGTCGAGCGGGCGCCGATCACGGCGCCCGCGCCGATGCGGACGCTGCCGATGTGGACCTCATCGCCGTCGACCCAGTAGCCGCTCAGATCGACCTCCGGCTCGATCGAGGCGCCGTCGCCCACCGAGAGCAGGCCGGTGATGGGCGGGATGGAGTGCATGTCCACGTCCTTGCCGATCTTCGCCCCGAGCGCCCGGGCGAAGGTCGGAACCCACACGGCGCCGGCCAGTGAGTACGGGTCCACGACGTCGCACACGTGCTGGGCCAGCCAGAGCCGCAGATGCGTCGCCCCGCCCCGGCGGTAGGTGCCGGGCGTGATGCCGCGGGTGAGCAGCCGGGCGGCGATCGCGGTGAGCGCCATGCGCCCCGGGGCGGTGACGAACACGAGCCACGCGGCGGCGAGCACCCACCAGTTCAGCGTCGGGACACCGGGTGCCAGACCGGTCAGGGCCAGCACGTTGAGCACGAGCGCGGTCCACACGGCCATGCGCAGCGCGGGCAGCACGAACACCGGGATGCCGACGAGCGTCTGCAGCCACTGGGCCGCGCGTGCGGTGCGCACGACGGAGCGCTCGGCGACGGGCTCCTGATGGGCCATGTCCTCGCCGGCCAGCGCCTCGACGAGACCGCCGACCTTCGGGTGCGCGTAGATGTCCTGCACCGTGACGGTCGGGTAGCGCTCGCGCAGGCGGCCCACCAGCTGGGCAGCGGCCAAGGACCCGCCGCCGACGGCGAAGAAGTCGGTCTTCGGACCGCGGGGAGCGGCGCCGAGCACGTCGGCCCACTGCTGCTGGATCCAGCCGTCGGCAGTGCTGGCGTCGATGTGCACGTCATCGCTGGAGTCGTCCTGTTCGCCGGGCAGCGGCCAGGGCAGGGCGTTGCGGTCGACCTTGCCGGAGGTCTTGGTCGGCAGCGCGTCGACGACGGCCAGACGGGGCACGAGCGCCGCGGGCAGTTCGTCCGCGAGCAGGGCGCGGGCCTCGGTCAGGTCAAGCTGTGCGCCGGCCTCGGCCGGTACGAGGTAGCCCACGAGGATCTGGTGGCCCGCGGGGGTGGACTGGACCGCCGCCGCACCGCCGTTGACGCCGGGCAGGGCCTGCAGCGCCGCGTCGACCTCGCCGAGCTCGATGCGACGGCCGCCGAGCTTGACCTGGTCGTCGGCACGCCCGACGAACAGCAGACCCTCGGGCTCGAACACCACCAGGTCCCCGGAGCGGTAGGCCCGCTCCCAGCCGAGGGTCGGCATGGGCGCGTACTTCTCGGCGTCTTTGGCCGGGTCGAGGTAGCGGGCCAGACCGACGCCGCCGATGATCAGCTCGCCCGTCTCGCCCTCCGCGACCGGGACGCCCGTCTGCTGGTCGACCACCGCGAGGTCCCAGCCGTCGAGGGGCAGGCCGATCCGCACGGGGCCCTCGCCGGTCAGGGGAGCGGCGCAGGCCACGACGGTCGCCTCGGTCGGGCCGTAGGTGTTCCAGACCTCGCGGCCGTCCTCGGCCAGGCGGGCAGCCAGCTCGGGCGGGCACGCCTCACCGCCGAAGATCAGCAGCCGCACGTTGTCCATCGCCTCGGTCGGCCACATCGCCGCGAGCGTGGGGACGGTGGAGACGGCGGTGATGCGCCGGTCGGCCAGCCACGGGCCCAGGTCCATGCCGGAGCGCACGAGGGAGCGCGGGGCCGGTACGAGGCACGCTCCGTGACGCCACGCCAGCCACATCTCCTCGCAGGAGGCGTCGAAAGCGACCGACAGGCCGGCGAGCACGCGGTCACCGGGGCCGAGCGGGTCGTCGGCCAGGAACATCCGCGCCTCGGCGTCGACGAACGCCGCGGCGGAGCGGTGGCTCACGGCGACGCCCTTCGGGGTGCCGGTGGAGCCGGAGGTGAAGATGATCCACGCGTCGTCGTCGAGCTCGGGGTCGCGGGGCGCTGGGTGGGGCACGTCAGGGGCGCCGGCTACCGCCAGCTCGTCCGGCGCAGTCATCACACCGGCGACCTTCGCTTCGCCGAACACGAGGCGGGCCCGCTCCTCCGGGTCATCCGCGTCCACGGGGACATAGGCGGCACCGACGGCGATGACCGCGAGGATCGACACGTACAGGCCCACGGTGCCCGAGGGGATGCGCACGCCGATCTTGTCGCCCGGACCCATGCCGTGGGCGTTCAGGTACTCGGACACCTCGTCGATGCGCTCGAGCAGCTCGGCGTAGGTGAGCTGTTCGACGCCGTCGTCCAGGGCTGCAGCGTCGGGGTGCTCCGTCGCGGTCGCGGTCAGCACATCCCAGAGCGTTCGCGGCTCGGGCGCGCGCAGGCCGCCGGGCAGCTGCGGGGCGTGCACCCCGGTTCCTGGATCCTGCGGCGCCGGGCCGGTGGGCGTATCGGGCGCCGGACTCGGCGACGCGGAAGGTGTGGGGACGTGCGACGTCACGGTGTCCTCCGTCGAAGAAGAGTGTCTGGTGGACTGGTCGAGGGGCCGGCCGTCTGCTGCGTGCCGCCTCGGCGGACGCGGGCCTCGACGTCCACGGGACGTCCGGGTGGGAGCGCTCGCCTCGCCGCCGGGTTGGACCCGGCCATTCGCCACAGTGTAGACCCGTTCCGGCCAGATCGCCCCTGACCTGTCAGCACCGTCACCGAAGAACGAGTAGGACCTTCCCCGTGGTGCCCCGTCCTTCGAGTGCTCGGTGGGCCGACGCGGCGTCGGGCAGCTCGAAGGTCTCGCCGACGGTCAGGCGGAGCCAGCCGTCCTTGAGTCCCGTGAAGATCTCGTCGGCGCGGCCGCGCACTTCCTCGCGATCCCGCGTGTAGTGGGTCAAGGACGGGCGGGTCACGTACAGGCCGCCGCCGGAGTTGAGTCGTTGCAGGTCAAACGGGGGAACCTGGCCCGACGCGCCGCCGAAGAGCACGAGAAGTCCGCGGGTGCGCAGAGCGGCGAGCGAGTCCTCGAACGTGGCCTTGCCGACCCCGTCGAACACCACGTCTGCTCCGACGCCGTCGGTCTGCTCGAGCACGGCGGCGAGCAGGTCCGGGTAGTCCACGCTCGCGCTCGCGCCGGCTGCGAGGGAGCGCCGGCGCTTCTGCTCCGTCGAGGCGGTTGTGATGACTCTCGCACCGAGATGGGCGCACATCTGGGTCAGCAACAGCCCGACGCCTCCGGCTCCGGCGGTGACGACCACCGTCTGCCCCTCGTGCACCTGCGTCGTGGACCGGCATAGGTAGTGGGCGGTCATACCCTGCAGCGGCACGGCGGCGGCATGCAGCAGGTCCAGCTCCTCCGGCACGGGCAGCACCTGGTCCTCATGCACGAGGAAGTGCTCGGCATAGGTGCCGCGGCCACCTGCGGTGGCCACACGGTCGCCAAGCTGAACGGTGCTGACATCGGCGCCGAGGGCGACCACCACACCGGAGCCTTCGGAGCCCGGGATGAAGGGCGTCTGCATCGGGTAGACGCCCGAGCGCTGGTAGGTCTCGAGGAAATTCAGTCCGGCGGCGTGGGTGCGCACGAGCACGTCGCGGTCGCCGAGCGTCGGCAGGGGGTGGTCTTGCCAGCGCAGTTGCTCCGGTCCGCCGGGGCGGTCGACCACGACGGCGTGGTGGGTGCGGGGGAGGGTGTCGACGGTGCGCGGCGGGCGTGGGTCGGGAGAGGCCATGGCGTCCACGCTAGGCGGCGCCGCCGACGACGTCAGGGGTCTGGGCGCGGAGAGTCGGGCCGGACGCTAGGGCATAAATATGCACAGCGAAGCATATTCGTCTACACTGGCGCCCATGTCCTACTCAGCAGCCGTGGCAGGAGCCAGCGGGTACGCCGGCGGCGAGGTGCTGCGCCTGCTCGCCTCCCACCCCGATGTTCACGTGAAGACGGTCACCGCGCACTCCCAGGCCGGGCAGCGCCTCGACCAGGTCCAGCCCCACCTGCACTCCCTGGCGTCGATGCCGCTGCATCCGACCACGCCCGAGGTCCTCAGCGGACACGACGTGGTGGTCCTGGCCCTGCCGCACGGGGCCAGCGCGCCGGTGGCTCAGGCCCTGGCGACCTCGGATCCCGACGTCCTCGTGCTGGACATCGGCGCGGACCACCGACTCGAGTCCGCCCGCGCCTGGACGGACTTCTACGGAACCGAGCACGCCGGAGTCTGGCCCTACGGGCTGCCCGAACTGCCCGGCCGCCGCGTCGGCCTGTCCGACGCCCGGCGCGTCGCCGTTCCCGGCTGCTACCCAACGGCGAGCCTGCTGGCGCTGGTGCCGGGGTACTCGGCAGGCCTGCTCGAGCCGGAGGATGTCGTCATCGTGGCCGCGTCCGGGGTCTCCGGCGCCGGTCGGGCGGCGAAGGCGCATCTGCTCGGGGCGGAGACGATGGGCGCCATGAGTCCCTATGGCGTCGGCGGCTCGCACCGGCACATCCCGGAGATCGAACAGGGGCTGGGCTGGGCCGCCGGACGTCACGTCCAGGTCAGCTTCACGCCGACGCTCGCGCCGATGCCCCGCGGCATCCTCGCGACGGCGACCGCCCGTCTGACTCCCGGCACCGACGCGACGTCCGTCCGGGCGGCGTGGGAGGCCGCCTACGGCGAGGAACCGTTCGTGCACCTGCTGCCCGAGGGCCGCTGGCCGAGCACGGGAGCGGTCATCGGTTCCAATCACGTGCAGGTCCAGGTCGCCGTCGACGAGCGGGCGGGCCGGGTCGTCGCCTGCTGCGCGATCGACAACCTCACGAAGGGCACCGCCGGCGCGGCGGTGCAGTCGATGAACATCGCGCTCGGTCTCGAGGAGACGACCGGGCTGGAACAGGAAGGACTCGCACCATGAGCGTGAGCGCAGCACAGGGCTTCCGAGCGGCCGGGGCGACCGCCGGACTGAAGGATTCGGGGGCCTCGGACGTCGCCCTCGTCGTCAATGACGGGCCGCGCAGCGCGGCCGCAGCGGTGTTCACATCGAATCGAGTCGCCGCCGCTCCGGTGCGCTGGTCGCGTCGGGTGCTCTCGGACGGGGCGGCCCGGGCGGTCGTGCTCAATTCCGGTGGAGCCAACGCGGCCACGGGCGCGCAGGGGCAGGCCGATGCCCGGGCGAGCGCCGAGCATGTTGCATCGCGGCTGGGCCTGGACTCGCAGGACGTCGCCGTCTGTTCCACCGGGCTGATCGGCGAACGGCTGGACATGCCTCGCCTGCTGACCGGCATCGACGCCGCCGTCGACGGACTGGCCGAGGAGGGAGGCGACGACGCGGCGCGCGCGATCATGACCACCGACACGGTGCCCAAGCAGGCGGTGTCCCGAGCCGAGGGCTATGTGCTGGGCGGCATGGCCAAGGGAGCCGGCATGCTCGCCCCCGGGCTGGCGACGATGCTGTGTGTGCTCACCACCGATGCGGACCTGCCGGCCGACGTGCTGCAGGCGTGTCTGCGCGAGGCGGTGCGCACCACCTTCGACCGGACCGACTCCGACGGCTGCATGTCCACCAACGACACGGTCCTGCTGCTCGCCTCCGGTGCGGCGGATCACACGCCGGAGCCGGACGAGTTCACGCACCGACTCCGCGAGGTCTGCGCAGACCTGGCCCGGCAGCTGATCGCCGACGCCGAGGGGGCCCGTCATGAGATCGCCGTCCGCGTGGTGGGCGCCGCGACTGAGCCGGCCGCCGAGGCCGTCGCGCGGGCCGTGACCCGCTCGAATCTGTTCAAGACCGCGGTGTTCGGGCAGGACCCGAACTGGGGGCGGGTCATCTCGGCGGTCGGCACGGTGCCTGAATCCGTCGCCGCCTTCGACGCCGATGCACTCGACGTGTGGTTCAACGGGGTGCGAGTGTGCCGGGCCGGCGGGGTCGGTGAGCCGCGAGACGGCGTCGACCTGACGGGACGGCAGGTGCAGGTCGTGATCGACCTGCACGCCGGGGACGCCGAGGCGACGATCTGGACCAACGATCTGACGCACGACTACGTCCACGAGAATTCGGCCTACTCGACGTGAGCGAGCCGGTCGCAGGGGAGCGAGGAGAGATGACGAACGCGCACACGCCGCCGGATGCGTCGGCGCAGCAACGGCTGCACCGGGCCGCGGACAAGGCCCAGGTGCTGATCGAGGCGCTGCCGTGGATCCAGCAGTTCGCCGGCACCACGATGGTCATCAAGTACGGCGGCAACGCCATGGTCTCTGATGAGCTGCGGCGTGCCTTCGCCGAGGACGTCGTGTTCCTCCACCACGTCGGCGTGCACCCGGTCGTCGTGCACGGCGGCGGGCCGCAGATCGGCGCCATGCTGGACCGTCTCGGGATCGAGTCGCAGTTCCGCGGCGGACTGCGCGTCACCACGGACGAGGCCATGGACGTGATCCGGATGGTGCTCACCGGCCAGGTGGGCAGGCAGCTGGTGGGGCTGATCAACTCCCACGGCCCCTACGCGGTCGGCTCCTCGGGTGAGGACGCTGGCCTGTTCTCCGCGCGACGCACCGGCACGGTCGTCGATGGCGAGCAGGTGGACCTCGGCCTCGTCGGCGAGGTCACCTCCGTGAACCCGGAGGCGATCCGCGACGTCATCGACGCCGGCCGGATCCCGGTCGTCTCCTCGGTGGCACCGGAGGTCGACGCGGCGGGCGAGCCGACCGGCCAGGTGCTCAACGTCAACGCCGACACGGCGGCGGGGGCGCTGGCCACGGCACTGGGCGCCACCAAACTCGTGCTGCTGACGGATGTGGAGGGACTCTACGCTCGGTGGCCGGAGCGGGACTCGGTCATCAGCTCGATCGACACGGCCCGGCTGCGGGGGCTGCTGCCGGAGCTGGGTGCCGGGATGATCCCGAAGATGACCGCGTGCCTGGACGCCGTCGAGTCCGGAGTGCACCGTGCCCACGTGGTCGACGGCCGCCGTGCCCACTCGATGTTGCTTGAGGTCTTCACCACCGCCGGCGTCGGCACCCAGGTTGTGCCCGCGCAGACCGGCGCCGGGGATCGGGGGAGAGCATGAGGACGCCGCACACAGGTCCCGGGGCGAGCGCCGTCCTGCTGGAGCGGTATGAACACAGCCTCAACGGCGTGTTCGGCCGCCCTCAGGCCGCGCTGAGCCACGGGCGCGGAGCCCGCGTCTGGGACGTCGACGGGCGGGAGTACACCGACCTGCTGGCCGGGATCGCCGTCACGGTGCTCGGACACGCGCATCCACGCCTGACCGAGGCGATCCGTCGCCAGGCCGGACGGCTGACCCACGTCTCCAATTTCTTCACTACCTCTGCGCAGGTGGAACTGGCCGAACGACTGCTCGCGATCGCGGACGCGCCGAGCGGTTCGGCCGTGTTCTTCGCGAACTCGGGCACCGAGGCGAATGAGGCGGCCCTCAAACTGGCCCGGCGTCACGGCACGTGTCACCCGGGCTCCGACGGACGACCACGAGGCCGTGTGCTGGCCCTCACCGACGGGTTCCACGGCCGGACGATGGGGGCATTGGCCCTCACCGCGAAGCCGGCCTATCGGGAGCCGTTCGAGCCGCTTCCCGGCGGCGTCCAGCACGTGCCGCGGGCGGACCTCGCGGCGCTCGAGGCGGCGATGGGCGACGACGTTGCCGCCGTCGTGCTCGAGCCCGTGCAGGGGGAGGCCGGTGTCCGGCCTCACCCGCCCGGCTACCTGGCGGGGGTGCGCGAGCTGTGCGACCGTCACGGGGCGCTCATGATCCTGGACGAGGTCCAGACGGGCATCGGCCGCACCGGCACCTGGTTCGGGTGGCAGAACCCCGACGTCACGGGCTCAGACGCAGTCCGGCCGGACGCGATGACCGTGGCCAAGGGCCTGGGCGGAGGAGTGCCGATCGGCGCGCTGGCCACCTTCGGTGAGCACGCGTCCGCGCTGTTCGCACCCGGCCAGCACGGCACGACCTTCGGCGGCAACCCGCTGGCCTGTGCCGCGGGCCTGGCGGTGCTCGAGACGATCGAGGAGGAGGCGCTGCTGGCCAGGGCCCGCGGCATCGGCGCGCTGGTGGGCGACGTCGCCGCTCGACTCGACGGCGTCGACGCGGTGCGCAGCGCCGGAGCGCTCGTCGGGCTCGATCTGACGTCGGCATCGGCGCCGGCGGTCGTGGCGGCGGCCCTCGACGCCGGTTTCATCATCAACGCGACGGGCCCGGCGACCCTGCGCCTGGCGCCGCCGCTCGTCGTGGAGGACGAGCAGCTGACAGACTTCCTGCAGATGCTTCCCGCCGTGGCCGACCGGGCCGGCGGCCGACCCGAAGGAGACACCCGATGAGCCGACAGCGCCCCGTCCGCCACTTCCTCACGGACACGGACCTGAGCCCCAGCGAGCAGGCCGAGGTGCTTGAACTGGCTCTGCAGATGAAGCAGGACCGATTCGCCGCACGGCCCCTGGCCGGTCCGCGCACCGGCGTCGTGATCTTCGACAAGACGTCGACGCGCACCCGCGTCTCCTTTTCCGCCGGCATCGCCGAACTGGGCGGCCACCCGCTCATCATCAATCCCGGCGAGTCGCAGATCGGCCATAAGGAATCGATCGCGGACACGGCGCGCGTGCTCGGACGCATGGCCTCGGTGATCGTGTGGCGCACCTACGCTCAGTCCGGGCTCGAGACGATGGCCGAGCACGCCGGTGTGCCGGTCGTGAACGCCCTCTCTGATGAGGTTCACCCCTGCCAGCTGTTGGCCGACCTGCTGACGGTCCGGGAACGTCGGGGCCGCACCGCCGGGCTCACGCTCGCCTACCTGGGCGACGGGGCGAACAACATGGCCCACTCCTACCTGCTGGCGGGAACCACGGCCGGCATGCACGTGCGCGTCGCCGCCCCGGCATCGCATCTGCCCGAGGAACAGGTCGTCGCCGCCGCTCAGGCCAGGGCGGAGCAGACGGGAGGATCCGTGCAGGTCACGACTGATCCGGTCGAGGCCGCCCGGGGCGCCGATGTTGTGGCCACGGACACGTGGGTGTCGATGGGCCAGGAGGACGAGGGCGATGCGCGCGCAGCCCAGTTCACGGACTATCGTGTCGATTCCCGGCTGATGGCATACGCGGCCGCCGACGCCGTGTTCCTGCACTGCCTGCCCGCCTACCGCGGCTTCGAGGTGACCGCCGAGGTGATCGACGGTCCGGCCTCGGCCGTGTGGGACGAGGCCGAGAACCGCCTGCACGCGCAGAAGGCGCTGCTGACCTGGCTGCTGCGACGTTCCGGACAGAGCACCGAAGAGGAGAAATGAGGCACATGGCCACCCCGACGACGAAGACCGCCCGACAGGCGGCGATCCGTGACGTGCTGCAGACCCAGCAGATCCGGTCCCAGGCCGCGTTGTCGGAGGTGCTGGCCGCGAAGGGCCTGTCCGTCACGCAGGGGACCCTCTCCCGCGATCTCGTGGATCTCGGCGCCGTCCGCGTGCGCGGCGGCACAGGCATGGTGTACGCGGTGCCGAGCGAGGGGGAGGACTCCGCCTTTGCGACCCACTCCGCACAGGCCCAGGCCGCCCGGCTGACCACCATGAGCCGGGAGCTGCTGATCTCGGCCGAGCCGACGGAGAACCTCGTCGTCTTGCGCACGCCTCCGGGGGCCGCGCAGTACATGGCCTCCGTCATCGATCAGGCCCGGGTGGAGAATGTGCTGGGGACGATCGCCGGTGACGACACCATCCTGCTGATCACGCGCAGCGTGAAGGACGCCCCGAACGTCGCGGCCTCGCTGCTGGGGCTGGCCGGCTGAGGCGGGAGCAGGGCGGCCGTGCCGAGGGTCAGCGCTCCGAGCGTCGGTAGACGGCGTCGCCCGAGGGTGCCTCGACGTCGTCGACGGCATTCCACTCGGTGAAGTCGATGGTTCCTTCGAGCTGGGAGCGCGGGGCGTCGTCGTCGCGGTCGACTTCGAGTCGCACGAGTGTGTCGTCCTCGTCGATGAACAAGGCCACCTCGCCCTGAGAGGTGTCGACGTCCGAGTACTTGTATACGCGTTGTCCGTCGATGCGAACGGTCGTCGCCTCGACCTGCTTGTCCGCGAACGCGTCGTCGCTGGGCAAGGCCGCGGTGAAGCTCTCGTAGAACGTTGACATCGCGAACCCGGAGTCCTGCTCCGAGGCCATGGGAATCCACCGCTCGGTGTCGACGTCTTGGAACGTCTCCCCGCCGCGTGAGTGTCGGAAGGTCTCGTTGGCGCGCAGATACGTGGTGCCGTCGACGGACCGGACCTCGACGTGGGCCTTGTCCTCGGCCACGAGCCCGGAGTAGTTCGAATCATCCAGAGCCCCGGCGAGCTCGAGCGCCGTCTGTTGGCCGTCCTGCGACACCTCTGCCGTGATCTTCACCGACTCCGCGTGCTCCACCTTGTGGCTGACATCGGGCCAGACTTCGTGGAGTGGGGGAGGCTCGGATGTGCATGCGCTGAGCGCCGTGGCTCCGGTGAGAGCCAGCACGCACCAGCAGGCGCGACGGATGCGGTGACGGCGAGGCGCCCCGGGCGACCGCGACGGTCGCATCGTGGAGCAGGACATGTCGGAACCTCTTCTCGTCTACTCTCGTCGGCGGCGGGCGCGATCGTTCAGATCTTAGACCGGCTAGCGCAGAGGCGCTCGCGGAAACGGCCAGGGCCCCCACGGATGTGGGGACCCTGGCCGTCGATTCGCCGCGTGCTCACGCGGTCAGCCGTAATCAGGCCTGGGGCAGGACGAGCTCCTGGCCGAGGTAGATCAGGGCGGCGTCGTCGATGGTGTCCTTGTTGGCCTCGTACAGGGCCTCCCAGCCACCCTCCACGTTGTGCTCGGCGGCGAGGGTGAACAGGCTGTCGCCGGCCTTGACGGTGACGGTCTGCTCAGCAGCCGAGGCGGTCTCGGCCTGCGGGGCAGGAGCGGCCTGGCGCTGCACCTGCTTCTCGGCGGCGGCCTGGCGCTGGGCCTCGGCACGCTCGGCGGCGGCCTGGCGCTGGGCCTCGGCACGCTCGGCGGCGGCCTTGTCGGCAGCGGCCTTCTCGGTGGCGGCGGTGCGGTCGACCTCGACCTGAGCGGAGCCCTGGGCGTCAGCCGCACCCAGACCCAGCTTGGCCTGGCAGCCCGGCCACGCGCCCCAGCCCTGAACGGCGAGGACCTTCTCGGCGACCTGGATCTGCTCGGCCTTGGAAGCCTGGTGCGCGTACTCGGTCGAGCCGCCCATGGCCTTCCAGGTCACGGGGTGGAACTGCACGCCGCCGTAGAAGCCGTTGCCGGTGTTGATGGACCAGTTACCGCCGGACTCGCACTGGGCGAGGCGGTCCCAGGTCTCCACGCTCGCGGCCTGGGCCGGGGCGGAGAGGCCGACAGCGGCGGCGCCGGCGATGGTCATGCCCGCGATAGCGGTGGCGGAGGTGCGACGAGTAGCGGTGAAGTTCGAGGAGAAGAAGCTCATGATCTCAGTGTGATGTCCCGGGCTCCGCTTCTCTCTGCCGTGTCCGGTCGTGCGCAGGTCGATGCCTGGCCGTACCGTCCATGACGTTCGAGGGGCCGTCCGCCCTGGGTAGGGTCTGGTATCCACCATGGGGTGGGACGGCCCGCAGCGGGTGTCCATGGTGGTGGGGAGATCCGTGCCGCTCGTCCCTCCGGGGTGGAGTTCGGTAACGGTTGCATCACGGATCGACTACGGAAGAGTCAACGCCCTTGCCCCCGGCTCCGTCAAGTCGATGGGTCGTGCCTGGGGAAAGTCGAGGTCGATCCAGGGCCGGTTGAGACGATCTGCGGTAAGTGGTCAGGTTCTAGGTCGATCTGTCTTTCTAGATCGGGTGAATTGGAGCAGGGTGTCCTCTTGATCCGCATCACGTTGCGTCTTGATCTGCGCGTAACATTTGCCGTGCATGCCACCCTCTGGCCGTGGAGCTGCGCCCAGCGGTTCACCGGCCGTCCGAGGCGGGGCGTATCCAATATTCACTAGATTGCATAACTATTCGACGCGGCGTAGGGTCGTTCCCGGATCGTCCACGCAGGCCGTCGCGCGCGGCGGCGATCGAGGCAGGGCAGGGCCGGAACGACGCCGGCACTGCGGAACACGAAGGAGCAGCAGACATGAAGGAACGCATCGTCCTCGCCTATTCGGGCGGACTCGACACCTCCGTCGCCATCGGCTGGATCGCGGAGGCCACCGGCGCCGAGGTCGTCGCGGTGGCCGTCGACGTCGGTCAGGGCGGCGAGTCGCTCGAGACGATTCGACAGCGCGCGCTCGACTGCGGCGCGGTCGAGGCCTATGTGGCCGACGCGCGTGATGAGTTCGCCGAGACGTATTGCATGCCCACGCTCAAGGCCAATGCCCTGTATATGGACGCATACCCGCTCGTCTCGGCGATCTCCCGTCCGGTGATCTCGCGGCACCTCGTTGCGGCCGCGCGTCAGTTCGGCGCGTCGACGGTCGCGCACGGCTGCACCGGCAAGGGCAACGATCAGGTGCGCTTCGAAGTGTCCATCCAGACGCTGGGGCCGGACCTGAAGTGCATCGCCCCCGTCCGTGACCTCGCGCTCACGCGGGACAAGGCCATCGACTACGCCGAGCGCAACGAGCTGCCGATCGTCACCACCAAGAAGAATCCCTTCTCGATCGACCAGAATGTGTGGGGGCGCGCGGTGGAGACCGGCTTCCTCGAGGACATCTGGAATGGCCCGACGAAGGATGTGTACGACTATACCGACGACCCCGCGTTCCCGCCCGCGCCGGACGTGGTGACGATCACCTTCGAGAAGGGTGTGCCCACCAAGCTCGACGGACGGCAGTTGACACCGCTCGAGGTCATCGAGGAGCTCAACCGCCGGGCCGGGGCGCACGGCGTCGGCCGGATCGACCTCGTCGAGGACCGTCTGGTGGGCATCAAGTCCCGCGAGATCTACGAGGCGCCGGGGGCGATGGCCCTCATCGCCGCCCACAAGGAGCTGGAGAATGTGACCCTGGAGCGTGAGCAGGCCCGCTTCAAGCGCATGGTCTCTGACCGCTGGACCGAGCTCGTGTACGACGGCCAGTGGTTCTCGCCGCTGAAGCAGAACCTGGACACGTTCATCGACGCGACCCAGGAACACGTCAACGGCGAGATCCGGCTGGAGCTGCACGGTGGCCGCGCGACCGTCCAGGGGCGGCGTTCGGAGACCGGGCTGTACGACTTCAATCTGGCCACCTACGACGAGGGAGACGCCTTCGACCAGTCGTCCGCGCGCGGCTTCATCGACATCGTCGGTCTGTCTGCCAAGACGGCCTCTGAGCGGGCTCAGCGGCTCGACGGGCAGGTCGACCTGGCCGACGTCGCGCCCCTGTCGAATGACTGAACCGGGCCAGGAGCATGAGTCACGATCAGGAGGAGACGGCCATGGACGAGCGGACCGACCAGACGCCGGGGCGTCACGGCACGAACGAGGGGTCGCTGTGGGGCGGACGCTTCGCCTCGGGGCCGGCCCCCGCGCTGGCCGCGCTGAGCAAATCGACCGACGTCGACTGGAGACTGGCCCCGTACGACATCGCAGGCTCGCGGGCCCACGCCGGCGTGCTGCGCGACGCGGGGTTGCTCACCACGCAGGAGCACGAGGCGATGCTGCACGCCCTCGACCGTCTCGAGGCCGATGTGCGTTCGGGAGCGTTCGTCGCGGCGGACTCTGACGAGGACGTGCACGGCGCTCTCGAGCGCGGTCTGCTCGAGCGAGCGGGGGACGAGCTGGGCGGCAAGCTGCGGGCGGGGCGCTCGCGCAACGACCAGATCGCGACCATGGGGCGGATGTATCTGCGTGATCACGCTCGCAGCGTCGCGTCGGGTGTGCTCTCGGTCGTCGAGGCTCTGCTCGAACAGGCCGCAGCACACCCCGACGCGCCGATGCCCGGGCGCACCCATCTGCAGCACGCACAGCCGGTGCTGCTGTCGCACCACCTGCTCGCCCACGCGTGGCCCCTGGTGCGGGATCTGCAGCGTCTCGTGGACTGGGACGCGCGCGCATCGGTCTCTCCCTATGGATCCGGGGCCCTGGCGGGCACCTCGCTCGGGCTCGACCCGAACCGCGTCGCGGCCGACCTGGGCCTGGAGTCGGCGTGCTGGAACTCGATCGACGGCACGGCGGCCCGCGATGTGTACGCCGAGTTCGCGTGGGTCGCGGCGATGATCGGCGTGGACCTGTCCCGGCTCAGCGAAGAGATCATCTTCTGGGCCACGAAGGAGGCCGGCTTCGTGCGGCTGCATGATTCCTTCTCGACCGGCTCCTCGATCATGCCGCAGAAGAAGAACCCCGACATCGCCGAATTGGCCCGGGGCAAGTCCGGTCGGCTCATCGGCGACGTCACCGGGCTGCTGAGCACGCTCAAGGGTCTGCCATTGGCGTACAACCGGGACCTGCAGGAGGACAAGGAGCCGGTCTTCGACGCGGTCGACACGCTGGAGCTGCTCCTGCCGGCGGTGGCGGGCATGGTCGGCACGCTCACGTTCGACACCGAGCGCATGGCCGAGCTCGCCCCGCAGGGATTCGCCCTGGCCACCGACGTGGCCGAGTGGCTCGTGCGACAGGGCGTCCCGTTCCGCGTGGCCCACGAGCTGGCGGGCGAAGCGGTCAAGGCCGCGGAATCGCGCGGGGTCGAGCTCTGGGATCTCACGGACGAGGAGTACGCGAGCGTCTCGGAGCATCTCACCCCGCAGGTGCGAGAGGTGCTCACCACGGCAGGCTCGCTCGCCTCCCGGGACAGTCAGGGCGGCACCGCGCCGACGGCGGTCGCCGCTCAAACCGAAGAGCTGCACCGGCAGCTCACGCGCCTGCGCGAGTTCGCCGCGAGCACCGGGTCGGTCGTCGCCGGCCAGTAGTCACTCATCGGCCACGTCGCGTTCAACTGACTGGTTATACGATGGGTGGTCATCTTTGCCCGTGGGCCGGTTTCGAACGCGGCCCTGCCGAGTCCGTCGATGAGGTCAGCACATGCCCGAACAGGTCACCACCCGACAGGACGAGCTCACGCTCGAACGTGGTCGCGTGGCGGTGCGATACGCCCGGCTGGATGCGTTGCGACGCGAGAAAGAGGAACAGCTGGCGCGGGTGCGCCGCACCGGACTGCAGGGATCCGTGCAGAACCACTCGGAGCGTGACGCGTTCGCCACCCTCTATGAGGACCGCCTGGCACAGCTGTACGCGGTGGACGACCGGTTGGTGTTCGGGCGCTTGGATCTGGACCCGGCGCACGCGGACCCCCAGGGGTCACCCGAGGACGGGCAGCGATACATCGGTCGCATCGGCCTGACGGATGAGGAGCGCGGCCGGTTGCTCGTGGACTGGCGTGCTGCCGAGGCCGGAGCGTTCTATCAGGCCACCGCGTTGCAGCGGCAGGGGGTGCGGCGTCGTCGGCATCTGATGTTGCGCGGCAGAGAGGTGCGGGACCTCGAGGACGAGATCCTCGATCCGCAGATGCTCGCCGCAGGGGAGGCTTCCGGTGAGTCGCAGGGTGCTCTGCTCGCCGCGGTCACGGCTCGGCGCACCGGTCACATGCGGGACATCGTCGCCACGATCCAGGCAGAGCAGGACGCGCTGATCCGTGGGCGGCTGCCCGGGGCGGTCGTCATCCAGGGTGGTCCCGGCACCGGGAAGACGGCCGTCGCGCTGCATCGGGCGGCATACCTGCTGTACACGCACCGTGAGCGATTGGCGAAGTCCGGCGTCTTGATCGTCGGACCCTCCGACGGCTTCATGCGTTACATCGAGCGCGTGCTGCCCTCGCTCGGCGAGACCGGGGTGGTCATGCGCTCGCTCGGCGGCCTGTTCCCCGGGGTGCAGGGCCAGGAGGAGAGCGATCCTCGGGTCGCCGAGATCAAGGGACGGCTGGACTGGGCCGAGATCATCGCGAACGCGGTCGCCCAGAGGCAGCGTCTGATCCCGGCGCCCCGGAAACTGGTGGTGGACGGCACGACGCTCAAGCTCAAACCCGGCAAAGTGCGCAAGGCTCGCGACAAGGCGCGCGCGACCGGCAAGAAGCACAACAAGGCGCGGGCCACGTTCGTCAAGATCCTTGTGCGCGAACTCGCCGAACAGCTCAAGGAGCGGTTGGAGAAGTCCGCCGGCAGCAGCGTCAACCGCGACTACCTGCTCGAGGACGTGCGCTCAGCTCGCGACGTGCGCATCGCGCTGAACCTGTGCTGGATGCCGATGACGCCGCAGCGGTTGGTCGAGGACCTGCTCACGAAGGAGTCCACACTGCGCGCCGCCGCGCCGTGGCTGAACGACGAGCAGGTTCGTCTGCTGCTGCGCGAGCCGGGGGCGGCCTGGACGGAGTCCGACGTGCCGCTGCTGGATGAGGCCGCGGAGCTGCTGGGCCCCATGCCGGAGTCCGGGCGTGGTGCGACGAGCCAGACCCAGCACGAGCGGAATCTCGAGAACGCCCGCGCCACGCTGGAGAACGTGCACCAGACCCTTGCGGATATGGGCGTGGACGGCGTGGTCGACGCCCAGACCCTGGCCGCGGCGAACGAGCCGACCCAGACCCGGCACAGCACCGCCGAACAGGCCGGGCAGGACCGTACCTGGACCTACGGCCATGTCGTGGTCGACGAAGCGCAGGAGCTCTCGCCGATGCAGTGGCGTCTGCTCGCACGGCGCTGCCCGCTGAAGTCGTTCACGATCGTCGGTGACATCGCTCAGGCCTCGACACTGGGGGCGAGCCGGTCGTGGGCCGAATCCCTGGACCCCGTGTTCGCGGACCAGTGGCGTCAGGAGTCCCTGACGGTGAACTACCGGACGCCGGCGCGCATCATGCGCTGGGCCGCGCAGGTGGCCCGGGAAGCCGGCCTGCAGGTGCGACAGCCGGAGGCAGTACGCGAGGGCGAGCACGAGCCGCGTCTGGTCTGCCGTCCCGGCGAACGCCTCCAGGATGTGGTCGCTCAGCAGCTCGACGACGTGCGGACGATCGCCCCGCAGGGCCTCGCCGCCGTGATCGTGCCGCCGTCGTTGCTCGCCGACACGGTGGAGAGCCTGCGGGCCCGCCACGGCCGTCTGGTCGACACCACACCCGGGCCGGGAGTGGACATCGTCGTGGCCACGGCCCGCCAGACGAAGGGCCTCGAGTTCGACACCGTGGTGCTCGTCGCGCCGGAACTCATCGTCGCGCAGTCCCACGGGGTTGTCGGGGACCTCTATGTGTCCATGACCCGCTGCACCCAGGCGTTGCGCGTCGTGAGCACCGCGGCACCGGACGATCTGCCCGCCGGGCTCACATGGGGACCGGAAAGGCGCCACTGACGGCGACGACACGGCCGGTCGCATCAGGATGAGGACAGCAGGGGTTGGTACGTTGACACTCGTGTCAGAGAATTCGTCGACCCCCGCCGACCAGCGTCCGACCGAGCGTCTGAGCGCCCAGTCGAACGACCCGAGCTTCGAGAACGTCTGGCAGGAGCTGCAGTGGCGCGGACTCGTGCACGTCTCGACCGATGAGAAGGCGCTCGAGGAGGCCCTCGCCGGGGAGCCCATCACCTACTACTGCGGCTTCGACCCGACGGCGGCCTCCCTGCATCTGGGACATCTGGTGCAGCTTCTGCTCATGCGTCGGCTCCAGCTGGCCGGGCACCGACCCGTCGCGCTGGTGGGTGGGGCGACGGGCTTGATCGGCGATCCGCGGCAGAGCTCGGAGCGCGTGCTCAACACCCGTGAGGTCGTCGACCAGTGGGTTCAGTCGCTGCGCGAGCAGATCCGCCCGTACCTCTCCTTCGAGGGCGACAACGCGGCGACCATGGTGAACAACCTGGACTGGACCGCGCAGTTGAGCGCCCTGGACTTCCTGCGTGAGATCGGCAAGAACTTCCGCGTCGGCACGATGGTGAAGAAGGAGATCGTCGCCTCGAGGCTGAACTCGGAGGAGGGCATCTCCTACACGGAGTTCTCCTACCAGGTGCTGCAGGGCAATGACTACCTGGAGCTGTACCGCCGGCACGGAATCACGCTGCAAACCGGCGGGTCGGACCAGTGGGGGAATCTCACCTCCGGCACGGAGCTGGTGCGCAAGGTGGAGGGCCAGCACGTGCACGCCATGGGCACCCCGCTGATCACCAACGCCGACGGCACCAAGTTCGGCAAGTCGGAGGGCAACGCGATCTGGCTGAACGCCGAGATGTGCTCGCCGTACGCCTTCTACCAGTTCTGGCTCAACACCGCCGATGCCGACGTCATTGACCGGCTCAAGGTCTTCACGTTCCTCACCAAGGCGCAGATCGAGGAGTACGCGGAGAAGGTCGCCGCGGAGCCCTTCCGCCGCGAGGCGCAGAAGCGGCTGGCGTGGGAGGTCACGGCGCTGGCACACGGAGCAGAGACCACTCAACAGGTCATCGACGCATCCCGGGCGGTCTTCGGTGGGGCAGACCTCGCTGAGGTGGAGGCCGACACACTGGCGACTATCTTGGCCGAGCTGCCGCAGGCGGATGCCACGAAGTGGGACCGCGACGAGGCCGGAACGGTCTCCGCGGTGGGATTGCTGGTGTCGACCGGGCTGGCGGCGTCCAACTCGGAGGCGCGACGGACCATCAAGGAGGGCGGGGCGTTGGTGAACAACGTGCGCATCGCCGATCCGGAACAGCGGTATTCGACGCTCGACGCACTAGCCGGCAGGTATCTGCTCGTACGTCGCGGTAAGAAGAACATGGCTGCAGCTGATCTGCGCGCCTGACGCCCCGGTGACGCACATCACCGAACAGCGCGTGGACTCTGGGCGCTGACCTCTCGAGTGCGCGACCCCCGTTGTCCGCAGGAATACGCGGACGATGGGGGTCGTGCGCATCCAGGGGTGGTCAATTTTGCGTTTGGGGTGGAGTGTGTGTAGAGTTCTTTCTCGTGCTGAGGCGCTGAACGAGTGATCGTGAGGCGCGGTGAATAACACGGTTTCCGCGGATTCAAGCCGGTAGTTGCTGTTTCTTGTGGTTGTGCTCACCGGGCATGCATTCGATGGTTGGCCGCTGTGGTGGTTGGTGTCGGATGGGTTTCTTGAATAGGTCGGTCGGTTTTGACAGCCGGTTGTCGTGTGGTAGAGTTGAGGCTCTCCGCTTGATGAACGGTTCGTGACGGTCTCGGAAACGAGGTTGACATTGTCGGATCGGTTGGTCTAGGATGGAGAAGTTGCTCCGGAGCGATGTGCCGCGGTTGCGGTGAGCTGAGGTTCGGAAGCGCCTGTTGTTTGAGAACTCAATAGTGTGCCAAGTTTTTTGATGCCAATTGTTTGAAACATATTGGTTGCCGTTGTCCCCACACCCCCGTGTGGGTTGATGATGGCATGCCAGTGATTGAATTGACATTGTGGATGGTTTTTCCGGCTGTCTGTGATGTTGTTTCTGTATTTTTTTTACGGAGAGTTTGATCCTGGCTCAGGATGAACGCTGGCGGCGTGCTTAACACATGCAAGTCGAACGATGAAGCCGGAGCTTGCTCTGGTGGATTAGTGGCGAACGGGTGAGTAACACGTGAGTAACCTACCCTTGACTCTGGGATAAGCCCGGGAAACTGGGTCTAATACCGGATATGAGTCATCACCGCATGGTGGTGGTTTGAAAGATTTATCGGTCTTGGATGGACTCGCGGCCTATCAGCTTGTTGGTGAGGTAATGGCTCACCAAGGCGACGACGGGTAGCCGGCCTGAGAGGGTGACCGGCCACACTGGGACTGAGACACGGCCCAGACTCCTACGGGAGGCAGCAGTGGGGAATATTGCACAATGGGCGGAAGCCTGATGCAGCGACGCCGCGTGAGGGATGACGGCCTTCGGGTTGTAAACCTCTTTCAGTAGGGAAGAAGCGAAAGTGACGGTACCTGCAGAAGAAGCACCGGCTAACTACGTGCCAGCAGCCGCGGTAATACGTAGGGTGCGAGCGTTATCCGGAATTATTGGGCGTAAAGAGCTCGTAGGCGGTTTGTCGCGTCTGTCGTGAAAGTCCGGGGCTTAACCCCGGATCTGCGGTGGGTACGGGCAGACTAGAGTGCAGTAGGGGAGACTGGAATTCCTGGTGTAGCGGTGGAATGCGCAGATATCAGGAGGAACACCGATGGCGAAGGCAGGTCTCTGGGCTGTAACTGACGCTGAGGAGCGAAAGCATGGGGAGCGAACAGGATTAGATACCCTGGTAGTCCATGCCGTAAACGTTGGGCACTAGGTGTGGGGAACATTCCACGTTTTCCGCGCCGTAGCTAACGCATTAAGTGCCCCGCCTGGGGAGTACGGCCGCAAGGCTAAAACTCAAAGGAATTGACGGGGGCCCGCACAAGCGGCGGAGCATGCGGATTAATTCGATGCAACGCGAAGAACCTTACCAAGGCTTGACATGTTCTCGTTCGCCGTAGAGATACGGTTTCCCCTTTGGGGCGGGTTCACAGGTGGTGCATGGTTGTCGTCAGCTCGTGTCGTGAGATGTTGGGTTAAGTCCCGCAACGAGCGCAACCCTCGTTCCATGTTGCCAGCACTTCGGGTGGGGACTCATGGGAGACTGCCGGGGTCAACTCGGAGGAAGGTGGGGACGA
The DNA here is from genome assembly GCF_014205175.1 of Micrococcus cohnii. Lineage (NCBI taxonomy): Bacteria > Bacillati > Actinomycetota > Actinomycetes > Micrococcales > Micrococcaceae > Micrococcus > Micrococcus cohnii. The sequence goes on along the minus strand of NZ_JACHNA010000001.1, from coordinate 1,110,391 downwards.
CGTCAAATCATCATGCCCCTTATGTCTTGGGCTTCACGCATGCTACAATGGCCGGTACAATGGGTTGCGATACTGTGAGGTGGAGCTAATCCCTAAAAGCCGGTCTCAGTTCGGATTGGGGTCTGCAACTCGACCCCATGAAGTTGGAGTCGCTAGTAATCGTAGATCAGCAACGCTACGGTGAATACGTTCCCGGGCCTTGTACACACCGCCCGTCAAGTCACGAAAGTCGGTAACACCCGAAGCCGGTGGCCTAACCCTTGTGGGGGGAGCCGTCGAAGGTGGGACTGGCGATTGGGACTAAGTCGTAACAAGGTAGCCGTACCGGAAGGTGCGGCTGGATCACCTCCTTTCTAAGGAGCATTTAGTGCCAGCGGCATCACCGAGTGTGTGGTGGCTGGTTGCTCATGGGTGGAACATCAAAGAATTGTGTCTGGCTGATGGCCGTGTGCGGTGAGTACGCAGCCCTGTGTGGGTTGTTGGAAAGTCGTGCGTGGTTGTTGGTTGGGTGATTGGCACGCTATTGGGTTTTGGGACAGCAGGTACTGGCTGGCTTTCGGGTTGGTTGGTGACTGTTGTTTCTGTTTTTCACTGGTGTGAAGCATGCTGCTGTTGGTGGTGTGTGGAGTGCTGTGTGGGTTGTTGTTTGAGAACTGTATAGTGGACGCGAGCATCTTATTTTTTGTTGCTGCACTGTTTGAGCATGGCATGGCCCCCTGGGTGTGTTGTGTGAGGTGTGGTGATGCCGAGAATGATATCTAATTGCTCATTTTTGGAGCTTCTGAGTGTTTGGAAGTTTCTAAGGGCGCATGGTGGATGCCTTGGCAACAGGAGCCGATGAAGGACGTGGGAATCTGCGATAAGCCTGGTGGAGTCGATAACCGGACGTTGATACCAGGATTTCCGAATGGGGAAACCCCGCGCAACGTGTTGCGTGACCCCCGGTTGAACACATAGACCGGGTGGAGGGAACGCAGGGAAGTGAAACATCTCAGTACCTGCAGGAAGAGAAAACAAAAGTGATTCCGTGAGTAGTGGCGAGCGAAAGCGGATGGGGCTAAACCGTATGTGTGTGATACCCGGCAGGGGTTGCATGTGCGGTGTTGTGGGCCCATGTTGGGCAGGTCTGCCGGCCTGTCGCAGTGAGGTGCGGGCATATAGACGAACCGGTGTGGATGCCGGACCGTAGAGGGTGACAGTCCCGTAGTTGTAATGTGTTCCGCCGCTGTTATGTGGTTGCCCGAGTAGCACGGGGCCCGAGGAATCCCGTGTGAATCTGCCAGGACCACCTGGTAAGCCTGAATACTACCTGTTGACCGATAGCGGATCAGTACCGTGAGGGAATGGTGAAAAGTACCCCGGGAGGGGAGTGAAATAGTACCTGAAACCGTGTGCCTACAAACCGTCGGAGCCCTTTTGGGGTGACGGCGTGCCTTTTGAAGAATGAGCCTGCGAGTTAGTGATACGTGGCGAGGTTAACCCGTGTGGGGAAGCCGTAGCGAAAGCGAGTCTGAATAGGGCGATTGAGTCGCGTGTCCTAGACCCGAAGCGGAGTGATCTACCCATGGCCAGGTTGAAGCGCGTGTAAGAGCGCGTGGAGGACCGAACCCACTTCAGTTGAAAATGGAGGGGATGAGCTGTGGGTAGGGGTGAAAGGCCAATCAAACTCCGTGATAGCTGGTTCTCCCCGAAATGCATTTAGGTGCAGCGTCACGTGTTTCTTCCCGGAGGTAGAGCTACTGGATGGACGATGGGCCCTACAAGGTTACTGACTTCAGCCAAACTCCGAATGCCGGGAAGTGAGAGCGTGGCAGTGAGACTGTGGGGGATAAGCTTCATAGTCGAGAGGGAAACAGCCCAGACCACCGGTTAAGGCCCCTAAGCGTGTGCTAAGTGGGAAAGGATGTGGAGTTGCTGAGACAACCAGGAGGTTGGCTTAGAAGCAGCCACCCTTGAAAGAGTGCGTAATAGCTCACTGGTCAAGTGATTCCGCGCCGACAATGTAGCGGGGCTCAAGTACACCGCCGAAACCGTGGCATTCAGTTTTCTGGATGGGTAGGGGAGCGTCGTTCATGAGGTGAAGCCAGCGGGTAACTTCTGGTGGATTGTGGACGAGTGAGAATGCAGGCATGAGTAGCGAAAGACGGGTGAGAAACCCGTCCGCCGGATGACTAAGGGTTCCAGGGTCAAGCTAATCTTCCCTGGGTGAGTCGGGACCTAAGGCGAGGCCGACAGGCGTAGTCGATGGACAACGGGTTGATATTCCCGTACCGGTGAAGAACCGCCCATGTTGAACTGGTGATACTAACCGCCCAAAGCATCCTTCACCCGGGTCTTTGACCTGGGGTGGGGTGTGGAGCGCGGGACCTGAACTGGGGAGGCAAGCGCATTAACAGGTGTGACGCAGGAAGGTAGCCGGGCCAGGCAGTGGAATCGTCCTGGTCTAAGGGTGTAGGGCTCACGATTGGTAAATCCGTCGTGTTTGTGCTTGAGACCTGATGGGCGCCCCGTGTGGGGTGATCCGGTGATCCTATGCTGCCGAGAAAAGCATCGGCGTGAGGTTTGAACCGCCCGTACCCGAAACCGACACAGGTAGTCAGGTAGAGAATACTAAGGCGATCGAGAGAATCATGGTTAAGGAACTCGGCAAAATGCCCCCGTAACTTCGGGAGAAGGGGGGCCCTGACCTTGAGCACTACTTGCTGGTGTGAGGGGATATGGGCCGCAGAGACCAGGGGGAAGCGACTGTTTATCAAAAACACAGGTCCGTGCGAAGTCGTAAGACGATGTATACGGACTGACTCCTGCCCGGTGCTGGAAGGTTAAGGGGACCCGTTAGCTTCGGCGAAGCGGAGAACTTAAGCCCCAGTAAACGGCGGTGGTAACTATAACCATCCTAAGGTAGCGAAATTCCTTGTCGGGTAAGTTCCGACCTGCACGAATGGAGTAACGACTTCCCCGCTGTCTCAACCATGAACTCGGCGAAATTGCATTACGAGTAAAGATGCTCGTTACGCGCAGAAGGACGGAAAGACCCCGTGACCTTTACTATAGTTTGGTATTGGTGTTCGGTGTGGCTTGTGTAGGATAGGTGGGAGACTGTGAAGCGGGCACGCCAGTGTTCGTGGAGTCATCGTTGAAATACCACTCTGGTCACTCTGGATATCTAACTTCGGCCCGTGATCCGGGTCAGGGACAGTGCCTGATGGGTAGTTTAACTGGGGCGGTTGCCTCCCAAAATGTAACGGAGGCGCCCAAAGGTTCCCTCAGCCTGGTTGGCAATCAGGTGTCGAGTGCAAGTGCACAAGGGAGCTTGACTGTGAGAGTGGCAGCTCGAGCAGGGACGAAAGTCGGGACTAGTGATCCGGCGACTCGTTGTGGAACGGTCGTCGCTCAACGGATAAAAGGTACCTCGGGGATAACAGGCTGATCTTGCCCAAGAGTCCATATCGACGGCATGGTTTGGCACCTCGATGTCGGCTCGTCGCATCCTGGGGCTGGAGTAGGTCCCAAGGGTTGGGCTGTTCGCCCATTAAAGCGGTACGCGAGCTGGGTTCAGAACGTCGTGAGACAGTTCGGTCCCTATCCTCTGCGCGCGTTGGAAATTTGAGAAGGTCTGTCCTTAGTACGAGAGGACCGGGACGGACGAACCTCTGGTATGTCAGTTGTACCGCCAGGTGCATGGCTGATTAGCTACGTTCGGGATGGATAACCGCTGAAAGCATCTAAGTGGGAAGCCGGCTTCGAGATGAGATTTCCTTGCCCCTTTGAGGGTGTGAGGCCCCCAGCTAGAACACTGGGTTGATAGGCTGGATGTGGAAGCACGGACTGAAGACGTGTGGAGCTGACCAGTACTAATAGGCCGATGACTTACAAACACTTGTCACACTGTTGTGTGGTGGGGTGTTCGCGTCCACTGTGCGGTTGTCTGATTGCAACTGTGGTTGGCTGAGTGTGTTATGCTTGGTTGACTGTTTTGTGAATATGGTTCATGTGTTGTGATCCTTTAGGTTTCGCCTGCGCCCCGTAGTGTGTGGGGTGTGTGGTGTGTAGGGTTACGGCGGTCATAGCGTGGGGGAAACGCCCGGTTCCATTCCGAACCCGGAAGCTAAGGCCCACAGCGCCGATGGTACTGCAACCGGGAGGTTGTGGGAGAGTAGGTCGCCGCCGGACATTCTTTTGTGGTTGAGGCCCCCTGCCTGTTGGTAGGGGGCCTCCCTTTTTGTCATGTTTTCTCGCACCCCGAGCGGAGCTCACACGGGACTAGACTCAATGCAGTTCACATCTGTCGGCAATCAGGGAAGGACGAGGCATGCCAGGAGGCCACGGACGTCGTCGTGACGGTTCAGCAGGGCGCCGTCGTGAGGATCATGGACGCGACGCGAACGCACGTCGCAAGCCGGCGCGCGGTGACGGTGCTGGGCGCTCCGGTCAGGGGCAGCGACGGGGCACCTCGCCGCGGCCTGCTGCCCAGGACCGTTCGGCTCCGCGACCACACAGCCCGGGCGACCTGCGCGCCTCCAACCGGCCGAATCAGGACCGGTCCCCGGACATCGACAAGGACGTGACCGGCAAGGAACTGGACCGTGCGACCCTGCGCCAGGTCCAAGGTCTGGATGAACGGCACGCCGGGTGGGTGGCCAAGCACCTCGTGATGGCCGGCAGACTCATGTACGAGGACCCTGCCGTGTCGTTCCAGCATGCGCTGGCCGCCAGCCGCAAGGGAGGCCGACTGGCCTGTGTGCGCGAAGCCGTCGCTCTGACGGCGTACGCGGCAGGGGAGTACGCCGAGGCTCTGCGTGAGTTCCGCACCTATCGACGGATGACGGGGGACACCACGCACCTGGCCGCGCAGGTTGACTGCGAGCGTGCGCTGGGACGTGTCCAGAAGGCTCTGCAGCTGGCCGCCGACGTCTCCCCGGACGAACTGGAACGCGAGGCACGCGCCGAACTGGCGATGGTGGTCTCGGGCATCCACGAGGAGCGCGGCGATCTGCAGGCCGCGCGCACCGCCCTGGAGATCCCTGAACTGGACCGACGCCGCGGCTATCCGTTCTCCCCGCGGCTCTTCCAGCGCTACGCAGACGTGCTTGCGGCTTCGGGCGAGAAGCAGGCCGCGGCCGCCTGGCGTCGCTATGTGCGCGTGGCCGAGAAGGCGCTGGGCCTCGGGGGTTTCGCGGACCCGGACATCCTCGACGTCGACACCGGCCCCTCGGAGGAAGAACGCACCGAACGCCGCGCCGCTCGCGCAGCCGAGCAGGAGCAGCAGGACGACGCCGCGGCCTCGAGCGAGGACTCGGATGCGCCTGCCTGACATTGACGGTGTGCTCTGCGACCTCGATGGCGTCGTGTACTCGGGCGCCGAGGCCGTTCCGGGCGCGGTGGAGGGGCTCGGGCGGTTGCGCGCGCACGGTGTGCCGGTCGCGTTCGTCACCAACAACGCGTCCCGGCCCCCGCAGGCCGTGACCGAGCACCTGCGCGCGCTCGGGGTCCGGGCCGAGGCCGAAGACGTGTTCGGCTCGGCCCCCGCAGCCGTCGATCTGCTGGACGAGGCCGTGCGGCCGGGCGATGCCGTCCTCGTCGTGGGTTCCGGTTACCTGCGTGATCTCGTCGCGGCGGCGGGCTACCGCCCGGTGAACACCGCCGACGAGCGTCCGGCCGCGGTGATCCAGGGCTTCGACCTGGACACGGGGTGGCGGCACCTGGCTGAGGCCTCCTATGCGATTGCGCGCGGTGCCGTCTGGGTGGCGACGAACCTTGACCGGTCGATTCCCCGAGCCGAAGGCACGGCCCCGGGCAACGGCTCGCTCGTCGCGGCGGTCACCGCGGCCACAGGTGCTGTGCCGCGGGCCGCCGGCAAGCCCGAGCCGCTGCTGTTCCGGACGGCAGCCGAGGCTTGTGGCATGCACCGTCCCCTCGTGGTCGGCGACCGCCTGGACACGGATGTCCGCGGCGGCAACGCGGCGGGGTTCACAACTGCGCTGGTGCTGACCGGGGTCGATGACCGGGCACGTGCCCGTGCTGCAGATGACGCAGACCGCCCCGATCACGTGGTCCCGGACCTGACCGCGCTGGCCGAGGCGCTGAGCCGGGCGTGAGCGTGCCGGGGGACCCGTCCGCCCCGGGCCAGAAGGACGCTGTGCCGAACCTCGGCTCGGCTGCGGTCGTCGCCACCACGATCCGCGCGGATCGCGCGCTGGCGGCCCGCGGGCTGGCGCGGTCGCGTTCGGAGGCCGTAGCCATGATTCGATCCGGCGGGGTGCTGCTGAACGGCCACGCCGTGGCCAAACCGTCGACGCCCGTGAGCTCGCGGGACGAGCTCGCGGTGGCCGATGCGGGCCCGCGCTACGTCTCCCGTGCGGCACACAAGCTCCTGAGCGCTCTCGATGCCTTCGGTGACGTGCCCGTCGCCGGCCGACGCGCCCTCGACGCCGGCGCCTGCACCGGAGGGTTCACTCAAGTCCTGTTGGAACGCGGCGCGGCACGTGTGGCGGCCGTGGATGTCGGTCACGGACAGTTGCACCCGGCGCTGCGTGACGACGACCGAGTCCTCGTCCGCGAAGGTCTGAACGTCAGGACGATCGACCTCGAGGACATCGACGGGTCGGTGGATTTGATCGTCTCGGACCTGTCCTTCATTTCGCTGCGCTTGGTGGTCGACGCTCTGGCCCGGGTCGCGGTCCACGGCGCACACGTGCTGCTGATGGTGAAACCCCAGTTCGAGGTCGGCCGCGCGCGGCTGCCGCGCACCGGCGTCGTCACTGACGCCGGCCACCGGCGCGACGCCGTCGTCGGCGTGTTGGAAGCGGCCGCGCGGGCCGGGCTCCGGCCGGTCGCGGCAGCGCGGTCGGGGCTGCCCGGCCAGGACGGCAACGTCGAATTCTTCCTGCATCTGCAGCTCACGTCGCCCCCGTCGGGTTCAGCCAGTGCCGGCGACCCGCGGCTCTGGCTGGACGGGCAGAGGATCGACTGGTCCTGAGCCGCCTGAGGCGTAGCGTCTGCGGGGCGGTCGTTATGCTGAACGGACGCGTCGGGACACGTTCGGACTCACGTTCCGGACCCACGTCCGGGGCGCCCGGTGCGGTCCCGCCCGTACCGCACGTTCTTCACACCGCCACGAGGGAAGGACCCCATGCCCGAGACCACTCCCGGTCAGGCCATGACCGCCAGGCGGGTCCTCGTGCTCACGCACACGGGCCGGCAGGACGCGATCACCGCGGCGCTACAGGCCGCCGCGATGCTCGCCGACGCCGGGCTGGTGCCGGTCATGCTGGCCGAGGACATCGAGGCGATCCGGCACCGGGCCGGTGACCCCGTCGACTTCGCTCCGCAGACGCTCGGCGTCGACTGCGAACTCACCCAGCTCAGTCTCGGGCTCGTACTCGGCGGGGACGGGTCGGTGCTGCGGGCCGCCGAGCTCGTGCGCGGGTCTCGCGTGCCGCTCGTGGCGGTCAATCTCGGGCACGTCGGCTTCCTCGCCGAGTCAGAGCGCACGGATCTGCAGCGCACCGTTGAGGGCATTGTGGCGGGCAGCTACCGGGTCGACGAGCGCATGGCCCTCGACGTGATCGTGCGCGTGGACGGGGCCGTCGTCGCCCGGACGTGGGCTCTGAACGAGGCGTCCGTCGAGAAGTCGAACCGGGAGCGCATGCTCGAGGTGGTCGTCTCCGTCGACGACACGGCACTGTCCAGCTACGGCTGCGACGGGGTCGTGATGGCCACGCCGACCGGTTCCACCGCCTACGCGTTCTCGGCGGGCGGACCGGTCGTGTGGCCGGGCGTCGAAGCCCTGCTGCTGGTGCCGATCAGCGCGCACACCCTCTTCTCTCGACCACTGGTGGTCGGCCCCCACTCGACGCTTGCCCTCGACGTGCTCACGCGCACTAACGAGACCGGCGTGCTCTGGTGCGATGGGCGACGCACGGTGGAGCTGCCGCCCGAGGCCCGGGTTGAGGTCCGGCGCTCCGCCGAGCCGGTGAGGCTGGCGCGACTGACGCACACGGCGTTCGCCGAGCGGCTCGTTCGTAAGTTTCAGCTACCCACCCAGGGGTGGCGCGGACCGGTGACGGGGGAGGAGAAGGCGGAGGCCGCCGCCGCACGCGCCGCGGTCGAGACCGTCGAACCACGTCACGCCGGGCCACGCCCCGTGATCGTGCCCCCGTCCACGGCGCCGATCGACATCCGCCCGGCGCGAAGCGACGAGGCGGCCGAGCAGGAGGGGAAGGACCAGTCATGATCGAGTACCTGAGCATCAGTGACCTCGGTGTGATCGGCGGCGCGACGGTCGAACTGGACCGAGGTCTGACGGTTGTGACCGGCGAGACCGGTGCGGGCAAGACGATGGTCGTCACGGCGCTGGGCCTGCTGCTGGGTCAGCGCGCAGACTCCGGCGCCGTGCGTCGCGGCGCCTCCCGCGCGATCGTCGACGCCGGGGTGCGAGTGGGTCGCCGAGGCCGGGCCTGCGCGATCGCCCAGGAGGCCGGCGCCGTCATCGACGAGGCCGACGGGCCGCAGAGCGCCGAGGCGGCGGAGGCCGAACTCGTGCTCACCCGCACCGTCACGGCCACCCCCGAGGGTGGCACTCGTTCGCGTGCCACGGCCGGCGGCCGCGCGATTCCGGTCGGCGTGCTCTCCGAGATCGGCGCCTGCCTCGTGGCCGTGCACGGGCAGACCGATCAGCTGCGTCTGCGCTCGGCGGAGGCGCAGCGTCGGGCACTCGATGCGTTCGGCGGGGCCGAGCTTGCCGACCGCCTGGCGACGTACCGGGACGTGCACCGGCGGTTCTCTGCGGCCCGCGCCGAGCACCAAGAGCTGACCGAGCATCTGCAAGAGCGGGCCCGGGAGGCCGACGCTCTGCAGCGCTCGCTCGAGGAGATCGACGAGGCGGAGCCGGTCGAGGGCGAGGACGAGGCGCTGCGGGAGCGGATTCGCCGGCTCGAAGACGTCGAACAGCTGCGGGCCGCGGCCGGGGGCGCGCACGGCCGGCTGGCCGGCGCTGACGCCGAGGCCGCGGACGACGCGCTCGGAGCCGTGGCCCTGGTCGAAGCGGCCCGACAGGATCTGCTCGCCGCGCCCGGGCAGGACTCCGAGTTCGAGGCCGCCGCCGGACGCCTTGCCGAGGCGGCGGTCGTGCTCGGCGACATCGCGGGGGACCTCGCGCGGCTCGTCGGCGATCTCGAGGCCGACGCTGAGGGAGACCTGGACGCGGCCCAGTCGCGTCTGGCCGAGCTGACCCGGCTGCAACGGCTCTACGGTCCGGAGCTGTCCGACGTGCTCGCCTGGGCCGAACGGCAGCGTCCCCGGCTCGAGGAGCTGCAGGGAGACACCGGCCGCGTCGACGAGCTGACCGCCGAGCTCGCGGACCTGCGCCGCGAGTTGGCCGAGCACGCCGCCGCGCTCTCCGAGCTGCGTTCCGAGGCCGCCCGTCGGCTCGAGGACGCCGTCACCGAGGAGCTGCATGCCCTGTTCATGCCCGACGCGTCATTTCACGTTCAGGTGCGCAGCGCCGACGCGGACCGCGGTTCTGGTGAGTCGGACGCCGACGAGAGGTTCGGCCAGCACGGTGTCGACGAGGTCGCGCTTTTGCTGCGTCCGCACGCCGGTGTCGAGCCGCGTGAGCTGGGTCGGGGCGCCTCTGGCGGTGAGCTCTCCCGCGTCATGCTGGCCCTCGAGGTGGTGCTCGCGGCGACCGACCCGGTGCCGACGTTCGTGTTCGACGAGGTCGATGCGGGCGTCGGCGGCGAGGCGGCGGTGCGGATCGGCGCGCGGCTGGCCCGTCTGGCCGAGCACGTGCAGGTGGTCTGCGTGACGCACCTGCCGCAGGTCGCCGCGTTCGCCGACCGCCATGTGCGCGTCGAGAAGAACTCGGACCCGGATGCGGGGGTGACCACCTCCGACGTGCGCGCCCTCGACGACGACGAGCGCGTCGAAGAGCTGGCCCGCATGCTCGCCGGGCATGCCGACTCGGCCGCCGCCCGAGAACACGCTGCCGAACTGATCGAGACGTCCCGCAGGCCCACCACCGCAGGAGAGGCGCGATGACCAAGAAACCCGTCCCGACCGATCGCCCCGAGGACGCTGAGGCACAGAACCGCCGCCGCGGCCGCGCCCCGCTGCGCGATGTGCTGGCCCCGCGACCGGCTCGAAAGTCCAAGACCGTGTTCGAGGGACACGTCTGGGATGTGATGCGCGAGAGCTTCCGGCTCGACCCCGCCGACAAGAAGACCGAGCCGCTGACCCGTGAGATCATCGAGCACCCTGGCGCGGTGGCCGTCATGGCGTTGCGCACCCGCCTCACCACAGCTGGGCCGCAGGAACAGGTCGCTCTCGTGCGCCAGTACCGGCATCCGGTCGGCATGGAGCTGTGGGAGATCCCCGCTGGTCTGCGGGATGTCGACGGAGAGTCCTTGTGCGAGGTCGCCCAGCGCGAGCTCTGGGAGGAGGCGGACCTGCGCGCCGGACAGTGGCACACCCTGGTGGACTTCTTCACCACCCCGGGCGGCTCGAGCGAGGCGATTCGGGTCTTCCTCGCGCGGCAGGTCAGCGACGTGCCGGAAGCAGAGCGGTTCACCCGGACCGACGAAGAAGCGGCGATGCCCCTGGCCTGGGTCGGCGTCGAGGAGCTGATCGACGCGGTGCTCGACGGGCGGGTCCACAACCCCTCGACCGTCGCCGCCGTTCTCGCCCTGCACGCGCACCGCGCGAAGAAGTGGAGCCGACTGCGCCCGGCGGACGCTCCGTTCGTGCCGCACCGCACCGGCAATGACGGCCGCTGACGCCGCCGCGGTCGGCGACGCCCGGGGTGAGGCGACGCAGACCGAGAACGCACCCGGCGACGCGCTCACGGCCGGGGTGCGCCGCTACCTGCAGCACCTGACGGTCGAGAAGGGCCGGGCCGCGAACACGCTTTCTGCCTACCGGCGGGACCTGTCTCGCTACCTGCGCTGGCTCCACGTGCACCGCCTCGACCGGTACGACGACGTCGAGCCCGGACACGTCAGCGGATTCCTGCAGGCCATCTCGACCGGCGGCGACGGGGGTGCGCCCCTGGCGGCGCGGTCGGCGGCGCGGGTGCTCGTGGCGGTGCGGGGGCTGCACCGGTTCCTCGCGCTGGAAGGCGTGACCGAGCACGACCCGGCTCAGGACGTCGCTCCGCCCTCGCCCGGGTTACGTCTGCCGAAGGCGCTCGCCGTCGACGAGGTGGCCGCGATCCTCGGGGCGAGCGGTGACGACTCGCCGGCGGGACTGCGCGACCGCGCCCTGCTGGAGTTCCTCTACGGCACCGGCGCACGCATTTCGGAGGCGGTTGGACTCGACGTCGACGACGTGGCCGGTCTCGGCGAGGTCCCGGGCGGCGGCCGGGACGACGGACGGGGCGACCGTCCGGCGCAGTCGGTCGTCCGCCTGTTCGGCAAGGGGTCGAAGGAGCGCGTCGTCCCCGTGGGCTCCTATGCCTCGGCCGCACTCGAGGCGTGGCTGGTGCGCGGCCGTCCGACGATCATGGGCGGGGCACGGCAGTCCTCCCCGGCCCTGTTCGTGAATCAGCGCGGCGGCCGGCTCTCCCGGCAGTCGGCGTGGGCGGTGCTGAAGAAGGCCGCTGAGCGGGCCGGCGTGGAGGCCGAGGTCTCGCCGCACACGCTGCGGCACAGCTTCGCCACGCACCTGCTGGCCGGCGGCGCCGACGTGCGCATCGTGCAGGAGCTGCTCGGCCACGCCTCGGTGACGACCACGCAGGTGTACACCCTGGTGACCGTCGACTCGCTACGCGAGGTCTATGCCGCGGCGCACCCGCGGGCGCGGTGAAGGACGAGGCACGGCATGATGACTACCGCTCGGGACTCGATGATGACGATCTTCGTGTTGCACAACCTCGAGGAGCTGATCACCTCCCGCAGGCTGCCCCTCATCGATGAGGCAGCGCTGTAACGGGTCGGCCTCGATCGGGGCCACCTGCGTAGTGACAGGCTGGCGGCCGCCATGGCGCTCCTGACGGGAGCGGCGTACGGAACCGTACGAGCGGTGAATCACGGCAGCGCCGTGGGGGGAGGTGCGCTACTCATGAACTCGCTGGGGCATGTCGGGCGTGCCGTGCGGACTGGCCGGTGGAACCCCGGACTGGCCAGTGCCGTGCCGCTGGCGGTGGCCGCGTGGACGGTCCTACACCGGGCAAAGGGCTCGGCCGACCCGTGGAGAGCCGAGACGGTGGTGTCAGGAGTCCTCGGCGCGACTTTTTCCGTTCCGTGCACCGTGCTCAGTTTGCGGGTCGCGAGACGCGTGCGCCCGTGAACGGGGCGCCCGGTAGCGTCTTCTGACATCGACGCCGCCCCGCCTGCTCCGAGTCCGGGGCGGGCGGGACGGCGTCGTGGTCCGCGGTCGTGGAGCGGCGTCAGGCGCCGGGCAGCTCCCGCTGGTCCGGACCGTCGTAGGCCGAGAGCGGTCGGATCAGCGCGTTGGACGCGCGCTGCTCCATGATGTGCGCCGTCCAGCCGGTGATGCGTGAGGCGATGAACAGAGGCGTGAACATCTCGGTGTCGAAGCCCATCAGGTGGTAGGTCGGGCCCGCCGGGTAGTCGAGGTTCGGCTTGATCTGCTTCGCCTCCTCCATCGCGGCCTCGAGGCCGTCGTAGAGGCCGAGCATCTCCTGGCGGCCGTAGTGCTCGATCATCCGGTCCAGCGCGGCCTTCATGGTCGGCACCCGCGAGTCGCCGTTCTTGTACACGCGGTGGCCGAAGCCCATGACCTTCTTCTTCTGGGCCAGGGCGTCCTCCATCCAGGCTTTCGCCCGGGCGGCGGCGTCCTCGCGGGACTCGTCCTCGCGGATGCCGATCTCTTCGAAGGTGTGCATGACGGCCTCGTTCGCGCCGCCGTGCAGCGGACCCTTCAGGGCGCCGATGGCACCGGTGACGGCCGAGTGCAGGTCCGACAGGGTCGAGGTGATCACGCGCGCCGTGAACGTGGATGCATTGAACGAGTGCTCGGCGTACAGCACCATCGACACGCGGAACGCGTCGACGACCGCCTCCGGCTGTTCCTCGCCGAACGTCATCCACAGGAAGTTCGCCGCGTAGTCCAGGTCGTCGCGCGGCTCGACCGGCTCCTGGCCGCGGCGGCGGCGCTGGTCGTACGCGACGACCGCGGGGAACGCCGCGAACAGGGCCTTCGCCTTCTCGAGCTCGGCCTCGGGGGAGGAGTCCTCCGCCTGCGGGTGGTTCGCACCGAGCACGGAGACGGCGGTACGGCCCACGTCCATGGGATGACAGTCCGTCGGCAGCAGGTCGATCGCCTGGCGCACCTTCGCGTCCAGGGCTCGGTGGGAGCGCTCGAACCGCTGGAACTCGGCCAGTTCGGCGTTCGTGGGCAGCTCGCCGGTCCACAGTAGCCAGGCGACGGCCTCGAACGGCTGGGACGCCGCGAGGTCCTGGACCGGGTAGCCGCGGTAGAGCAGGGAGTTGGTCTCAGGATTGACCTTGGAGATCGCCGTGGTGTCCACGACGACGCCGGCCAGGCCCTTCTTCATCTCGGTGTCGGACATGATGTGCCTCCTCTATGGGCGGGGGAGTGCGACGGCGCGGACCGTCACAGGTTGGCGTGATTGGATGCGACGTCCTCGGTCGGCACGTCGAAGTTGAAGATGCCGGTGTCGAAGCGGTTGTAGCCCTCGTAGTCCACGACCTCGTAGAGACGCGCGCGGGTCTGCATGTGCTCGACCTGGCTCTGCTGGCTGCCTTCGGCATCGATCGTGTCGAGGACGCGCTCGATGGCGCCCATGGCGGCGCGCTGCAGCGTGACCGGGTATATGACCATGGCGATCCCGGCGGCAGCCAGCTGCTCGCGCGTGAACAGCTCGGACTTGCCGAACTCGGTCATATTCGCCAGCACCGGTACCCCGAGTGGCTTCAGTTCGCGGCAGACGGTCTCGAACTCGCCGAGGTCCTTGAGGGCCTCGGGGAAGATCGCGTCCGCGCCGGCCTCGACGAGCGCCTTCATGCGGGCGATCGCCGCGTCCAGGCCCTCGACGGCACGCAGGTCGGTGCGGGCCATGATCAGGAAGTTCCGGTCCCGGCGGGCGTCGACAGCGGCCCGGATGCGCTTGACGGCGGTCTCAAGGTCCACCATGTTCTTGCCGTCGAGGTGGCCGCAGCGTTTCGGATTGAACTGGTCCTCGATGTGGCAGCCGGCCAGTCCGGCGTTCTCGAGTTCCTGCACCGTGCGGGCCACGTTCATGGGTTCACCGAATCCTGTGTCCGCGTCGAGCAGGCATGGCAGGTCCGTCAGTCGGGCGATCTGTCCGCCGCGCTGGGCGACTTCCGTCAGGGTGGTCAGCCCGACGTCGGGCAGGCCGAGCTCATTGGCCAGGACGCCGCCTGAGATGTAGACGCCGGAGAATCCCTTGTCCTGGATGATCTTCGCGCTGAGCGGGGTGAACGCTCCGGGGAACGGCACCGCCGCGCCGGGCTGCAGCAGCTCGCGCAGGTTCGCGCGCTTCTGTTCGGGGGTGAGCGTCGAGTACAGCATCAGAACAGTCCCTTCGGTGCGTTCTCGAGGTCGGCCGGGGAGAGGACGGACTGGTCGGCGACCACGTTGAGCTGGTCCAGCTCGCCTGGGCCGAGCTCTGCCAGGCGCTGGACGGCGTCCAGGAAACGGTCCTGCTCCTGCGGGGTCACGATGCCCTCGGCGAGCGTGCGGAACTTGGCGATGTACTGCTCGCGGGCGAACGGGCGCGCCCCGAGCGGGTGGGCGTCGGCCACGGCGATCTCGTCGGTGATCACGGTGCCGTCCGTCAGGGTGATCTCGACGGCGCCGCCGAAGGCCTTCTGGGTGAGGTCGTTGGAGTGGTATCGGCGGGTCCACTCCGGGTCCTCCACGGTGGTCACCTTGTGCCACAGGGCAACGGTGTCCTCGCGGCCGGCCCGCTCGGGGGCGTAGGAGTCCACGTGGTGCCAGGTGCCGTCCTGCAGGGCGACGGTGAAGATGTACGGGATCGAGTGGTCGAGGGTCTCGCGGGAGGCCGTGGGGTCATACTTCTGCGGGTCGTTCGCGCCGGAGCCGATCACGTAGTGGGTGTGGTGGGAGGTCTTGATGAGGACCTTCTCCACGTTGGCCGGGTCCGTGGTCTCGGGGTGCTCGGTGTGGAGCTTGCGGGCCAGGTCGATCCAGGCCTGAGCCTGGTACTCGGCGGAGTGCTCCTTCGTGTAGGTGTCCAGGATGCCGCGCTTGGCCTCGCCCTTCTCGGGCAGCGGCACCTCGTAGCGGGCGTCCTTGCCGTCGAGCATCCAAGCGATCACGCCGTCCTCGCCCTCGTAGATCGGCACGGGGGAGGTCTGGCCGCGCATCGCGCGGTCGGCGGCCTCGACCGCCATCTTCCCGGCGAACGCGGGGGCGTGAGCCTTCCACGTGGAGATCTCGCCCTTGCGGGACTGGCGGGTCGCCGTCGTGGTGTGCAGACCCTGACCGATGGCCTGGAACACGGTCTCGGTATCCAGGCCGAGCAGGGTGCCGATGCCCGCGGACGCGGACGGGCCGATGTGGGCGACGTGGTCGATCTTGTGTTTGTGCAGGCAGATCGACTTCACGAGGTCGACCTGCACCTCGTAGCCGGTGGCGATGCCGCGGATCAGGTCCCGGCCGGAGCGGCCTGCGTGCTGGGCGACCGCGAGGATCGGCGGGATGTTGTCGCCGGGGTGGGAGTACTCGGCGGCCAGGAAGGTGTCGTGGTAGTCCAGCTCGCGCACCGCCACGCCGTTGGCCCAGGCCGCCCATTCGGGGGAGACCTTCTCGGCGATGCCGAACACGGTGGCGCCGGAGCCGTGGCGAGAGACCGGGTGGCTCAGGGCCTGGGCGCGGGCGGCCACGATGGGCTCGCGCGTGAGGGAGGCGACGGCGACGGCGGCGTTGTCGATGATCCGGTTGATGATCATCTCCTCGACCTCGGGCAGCACCTCGACCTCGTCGACGGCGACCTCGGCGAGCTTCCAGGCGAGCTGGTCCTTGCGCTCGAGGTTCTCCTCCGAGCGGTGGACGCGGACGTGGTGGTTCTTCATGCGGACTCTCCTTCGGTCGGGCTCAGCAGCGCGGCGCCGCCGGCGTCGGTGGTGTGCCGGGTCAGATGGTGGAACGCGTGGTGCAGGTGGACGCGCGTCGTGGCCTCGGCCAGCTCGGCCGCCCCGTCGGCCACGGCCTGCGCGATGTCGGCGTGCTCGAGGGCCGAGGCCGCCAGCCGGCGTCGGTCGTTCGCGGCGAGGCGCCGAAGTCGCGCCAGGTGCAGGCGCAGGGTGCGCAGTGTCGAGACGAGGTACGGGTTGTCCGCCGCCGCGTCGAGGCTCGCGTCCAGCGTCGAGGTCAGCTCGTAGTACTCGTGCGGGTCAGCGCCCTCGCCCAGCGGGGTCGCGGCCTCGGCGAAGCGCGTCGCCAGGTCGCCGAGCCGACTGGCGTCCTCGGCCGTAGCCCGCTCGGCGGCGCGGCGGGCGAGCAGCGACTCGAGGGCGATGCGCAGGTCGAACAGCTGGTCGGCCTGCTCGAGGGAGAGGTCCGCGACCACGACGCCGCGGCCGGCGTTCTGCTCGGCCAGGCCGTCGGCGACCAGCCGAGAGAGGGCCTCGCGCACGGGCGTGCGGGAGGTGCCGAGGCGCTCGGCCTGCTCCACCTCGCCCAGGACGGTGCCCGGGAGCAGAGTCCAGTCGAGGATCTCGGCTTTGAGGCTCGTGTAGGCCCGATCACTTGCACGCATGCCACCAGTGTATACACAGGTCGGCGAGGGGTGCCGCCCCCAAGGAGTCTTCGGCTCATTGGAGCATCGAATGTATACATATCCCTTGCTGTTGGTGAGCTGGAACACTATTTTAGGGTCATGGACACGACATCCCGCACCGACGCCTCCACCTCCTACGTCGAGGCCCACCGCGCCTCCCTCCAGGACCGAGACCGCTTCTGGCTCGACGCCGCCCGGGCCGTCGACTGGTCCGTCGCACCGACCCGGGCCGTCGACGACTCCGATGCGCCGCTGTACCGTTGGTTCCCCGACGGAGTGCTGAACACGGCGCACAACTGCCTCGACCGCCATGTGGTGGCCGGCCGCGGCGATCGGCTCGCCCTGATTCACGACTCCGCCGTCACCGGGACCGTCACGGGCTACACCTATGACGAGCTCACTGCCGAGGTCGCCGCGCTCGCCGGGGCCCTCGCGGGTGCCGGTGTGGGCAAGGGCGACCGGGTGCTGATCTACCTGCCGATGATCCCGCAGGCGCCGATCGCGATGCTCGCGTGCGCCCGGCTCGGCGCCGTCCACTCGGTCGTCTTCGGCGGCTTCGCCCCGAAGGAGCTGGCCGCCCGCATCGACGACGCCACACCCGACGTCGTCCTCACCGCCAGCGGTGGGATCGAGCCCAAGCGTCGCGTGGAGTACCTGCCTGCCGTCGCCGAGGCCCTCGAGACGGCCGAGCACCCGGTGCGCACCGTGTTCGTGCACCACCGCGAGGGGTTCGAGAGTGCGCTGGCCGACGTGGCCGATCGCGGCAGCGCGGACTGGGTCGACTGGGCCGAGACCGTCGAGGCCGCTGAGCCGGCCGGGTGCGTGGACGTGTCCGCGACCGATCCGCTGTACGTGCTCTATACCTCCGGCACGACGGGCAGGCCCAAGGGAGTCGTGCGGGACAACGGAGGCCACGCCGTCGCGTTGACGTGGACCATGGAGAACATCTACGACGTCGGCCCGGGGCAGGTCATGTGCACGGCCTCCGACGTCGGCTGGGTGGTCGGGCACTCGTACATCGTCTACGGGCCCCTGCTGGCCGGCGCCACGACCGTCCTCTACGAGGGCAAGCCCGTCGGAACCCCCGATGCGGGAGCGTTCTGGCGGCTCGTCGCCGAACACGGGGTGCGCTCGTTCTTCACGGCGCCGACCGCGCTGCGCGCGATCCGCAAGGCCGACCCGGACGGCGAGCTCATGCGGGGCCATGACCTCTCGTGCTTGAAGCACTTCTACGCCGCTGGCGAGCGCCTCGAGCCCGAGACGCAGAAGTGGGCCGAATCCCTCCTCGGCATGGACGTCATCGACCACTGGTGGCAGACCGAGACCGGCTGGGCCATCGCGGCCAACCCCGTGGGCCTTGAGCCACTGCCGGTGAAGACGGGATCCAGCTGCGTGCCGTCGCCCGGTTACGAGGTCGTCGTGCTCGACGGCACGGGTGAGCCCGTGCCCGCGGGGGAGGAGGGCAACATCGCCGTCCGGCTCCCGCTGCCCCCGGGGGCCCTGACGACGCTGTGGGGCGACGACCAGCGCTACATCGACTCCTACCTCTCGGCGTTCGAGGGCCACTACGCCACGGGCGACTCCGGCCTGATCGACGAGGACGGCTACGTGTTCGTGCTCGGGCGCACGGACGACGTCATCAACGTCTCCGGGCATCGTCTGTCCACCGGCACGCTCGAGGCCGCCCTGGCCGCGCATCCCCGTGTGGCGGAGTGTGCGGTGATCGGAGTCTCTGACGAGATGAAGGGCCAGCGTCCCGCCGGCTACGTCGTGCTCACGTCCGACCAGGCCGCACCCGCCGTGGGAGGTGAGGACGAGTCGGCCCTGCTCGACGAGCTGCGGCTGATCGTGCGGAAGACCGTCGGCCCGGTGGCGGACTTCAAGGACGTCGTCATCGTCGAGGCGCTGCCGAAGACCCGCTCCGGCAAGATCCTGCGCAAAACCATGCGTCAGATGGCCGACGGCGACGAGGTGACGGTGCCCTCGACGATCGAGGATGCCGCCGCGCTCGAGTCGCTGAGGGCGCGGATCGGGGCGAGCGTGCGCCATGGAAGCGTCGGCGCAGAATCATGATCCGTGTTTATACTGTTTTCTGACTGTGACTCATAGTGGCTCATGATTTTTCAATTGCCTGAGCGAATACTGTGTGCATAGTGTTTCGATACGAGTGTTCCAGGTATCCGGGCCGCCGTCGCGACCGCATCCCTCGGATGTGTCGCGAACCTCGACAAGGAAGGCCGTCCCTCCCATGCACGTCAGCGAGTCCACCGTTCATCGCACCATCAGTCGCCGTCGAGTCGCCGCCGGCGTCGCTTGGGCCGCCCCTGCGGTTGCCGCGGCCGCGGCCGCCCCTGCTCTCGCCGGTTCCGTCCCGACCCCGACCGAACCGCCCGTGCTCTCCTCTCAGCTCTGGTTCTCCGGGCGTGGCGTCGCCGACCCCTACACGTCGACCTGCTCTGTCCCCGACATGCGCGGAACCCAGGGCGCCTGCGGTGCTCCCACGAGCGACTACCCGTGGCGCACGCGATTTCAGATGTACGGCACGGACGATGTGATCACCTCGGACCAGGGGTCCTGCACGCGCGAGTCGTGGATCAGCGTCACCAACCTGACCGCGGAGCAGCTCACGGGCCCGATCACCCTCACCTTCTGGCGGCCGGAGCACCCGGAATGGGACGACAACATCCGCGACTGGTACCCGGGACGGAACGACTCGGGCGCGTGGAGCGTGCCGGTGCGCACCTCAACCCCGCCGGTGCAGCCGTTCTCCGGCACCTTCGCGGCCTATCGAATGTACGAGTACCAGACGACGCTGTCCCTCGAGGAAGCCCGCATGTTCATGCTCTCCGACGGCCAGGGGGGCATCACCCTCGACATGTCGGCTGCCGGCGCGGCGATGAGCTTCTACTCGGACTGCTTCGCCGACTCGTATCAGATCACCCAGGCGTTCCTGGACGCCTACGGTCGCCTCGGCCGCTATGTCCTGACGGTTCCGACGACCGAGGGCGACCTCGTGAAGGACACCGGCTTCTACACGTCCTGAACCGGCGCGATCCGGCGTGGACGGGCCCGAGCCCGGCGGCACCTCGCCGGGAGCGGCCCGGTCCGCCGTGACGGGACCGGCGGAGGGTCTAGGGTAGATCCGACATGCCCCGGCGTCCCGGGGCCGAGAGCGACCCTTTCCCGAACCAACAGAGGAGCCGGCACACCGTGACCTCGTACGAGCCCATCCCCGTGATGACCATCAAGGGCGAGCCGGTGCTGGGGCCCACGGGCCGGCCCAAGCACGACTTCCCTGAGCCACCGCCGCTGGACGGCCACGGCCCCGCCCGGATCATCTCGATGGTGAACCAGAAGGGCGGGGTCGGGAAGACCACCTCCACGATCAACCTCGGCGCCGCGCTCGCCGGATACGGCCGCCGCGTGCTGATGGTGGACTTCGACCCGCAGGGTGCGCTGTCCGCGGGGCTGGGCACGAGCCCGCACGAACTCGACGTCACGGTCTACAACGTGCTCATGGAACGCAAGACGACCGCCCGCGACGCGATCCTGCCGACGAACGTTGAGAACATGGACTTGCTGCCGGCGAACATCGACCTCTCGGCCGCCGAGGTGCAGCTCGTCAATGAGGTCGCCCGCGAGCAGGTGTTGGAACGCGCCCTGCGGCAGGTGCGTGACGACTACGACGTCGTGCTGATCGACTGCCAGCCCTCGCTCGGCCTGCTCACCGTCAACGCGCTGACGGCCTCGCACGGCGTGATCATTCCGCTGACCGCCGAGTTCTTCGCCCTGCGGGCCGTCGCCCTGCTGGTCGAGACCATCGAGAAGGTCCAGGACCGGCTCAACCCGGAGCTGGAGATCGACGGCGTGCTCGCCACGATGTTCGACCAGCGCACCCTGCACTCCAAGGAGGTCGTCGGCTCGCTCGTCTCTGGTTTCGGGGACAAGGTGTTCGAAACAGTGATCAAGCGCTCAATCAAGTTCGCCGACGCCACGGTGGCGGCCGCGCCGATCACCGCATTCGCCCGCAACCACGAGGGCGCCAAGGCGTACCAGCAGCTCGCCCGCGAGCTGATCTGCCGCGGCGGGGCGCCGTGAGTCGACGACGGCCAAGCTCAGCGGAGCCGTCGGCGTGGGAACACATCGACTACTGACGTTCCCTGCCAGGCCCTCCGCCGTGGGCCGCGTGCCCACCGACACGGTGACCTGCGACCATGCGTCTGCGAGAATGGGACGAGCGCGTCCGGCAGCTGTCCGGACGCGCTCGATCGCATCTGTGAAAGGACACTCTCCATGACTTCCCGCAAGCCGCGAGGCTCCGGACGAACCCCCGCCGTCGGTAAACGAGGCGGGCCGTTCCAGGAGCGTGATTTCCAGCGCCAGCCCGGTGCCGCCCAGAGCCGCCGCGGCGCCGGTGGCCGTCGCACAGGGCAGGACCAGAGCCGGGTCAGCCGTGAGTTCGACGACTACGACGCGCCCGCACCGCGTCGGCAGCGCCGGGGCAAAGGCGCCGGCGCGGCTCGCGCGAAGGCCGCGAACCTCGACGCGGTCCACCATGAGGACGGCGAACGGCTGCAGAAGGTTCTCGCTGCTGCGGGCGTGGCCTCCCGACGTGTCTGCGAAGACCTCATCGCCGAAGGGCGTGTCGAGGTGGACGGGATGATCGTCGCCGAGCCCGGCGTGCGTGTGGATCCGAAGCGCTCCGTGATCCGCGTCGACGGGATCTCCGTGCAGACGGACGTGACCAAGCAGTACATGGTCTTCAACAAACCGCGCGGCGTCATTTCGACGATGGTGGACCCGGACGGTCGGCCCTCGATCGCCAGCTACCTCAAGTCCGGCCAGGAGCACCTGTTCCACGTGGGTCGGCTCGACAACGAGACCGAGGGGCTGCTGATCCTCACCAACGACGGGGAGCTGGCCAACCGCCTGCTACACCCCTCGTACGAGGTGCCCAAGACCTATCTCGTCCAGATCAAGGGTCCCCTGCCCAAGGGCGTGTCGAACCAGATGCGCGCGGGCGTTGAGCTCGACGACGGCGTCGCGAAGGTCGACTCCTTCAAGCTGGTGGACTCCACACCGGGTCACGTCCTCGTCGAAGTCGTGCTGCACTCGGGCAAGAATCGCATCGTGCGCCGCATGTTCTCCGCCGTGGGCCATCCCGTCGAGCGGCTCGTGCGCGTCAAGATCGGCCCCGTGCTGCTGGGTGACCAGAAACAGGGCAGCGTGCGCGTGATGAACGCCCAGGAGCTCGGCACGCTCAAGTCCATGGTGGGGCTGTGACCTCTGAGTCCCTGGACCTGGCGTCCGGCGACCCCGCCGGACTGCCGGGCCCGGTGCTCGTGCGCGGGACCGGCCTGCTGGGCGCCTCCATCGGGCTCGCCCTGCGGACAGCGGGACGTGAGGTTCTCCTGCACGACCCGTCGCCGTCAGCCCTCGCCGTCGCCCGCGACATCGGTGCCGGGGTCCCCGTCGCGCTGGACCCCGCCGAGGTCACGGACGCCGGTCTGGCTCCCGGTCTCGTCGTTGTCTCCTGCCCTCCGGACGTGACGGCGGACGTCGTCACGGACTCGCTGCGGCGCTGGCCGGACGCCCTCGTGCTCGATGTGGCGTCGGTGAAGACCGCGGTCGCCGCCCAGCTGCGGCGACGTCAGGACGCGGGGGAGCTGAGCGCAACGGATGTGTCCCGTTACGTGGGCACCCACCCGATGGCCGGTCGGGAGCGTTCCGGCCCCGTGGCGGCGCGCGGCACCCTGTTCCTCGCCGCCCCGTGGGTGGTGTGCGCGGAGGAGTCGACTCACCCCGATGCGGTGGCCGCGGCACGCGGGCTGGCCGAGGCATGCGGGGCGACCGTGCGTCTGATGCCCGCCGCCGAGCACGATGACGCGGTCGCCCTGGTCTCCCACCTGCCGCAGGTGGCCGCGTCCCTGGTGGCCGCGCGCATGCAGGGCGCGTCGGCGACGAGCCTCGAACTGGCGGGTAACGGCCTGCGGGACACCACCCGGATCGCCGCGTCGGACCCGCAGCTGTGGACCCAGATCCTCTCGAGCAACGCCGCCGCTGTGCTCGAGACGCTGCACGCGGTGCGCCAGGATCTCGACCGGCTCATCGTGACGCTCGAGGACCCCGACGCGGAGGGGGCCCGCTGGGGTATGGCCCGGCTGATCGCCGAGGGCAACGCCGGCCACGCCCGCATCCCCGGCAAGCACGGCGCCGCGCCCCAGGCGTTCTGCGTCGTCACCGTGGTTGTGGACGACACCCCGGGCCAGCTGGCGGGCGTACTGGCTGATGTGGGGGAGGCTGGAGTGAACGTGGAGGATCTGCGCATGGACCATGCCTCGGGCCACGAGGTGGGCATGCTGGAGATCTCCGTGCTGCCGGCCCGGCGCGATGAGCTCGCCGAGGCCCTGACGAGACGTGGATGGAAGGTGGTCTGAGATGACCGAGAAGTTCGAGAGCCCGGACGCCGGGCGTGCGGCCGAGACCCCGGTCGACGTGACGGGCGAGCCCGTGGACGTCGCGCCCCGGGCGTCCGGGCGGCTCGTCATCGCGATCGACGGCCCCTCCGGCTCGGGAAAGTCCTCCGTCGCCAAGGAGCTGGCGCGCAGGCTGGGTGCCGGCTATCTGGACACCGGGGCGATGTACCGGGCGCTGGCCTGGCACTGTGTGCACGAGGGGGTCGATCTGGACGACGCGGACGCCGTGCACGCCGCCGCGGCGTCCATGGTTCTGTCTCTTTCCACGGACCCGGACCTCGAGCGCGTCGTCGTGGGCGAGCACGAGGTCACCGACGCGATTCGGACCCCCGCGGTGACCGGAGTCGTCTCGGCGGTGGCCGCCGTGATCCCCGTGCGTGAGCTGCTGCGTGAGCGCCAGCGCCGCGAGATCGATGAGGCCGGCCGCATCGTCGCCGAGGGCCGGGACATCACAACCGTCGTGGCCCCCGACGCCGACGCCCGCGTGCTGCTGACCGCGAGCGAAGAGGTCCGCATGGCCCGGCGCTCCGGTCAGCTGACGGCCGCCGGCGCCACCGGCGTGGACGCCGCAACGCTCACGGCGCAGGTCGGGGGGCGCGACCGCGCCGACGCCGCGGTCTCCCGCTTCGAGGCCCCGGCCGAGGGCGTCGCCCTCGTCGACTCGAGCGAGCTCGACTTCGAGCAGACCGTGCAGGCCGTGATGGCCGCAGTGAACGAGCAGGCCGTCGACTCGGCCGTGGAAGGACCCGGACGATGACCGAGAACGAGAACAGCGGCCTGCCCGAGCAGGTCGAGGAGTATGTCCCCAGCGGTGAGGACCGCGTCGAGCAGCGCCTCGCCGAGATCACCGACGAGGAGGCCGCCCAGCGCGCCGCCTCCCTGCGCGCCGGTCTCGACGACTACGAGCTCGACGAGGACGACGCCGCCCTGCTGACCGGCTGGGACGACGAGGACGCCGATCTGCCCGACGCGCCCGTCCCGCCCGTGCTGGCGATCGTCGGACGGCCGAACGTCGGCAAGTCAACCCTGGTCAACCGCATCATCGGCCGCCGCGAGGCCGTTGTGGAGGACGTGCCGGGCGTGACCCGCGACCGCGTCTCCTACGACGCGGAGTGGAACGCTCGCGCGTTCACCGTCGTGGACACCGGCGGCTGGGAGCACGACGCCAAGGGCATCCACGCGCGCGTCGCCGAGCAGGCGGAGCTCGCCGTGGACGTCGCCGACGCCGTGCTGCTCGTCGTCGACGCCACCGTCGGCATGACCGCGACCGACGAGGCCGTCGTCTCGATGCTACGCCGCAAGGACCGGCCGGTGATCGTCGCAGCGAACAAGGTGGACGACCTGATGCAGGAGGCCGAGGCCGCCCAGCTGT
Source organism: Micrococcus cohnii (assembly GCF_014205175.1). Classification (NCBI taxonomy): domain Bacteria; kingdom Bacillati; phylum Actinomycetota; class Actinomycetes; order Micrococcales; family Micrococcaceae; genus Micrococcus; species Micrococcus cohnii. Next base: position 1,085,796 of record NZ_JACHNA010000001.1, on the reverse strand, counting down.
GGTCGCTCGGCTTCGGCTATCCGTATCCGGTGTCCGCCGTGCACGGCCGCGGCGTGGGCGACCTGCTCGATGCCGTGCTCGAGGAACTGCCGCAGGAGTCGGCGCACGGCGGTCTCATGCCGCGCGGCGGCCCACGCCGCATCGCGCTCGTGGGACGACCGAACGTCGGCAAGTCCTCCCTGCTGAACCGTCTGGCCGGATCGGACCGCGTCGTCGTGGACGATCTGGCCGGCACGACGCGTGACCCCGTGGACGAACTCGTTGAGCTCGGCGGCCAGCTGTGGCGGTTCGTGGACACCGCCGGCATCCGCCGCCGTCAGCACATGGCGCACGGCTCCGACTACTACGCCTCGCTGCGCACCGCCGCGGCCCTGGACCGCGCCGAGGTGGCCGTCGTGCTGCTCGAGGCGCCCCAGGTCATCAGCGAGCAGGATGTCCGCATCGTTCAGATGGCCCTGGACTCGGGCCGTGCCCTCGTGCTCGCCTACAACAAGTGGGACGAGGTCGACGAGGACCGTCGGCACAGCCTCGAGAAGGAGATCGACCGGGACCTGGCCCACGTCGCCTGGGCGCCGCGCGTGAACATCTCTGCGAAGACGGGCTGGCACAAGGACCGACTGGTCCCGGCGCTCGAAACGGCGATCGACTCGTGGGAGACGCGTATCCCGACCGGCAAGCTCAACGCCTTCCTGGGCGAGCTCGTCGCGGCGCACCCGCACCCGGTGCGCGGCGGCAAGCAGCCGCGCATCCTGTTCGCGACGCAGGCCTCCTCGCGCCCGCCCAAGTTCGTCCTGTTCACCACCGGGTTCCTGGACCCGGGCTACCGCCGGTTCATCACCCGGCGCCTGCGCGAGACCTTCGGATTCGAGGGCACCCCGATCGAGATCGGCATGCGCGTGCGCGAGAAGCGGGGACGTCGCCGCTGACGCCCGCGATGCGCGGGAACGGCCCGGAATGCTGTATGGTGTTCTGGTGCCGTTCCGGCGTGACCGGAGCGCCACGGGCTATGGCGCAGTTTGGTAGCGCGCTTGACTGGGGGTCAAGAGGTCGTGGGTTCAAATCCCGCTAGCCCGACCACGTGCCACGGTCCGAGACGTGCCCGCAACGTCTCGGACCGTGGCTTTTCCATGTCCGGGCAGTCCCTGCCGACGGACGGCGGCTCCTCCGGGTGACTTGCATCATGTGTGCGACTAGAGGAAAGTACCTCCGGTGAACTCGCATACTTCATCCGCTCCGGGGGACACGCAGGCCCCCGGCGCCGACTCGCACAATCCGTCCGGAAAGATGTTCTTCGGCCAGCCGATGCCGCTGGCGAACATCTTCTCCGTTGAACTCTGGGAGCGCTTCTCCTTCTACGGCATGCAGGCCATGCTCGTGTTCTACATGAGCTGGGAGGTCACCCGCGGTGGCCTCGGCATGGACGAGTCCCTGGCGACCGGCATCGTTGGCGCCTACGGCGGCGCCGTCTACATCTTCTGCATCGCCGGCGGCTGGATCGCTGACCGGCTCATCGGCTCCGAACGGGCCATGTTCTACAGCGCCGTGCTGATCATGCTCGGCCACATCGCCCTGGCCCTGGTGCCCGGCGGCTTCGGACTGGCTCTCGGTCTGATCCTCGTCGCGGTGGGCTCCGGCGGCCTCAAGGCCAACGCGGCCAACATCGTGGGTTCGCTGTACGCCCGCGAGGACACGCGTCGCGACGCCGGCTTCTCCCTGTTCTACATGGGCGTCAACATCGGCGCCCTCTTCGGCCCGCTGCTCACCGGCTGGGCGCGCGACAGCTGGGGGTTCCACGTCGGCTTCGGCCTCGCCGCCGCGGGCATGGCCATCGGCCTGATCCAGTACGCGCTGACGCGTAAGAACCTCCCCAAGCTCGTGCACCGCGTGCCGGATCCGCTGCCCCGCGGCCGGATCGGTGTGGTCGTCCTCGCAGTCCTCGCGATCCTCGGTCTGATGGCCGCGCTGATGGTGGCGGGCGTCGTCACGCTAGAGAACGCGTCGAACTGCGTCGCCGTCTTCGCCGCCGTCGCCGCGATCGCGATCTTCGCCGTGCTGCTGCGCTCGCCCAAGGTCGACGCTGAGGAGCGCAGCCGCGTGTGGGCCTTCATCCCGCTGTTCGTCGGCACCGTCGTGTTCTTCGCGCTGTTCCAGCAGCAGTTCACCGTGATCGCCCTGTACTCGGAGACTCGGCTGAACCGTGACCTGTTCGGCTGGCAGATGCCGATGGAGTGGGTCAACTCGATCAACCCCATCTTCATCATCCTCTTCGCCCCCGTGTTCGCCGCGCTGTGGACGAAGCTGGGCCGGCGCCAACCGGTGACCCCGACGAAGTTCGGTCTGGGCATCATCGCGATCGGCATCGCGTTCCTGCTGTTCATCCCGCAGGCCGACGTGACCGCCGTGCCGCTGTTGTGGCTGACGCTGATCCTCTTCCTCGCCACGACCGGCGAGCTGCTGGTCTCTCCGGTCGGGCTGTCGCTGTCCACGAAGCTGGCCCCGGCGGCCTTCCCCGTGCTGATGGTGGCCCTGTACAACCTGTCCGTGGCCATCGGCACCGCACTGGCTGGCAGCCTCGCCTCGTTCTACTCCACCGAGACGGAGGCCACCTACTTCGGCGTGATCGGCGTGGCCACGATCGCCATTGGCCTGCTGATGCTCGCGATCAAGAAGCCCGTGGCCCGGGCCATGCGCGGCGTGATCTGAGCCGGCCACACCGCCGGTCACCGCAGCGACGCCCCCGATCGTGTCGGTCGGGGGCGTCCTCGTTCCCGGCCCCGATCGGCCGCGCCAGCCGGGCGCGCGTCGGTTAGGCTGTGACGCAGACGATTCCACCGGCAGCGGTCCGCCCAGCGGCATCCGCTGTCTCCCTGACAGGAAAGGCGCACCGATGAGCACCATCCCCGAGAACCTGAAGTACTCCGCCGAGCACGAGTGGATCCAGACCACCGACGACGCCTCCGTCGTGCGCGTGGGCATCACCGACTTCGCGCAGGACGCTCTCGGCGACGTCGTCTACGTCGACCTGCCCGAGGTCGGTTCCGAGATCCAGGCGGGCAACGCCATCGGGGAGGTCGAGTCGACCAAGTCGGTCTCCGACGTCTTCGCCCCCGTCTCCGGAGAGATCACCGCTGTCAACGACGACCTCGACGACGAGCCCGGCCTCGTGAACTCGGCGCCCTACGAGGGCGGCTGGCTCTTCGAGGTGCGTCTGAGCGACGCGTCCGTCCTCGACTCGCTGCTGGACGCCGAGGGGTATCGCGCTCAGGTCGGCTGACCTGACTCACCCATCATCGCGGCGGGTCCGACCCGCCCTGGCACGCAGGAGCAACCATGACCCACGATCACGCAGCGTCGCAGGGGCGGCCCGAGCCGCAGCCCACGACATCGAGCATCAGCCTCGCGGACCTCGCGCCCGTCTCCGAGCACGCTCTCACGCCCGAGCATCGGGAGGCGGTGCAGGCCTTGCCTGCGGACTCGGCTCTGCTGGTCTCGCATGACGGACCCGAGGGCGGTGCCCGATTCCTGTTGGACCAGGACGTCGTCACGGTGGGACGCCACCCGGAGGCGGACGTCTTCCTCGACGACGTCACGGTCTCCCGCCGGCACGCCCAGTTCCGTCGTCGCCCCGAGGGGTACGAGCTCGTCGACTCGAACTCGCTGAACGGCACGTTCGTGAACCGGGACCGCATCGAGGCCGTGCTGCTGCGCACCGGGATGCAGGTGCAGATCGGCAAGTTCCGCATGACGTACCACGCGGCGGGCCAGGCCTGATCTGCCCGGATGCAGGACGCCTCCCGACCGCCGAGGACACGACGCCCCCAGACAGACACGGGGGCGTCGTCGTCCGTGCTGACCATCGGGCAGGTCCTCGACGAGCTGGCGGGGCAGTTCCCGGGCCTGGCCGCCTCGAAGCTGCGGTTCTTCGAGGCGAAGGGACTCATCCGGCCCGGCCGCACGTCCGCCGGATACCGGACCTACACCGCAGCGGACGTCGAACGGCTGCGTTTCGTGCTCACCCTGCAGCGTGAGCGCTTCCTGCCGCTCAAGCGGATCCGCGAGCACCTGGAGGCCATCGACCGTGGAGAGCGTCCCAGCGACGTGCTCGGCGTCCCCGTGCCGGGTGCACAGCTCGACGCCGACGGTCTGCCCCTCGGCGTGACCGGCGCCCCGCAGCGGTACAGCCGGGCCGAGATCGCCCGCCTGGCGGAAGTCGACGAGGCCCTGATCGATGAGCTGCAGCGCTACGGGCTGCTGCCCGCGCCCGAGGCGGACGGGTATTCCGCGCACGGCCTCGCCGTGGTGCGAGCGGCCCGAACGCTGGCCGACCACGGCCTCGACCCCCGGCACCTGCGGCCCTTCCGGGCTGCCGCGGACCGGGAGATGGGCCTGCTCGAGCGGGTCCTGGTGCCGATGAGCTCGCGCCGTGACGCCGGCACTCGGGCCCGCCTGGACGAGACCGCCGCGACCCTGGAACAGGCCTGCGTGCAGCTGCACTCGGCGCTGCTGGCGGAGGCGCTCACGCCGTTCCGGTGCCGCACCTCGGCGCAGCCGGAGCACGATCCGCGCACCGAAGCGATCGCGAACGCCGAGCAGGCGCGAACTCCGCGTCGTCAGACCAGGCATGGGCGGTCCTTATGAGTCGGGAGCCGACGACCGACGAGGCGGCTGTGCCGCTGACCGTGCTCGGGGTGCGCGTCGATCTGCCGACCCAGAACTACGCCCTGCTGCTGCTCACCCCGAGCGGTGATGTCGTCGTCCCGGTGTGGGTCGGTGTGCCCGAGGCGACCGCGGTCGCGCTGGTCCTGGATGGACAGCGGCCTCCGCGGCCGCTGACGCACGACCTGCTCGTGGACGCCGTCGAAGCGCTCGGCGCGCGGGTGGAGGCGGCCTGGCTCACCCATATCCGGGACGATGCCGTGCATGCCCGGCTGGAGCTGACCGGGGGCCGTTCTCTCGATGCGAGGGCCTCCGACGCCATCGCCGTCGCGCTGCGGGCGCAGGCGCCGGTGCTGGCCGAACCGCGTCTCGTCGCAGAGTCCGGTGTGCCGGTCGCCGAGGCCGAGGCCGACGATCTGGACACCTTTCGGCGGTTCATCGACGACGTCGATCCGGATGACTTCGCCTGAATGGCTCGACCGCGCGGCACGAGCGACGACGCGCATGCCGTGCACGCTCCGCCTCCGACACGCCGATATCCCTGCGCGGCGGTGATTGATCAGGGGAGTCGGCCACCGTACCGTGACTCGCACAGGTGCCGCACACTTCCCTGCGGGCGCCCGTCGGACTCTCGCCACGGTCACCGGCGATCCCGACGAGCAGCCCGCTTGCCAGTCACCCCGCGGGACCACGACCAGGAGGGCTCATTCGTGACACCCCATGCAGGTTCTGGTCGGCCCACAGCGGTCGGCACACCCGCCCCGCGCGCCCAGCAGGGCGTGCTCTTCACCGACGACATGCCGCAGCTCGACGAGCAGGCCGGCTACCGCGGACCGACCGCGTGCAAGGCCGCCGGCATCACCTACCGTCAGCTGGACTACTGGGCGCGCACCGAGCTGGTGGTGCCGACGGTGCGCGGCGCCGCCGGTTCCGGCTCCCAGCGTCTGTACTCCTTCCGCGACATCCTGGTGCTCAAGGTCGTCAAACGGCTGCTGGACACCGGCGTCTCGCTTCAGCAGATCCGCGCGGCTGTCGGGCAGCTGCGGCAGCGCGGCGTGGACGACCTGGCCCAGATCACGCTCATGTCCGACGGCGCGTCGGTGTACGAGTGCATGTCCGCGGACGAGGTCATCGACCTGGTCCAGGGCGGGCAGGGCGTGTTCGGCATCGCCGTGGGGCGCGTCTGGCGCGAAGTCGAGGGCACGCTGGCCGAACTGCCCAGCGAGTCCCTCGCGGCGGCGGTCGAGGGCGCTCAACCGGACGACGAGCTGTCCCGGCGGCGGCGCGCGAAGGCGCAGCAGACCGCGTCCTGACCGTCCGAGTCCGCGAGCGGCCCGGACCGCATTCATGTGTGCCCCGTCATGTCTGTGGCGGGGCGTCGTCGTGTCCTGGCCGGGAACGAGGGCAATGGTCTGACCACATTCGTGTCCGCGCGCAGAATGTGTCGTGAGTGACACAACTGCTGTGGCACACTTCCTGACATGACCACCACTGAAGCGAAGAATGAGTCCTCCGGCGCCGTGAGGGCGGATCGCTCCGACGGATCGACCATGTTCAGCAAGGTCCTCGTGGCCAACCGCGGTGAGATCGCGGTGCGTGCATTCCGTGCATGCTACGAGCAGGGAGCCCGCACCGTGGCGGTGTTCCCGTACGAGGACCGCAACTCGATCCACCGGCAGAAGGCGGACGAGGCCTACCGCATCGGCGAGGAAGGGCACCCCATTCGGGCGTACCTCGACGTCGACGAGATCATCCGTGTCGCCAAGGACGCCGGCGCGGACGCGATTTACCCGGGCTACGGCTTCCTGTCCGAGAACGCGCAGCTGGCGCGTGTCGCCGCCGAGAACGGCATCACCTTCGTCGGTCCTCCGGCGGATGTGCTCGAGCTGACCGGCAACAAGGTCGAGGCCCTGCGCGCCGCCAAGCGGGCGGGCATCCCGACGCTGGCGTCCTCGGAGCCCAGCGATGATGTGGACTGGCTGCTCGAGCAAGCCGAGACGATCGGCTTCCCGATCTTCGTGAAGGCCGTGGCCGGCGGCGGCGGCCGCGGCATGCGCCGCGTCGAGCGGGCCGAGGACCTGCGTGGCAGCCTCGAGGCCGCCATGCGCGAGGCGGACACCGCGTTCGGCGACCCGACCGTCTTCCTCGAGCAGGCCGTGCTGCGCCCGCGCCACATCGAGGTGCAGGTGCTCGCGGACTCGCACGGCGACGTCGTGCACCTGTTCGAGCGCGACTGCTCGCTACAGCGTCGCCATCAGAAGGTCGTCGAGATGGCGCCCGCGCCGAACCTGGACGAGGACATCCGTCAGGCGCTGCATCGTGACGCCGTCGCCTTCGCCAAGGAGATGGGATACGTCAACGCCGGCACCGTGGAGTTCCTCGTGGACACCGCCGGCGAGCGGGCCGGCCAGCACGTCTTCATCGAGATGAACCCCCGCATCCAGGTCGAGCACACCGTGACCGAGGAGGTCACGGACGTCGACCTGGTGGGTGCCCAGCTGCGCATCGCCGCCGGCGCGAGCCTCGCCGAGCTGGGGATCTCTCAGGACCGCTTGGCGCCGCGCGGCTTCGCGATGCAGTGCCGCATCACCACGGAAGACCCGGCCAACGGCTTCCGTCCGGACACCGGCACGATCACGGCCTATCGCTCGGCCGGCGGGTCCGGTGTGCGCCTGGATGGCGGCACCATTTACGCCGGGGCCGAGATCAGCCCGCACTTCGACTCGATGCTGGTCAAGCTGACGTGCCGCGGCCGGGACTACCTGACTGCGGTGCACCGCGCCCGCCGTGCGCTGGCCGAGTTCCGCATCCGTGGCGTCGCGACCAACATCCCGTTCCTGATGAACGTGCTCGACGACGAGCAGTTCCTCGCCGGTGACGTCGCTACGGACTTCATCGACGCGCACCCCGAGCTGGCGCGCGTGAACCGCTCGAAGAACCGCGGATCGAAGGCGCTGCAGTACCTCGCCGACGTCACGGTGAACCGGCCGCACGGTGAGCGGATCGACGGCATCGACCCGCGCGACCGGCTGCCCGCCCACCCCGGCGACAAGTCCCAGGAGCCGGACCGGTCGCCGTTCGACGGACCGAGCCGCGACCCGGACAACACCCCGCCGTCGGGCTGGCGCGACGTGCTGCTGGAGAAGGGCCCTGAGGGGTTCGCCCGGGCGCTGCGCGAGCAGACGGCCCTGGCGGTCACCGACACGACGTTCCGTGACGCCCACCAGTCGCTTCTGGCGACCCGTGTGCGCACGCGTGATCTGCTGGCGGCCGCACCGGCCGTTGCGCACACCCTGCCCGGACTGTTCTCCGTCGAGGCGTGGGGTGGGGCGACCTACGACGTCGCGCTGCGCTTCTTGGCCGAGGACCCGTGGCACCGGCTCGAGTTGCTGCGCGCTGAAATGCCGAACATCCCGATCCAGATGCTGCTGCGCGGCCGCAACACTGTCGGTTACACGCCGTATCCGCAGCAGGTGACCGACGCGTTCGTGCAGGAGGCGGCCGCCACGGGCGTCGACGTCTTCCGCATCTTCGACGCCCTGAACGACGTCAGCCAGATCACGCCGGCGATCGAGGCGGTCCGCGCGACCGGCACCGCGGTGGCCGAGGCGGCCCTGTGCTACACGGGCAACATGACGGACCCGGACGAGCGGCTCTACACGCTCGACTACTACCTCGACCTGGCCCGGAAGATGGTCGACGCCGGCGCCCACATCCTGGCCATCAAGGACATGGCGGGCCTGCTGCGCCCGGCCGCGGCGCGCGAGCTCGTCACGGCCCTGCGCGAGGAGTTCGACCTGCCGGTGCATCTGCACACCCACGACACGGCGGGCGGCCAGTTGGCCACCTTGCTCGCCGCCGCGGAGGCGGGTGTGGACGCCGTGGACGCCGCCACCGCGTCGCTGGCGGGAACGACCAGCCAGGTGCCGCTGTCGGCACTGGTGGCCGCGCTTGAGCACACCGAGCGCGACACCGGTCTGACCTTGGATGCGGCGGCGGCCATGGAGCCGTACTGGGAGTCGGTGCGCTCGATCTACGCCCCGTTCGAGGCCGGTCTCAAGGCCCCGACCGGCCGTGTCTACCACCACGAGATCCCCGGCGGGCAGCTGTCCAACCTGCGCACTCAGGCGATCGCCCTGGGCCTCGGCGAGCACTTCGAGCAGATCGAGTCGATGTACGCCGCTGCCAACGACATGCTCGGCAACATCGTCAAGGTGACCCCGTCCTCGAAGGTCGTCGGCGATCTGGCCCTGCAGCTGGTCGGCCGCGGCGTCGATCCGGAGGAGTTCCGCGCGCGGCCGCAGGACTTCGACATCCCGGATTCGGTGGTCGGCTTCCTGCGCGGCGAGCTGGGCGACCCGCCCGGCGGCTGGCCCGAGCCGTTCCGGACGAACGCCCTGCAGGGGCGGCGTGAGGGCGGCGGCGTCGAGGAGATCCCGGCGGAAGACGAGCGGCTTCTGAGCCAGCAGGGCGCCGAGCGTCGTCAGGCGCTGAACCGTCTGCTGTTCCCCGGTCCGACCAAGGACTATGACCAGCACGTCGATCAGTACGGTGACACGTCCACGCTGCACACGCGTGACTTCCTCTACGGGCTCGTGCCCGGCCGGGAGCACGTGATCTCGTTGGGCCGCGGTGTGCGCTTGCTGGCGGTGCTGCAGTCGGTGTCCGAGCCCGACGACAAGGGCATGCGCATGGTCATGGTCACCCTCAACGGACAGATGCGCCAGGTGATGGTGCGGGACACCTCGGTCGAGTCGACGGTCAAGGCGGCCGAGAAGGCGGACGCCTCGCAGCCGGGCCAGGTCCCCGCGCCCTTCGCCGGCTCCGTCACGGTCACCGTCGCCGAGGGGGACCAGGTGCAGGCCGGCGACCCGATCGCGACCATCGAGGCGATGAAGATGGAGGCGGCGATCACCACGCCGGTCGCCGGCACCGTCCGTCGAGTCGTGCTGGACGAGACGACCCCGGTCAACGGCGGCGACCTGATCGTCGTCATCGAGTGAGGCTGCCGGACCCAGAGTCGTGAGCGGGCCGGGGCCGACGGGGGAGCACCCCGCCGGCCCCGGCCCATCGGCGTCCGTATGCTGGGAGCATGACTGAGCAGAACTCCGATACCGCACACACCTCTGACCGGGGGGTGGAACAGTTCGACCTCATCATCGTGGGCTCGGGGTCGGGCAACTCCCTGATCGGTGAGCAGTGGGCCGACCGCCGCGTCGCGATCGTCGATGACGGGGTTTTCGGCGGGACCTGCCTGAATCGCGGCTGCATTCCGACGAAGATGTACGCATACCCGGCCTCGCTCGCGGCGGCCTCGGCCGACGCGGCGCGCGTGGACGTGCAGCTGCCCGCTGGCCGGGTGGATTTCGCCGCACTGCGGGATCGCGTCTTCGGTCGGGTCGACGCGATCAGCGAGGCCGGGCTGCGATTCCGTCGCGACGAGCAGGAGCACGTCACTGTCGTCGCCGAACGGGCCCGGTTCACCGGGCTGCGCGAGCTGGTCACGGACTCGGGGCGGCGTCTGCGCGGCGCGCAGGTCGTCGTCGCCGCCGGCTCACGTCCGACGCTGCCGGAGCTGCCGGGTCTGGCCGGTCCGCGCGTGCACACCTCGGACACGATCATGCGCCTGGAGGAACTGCCCGAGCGCCTCGTCGTGATGGGCGGCGGATTCGTCGGCGCGGAGTTCGCCTCGGTCTTCTCGGCCTTCGGCACGCAGGTCACGCAGGTGGTGCGCGGCGCACGGCTGCTGAGCGCGCACGATGAGACCGTCGCACGGACCTTCACGCGCATCGCCGCCGAGCAGTGGGACCTGCGCCTCGAGACGCAGGTGGCCGGCGTGGAAGACACCGATGACGCCGCCCGGGTGCGGCTCTCCGATGGATCGACCATCGATGCGGACCTCGTTCTGGTGGCGACGGGCCGCACACCCAACGTCGATCGGATCGATGCGGCGGCCGCCGGCTTCGACGTGACCGAGGACGGCGTTCTGGCCGTCGACCGGTTCCAGCGGGTGCTGGCTGACGGCGAGCCGGTGCCGGGCGTGTGGGCCCTGGGCGACATCGCCAACACGTGGCAGCTCAAGCACGTGGCCAACTACGAAGCGCGCGTGGTGGCCCACAACCTCGAGAATCCTGAACGACTGCGGGCCGCGGACCTCGACCCGGTGCCGGCCGCGGTGTTCACCCGCCCGCAGATCGCCGCGGCGGGGCTCACCGAGGCCCAAGCGGTCGCGCGTCTGGGCGCCGACCGGGTCACCGTCAAGGAACAGGGGTTCGGCGATGTCGCCTACGGCTGGGCGATGGAGGACACCGAAGGGATCTGCAAGCTCGTCGCCGACCGCGAGACCGGCCGGCTGCTGGGCGCCCACCTGATCGGCCCCGACGCGGCGAACCTGATCCAGCCGCTGGTGCAGGCCATGTCGTTCGGACTCGACGCCCACACGATGGCTCGAGGACAGTACTGGATCCATCCGGCGCTGAGCGAGGTCGTCGAGAACGCGCTGCTCGGCCTCGACGTGCCCGCCCCGCTCTGATTCGCCTGTCCCCGTAGGATGTTCCCGGTCGGATGATCTCCGGCCGCCCGGCGTCATTGACACACACCAGGAGGGACATGTCCACCTTCTACTGGTCTGCCCGCACGTTCGTGGTCTCGCCGATCACGAGGCTGCTGTTCCGGCCGTGGGTGAAGGGCCGCGCCAACGTGCCCGAGACCGGCGGCGCGATCCTCGCCTCGAACCACTTGTCCTTCTCGGACTCGGTGTTCATGCCGGCGCTGCTGGACCGACAGGTGCACTTCCTCGCCAAGATGGAGTACTTCACCGGCTCCGGCGTGAAGGGCTGGGTGACCCGACGCTTCTTCGAAGCCGCCAACCAGCTGCCCATGGACCGGTCGGGCGGAGCGGCGTCCCTGCGTTCGCTCGACGCCGGCCTGGATGCGCTGCGTGCGGGCAAGCTGCTGGGCATCTACCCCGAGGGCACGCGCAGCCCGGACGGACGCCTGCACCGCGGCAAGATCGGCGTCGCGAAGCTGGCCCTGGCCGCGGGTGTGCCGGTGGTGCCGATCGCGATGATCGGCACCGACCGTGTCCAGCCGATCGGACGGACGGTGCCCACGATCCGGCGGGTGGGCGTGATCTTCGGCGAGCCGTTGGACTTCAGCCACCTGCGCGAGCAGGCGCAGGACATCGCCGTGCTGCGTCAGGTCACCGACGAGATCATGGAGGCCATCCGCCGTCTGTCCGGACAGGAGTACGTGGACCTCTACGCCGCCGACGTCAAGGCCGGGCGAGTGCACCGGCCCGGGACGTCCTGAGGCGACTCGGCCGGCGTCTCGCACAGTGAACCGGGTGTCATGGCGCGTCCCCGGTTCGTCGACGACCCCCTAGGCTGGGCCCATGAATGCTGCATCGCGTGACGAGATCCTGGCCTTCGGCACCGCCACGTCGGAGGGTCCGGCCACCACGCCCGGCCTCGACGCGTGGCGTGAGCTGCCCCTTCGGCAGGCTCCGCAGTGGCACGACGCCGAGGCGTTTGAGGCGGCCGTGGCCGAGCTGGGACAGGTGCCTCCGCTCGTCTTTGCCGGAGAGGTGGACGTGCTGCGCACCCGGCTGGCCGACGTCGCCGCCGGGGAGGCATTCCTGTTGACCGGGGGTGACTGCGCAGAGACGTTCGCCGGCTCGACCGCGAACCGCATCAGCGCCCGGGTGAAGACGATCCTGCAGATGGCCGCCGTGCTCACGTATGGTGCGTCGGTGCCCGTCGTGAAGATGGGGCGCATCGCCGGTCAGTTCGCCAAACCCCGCTCGTCGGACACCGAGACGCGCGAGGGCGTCACGCTTCCCTCCTTCCGCGGCGAGATCGTGAACGGGTACGACTTCACCGCGCAGTCTCGACGGCATGACGCCCGGCGGATGGTGCAGGCGTACCACACCTCCGCGTCGACGCTGAACCTGGTCCGGGCCTTCACACAGGGCGGCTTCGCGGATCTGCGCAGCGTGCACCGGTGGAACCAGGGCTTCCTCGCCAACCCGGCCTACGCGCGATACGAGGAGATCGCGGCGGAGATCGACCGCGCCGTGCGTTTCATGGACGCGGCGGGCGTCGACTTCGAGGCGATGCGGCGCACCGAATTCTACTCGGCCCACGAGGCCCTGCTGCTCGACTATGAGCGGGCGCTGACCCGTGAGGACTCCCGCACGGGCGACCCCTACGCCACGAGCGCGCACTTCTTGTGGATCGGGGAGCGGACCCGCGCCGTCGACGAGGCGCACGTGGACTTCCTCTCCCGCGTGCGCAATCCGATCGGCGTGAAGCTCGGGCCCACCACGACGGCGGCCGACGCGATCGCCCTGGCGGAGAAGCTGGACCCGCAGCGGGAGCCGGGTCGGCTCACGTTCATCACCCGCATGGGCGCCGAGCGGATCCGCGACGTGCTGCCGGACCTCGTCGCCGGTGTGCGGGATGCCGGCCTGAGCCCGGTGTGGGTCACTGACCCCATGCACGGCAACACCGTGACAGCGAAGAACGGGTACAAGACGCGTCGTTTCGAGGACATCATGGACGAGGTGACCGGGTTCTTCGACGTGCATCGCCAGCTGGGCACGCACCCGGGAGGCATGCACGTGGAGCTCACCGGCGACGACGTCGCTGAATGCCTGGGCGGCGCGGACGTGGTGGAGGAGTCGGCGTTCGCCGAGCACTACGAGTCGCTGTGCGATCCTCGTCTGAACCACCAGCAGTCACTCGAATTGGCCTTCGCGGTCACGGCGGCGCTGGCCCACACCTCGCGCGGCTGAGCGGCCCGGGGGATCAGAGGGAGCGCAGCGTGACGGTCTGGCCTTCCTCCAGCCGGGTCCCCGCGGCGGGCTCCTGGCGCAGGACGGCCCCCTCGCGTCCGCCCAGACGCAGCAGCGAAGACCCAGGCAGGGAGTCGTCTCGGACCTCGAAGCCGAGTTCTTCGAGCCGCTCGCGAGCCTGCTCGGAGGAGCGGCCCGTCACATCGGGCACGGCGTGGGAGGCGGGGCCCGAGGAGACGACGAGCTCGACGACGGAGTTCCGGGTGGACTCGGCACCGGGCTCGGGGTCCTGGGAGATGACCTCGCCCTCGGGCACATCGCGGTCATGCCGACGCTCACGCACGTGCGCGAGCAGGCCCGCGTCGCGGGCGCTCAGGCGCGCCGACTCTGCCTGCTCGCCGGTCAGGTCGGGCGTGAGCACGGGGGCGGGGCCGGAGGAGACGGTCAGCTGCACACGGTCCCCTCTCCCGACGGCGGCGCCCGCGGCGGGGACCGTGGCGATGACGGAGCCGGCGCTCATGGTCTCGTCGTGTTCGGCACTGACATCCACCTGCACGCCGGTCGCGGCCAGCTCGGCCATGGCCGCCTCCCGCGGCGCTCCCACCAGCGGGGGCACCGTGCCCTGTGCCGATGAGAACGGCACGTTCCCGGCGCCGAGCGTCCACCCGAGCATGAGCGCCATGCCGGTCAGCAGCAGGGTCACCGCCACCCCGATCAACAGGGTGCGCAGGGTGCCGGCACCGATATCGACACTCGGCCGCCGCGCCGCACGGCGCGCGGCACGCGAGCCGGGGACCGGGTCCTCGGCGTGCGTGCCGGGCTCGGCTGGGGACGCGTCGGCGGTGAGCGGCCCGGGCGGCACCGCAGCGACACCCCGGTCTGCGGCCTCATCGTCGGCGGGCTCGTGCGGACCGTCACCGACACGGCCGGGGCCACCGGCGTCCGTGTCCGGCTCGGGTGTGGCCCGGGTCTGCGCTGTGGGCACGTCGGTGCGCGGCAGCACGCTCGTCTCGTCGGGGTCGACATCGTCCCGGGCACCCGGTGGCACGGTGTGGGCGTCGTGCGGCGGCAGAGCCGTTGTGGCCTGCTCCTGTGGGACTCGGTCCGCGTCCAGGACGACGGTCTGCTCGTCACCATCGGTCGGCGTGGGGGACACGAAGGGCTCGGGAGCGTGCGTGCCCTCGGGGTCGTAGACGACCGCCGCCGTGGGGGAGGCATCCGCCGGCTGCTCCGCCGCGGCGTCACGGGGCGGCGGCACGGCGTCGAGCTGCTCGGGGTCTTCGGTGACGAGCAGCTCGTGCGCGGCGGCCAGCAGCACGGAGGCGTCGTCGGGGCGTCGGTCCGGGGTCGGTTCGGTGCACCACAGGACGAGGTCGGCGATGGCCTCGGGAACCGTGGGTGTGAGGGCACGGGGTGAGGGCACCCGCTCGTTGACGTGCTTGTAGGCGACCTGAACGGGGCTCGCGGCGGTGAAGGGCTGTCGGCCGGTCAGCAGCTCATACAGGAGGATCCCGACGGCGTACACGTCCGAGCGTGCGTCCGCCGGGGACCCGGAGATGAGTTCGGGGGAGAGGTAGGCGACGGTCCCGACGAGGGCCTGGCCGGACGAGGTGTGGGCCGTCGTGGCGCGAGAGAGACCGAAGTCGGCGACCTTGACCGTCCCGGTCGGGCTGACCAGGACGTTCTCGGGTTTGACGTCGCGGTGCATCAGCCCGAGTGCGTGGGCTTCGGCGAGCCCCTCCAACAGAGGAAGGACGTACGTGAACGCGGCGCGCACCGGCAGCGGGGCGTCCTCACGGATCACGTGGCGCAACGTGGTCCCGGGCACGTGCTCCATCACCAGGTAGGCGAACGTCTGCCCCCCGAAGCGGTCATGGCCCTGGTCGAGCACCCCGACGACGTGCGGATGGGAGATGCGGGCCGCGGTCTTCGCCTCTCGCTCGAACCGGGCGACGAGAGCGTCGTCCTCGGCGAGGTGGGGCAGCATCACCTTCAGCGCCACGTCGCGTTCGAGCCGGGTGTCGGAAGCGAGGTAGACGGTGGACATGCCGCCGCGCGCGATGAGCGAACGCACCTCGTATCGGCCGTCGAGGAGCGCGCCCACCACGGGGTCGTGGCGCGATTCGGTCATGCAGACAGGGTAGGGCACGCGGCGCGGGACGGCGGGGCGTCCTGCGCCGCGCCCCGGTCAGAACATCGCGGCGGCGGCCTTGACTCGTGCGATGTACGTGTGGGTGAACGGCTCGAAGCCCTCTCGCTGGATGCCTCCGAGGCCCTGGTAGTAGGCGCCGATCGCTTCATCCTGGTTCGCGGCGAGCGCCTGGTTGTGGCGGATGATCACCAGGCCGGCGATCACGTTGTCCCGCGGGTCGAGCAGGTTCAGCTCGCGGCCGACCACCTGAGAGGCGAACTCCCCGGAGTAGGGCATGACCTGCATCAGGCCGACCGAGTTCGCGGGGGAGACGGAGTCGTGGCGGAAGTTCGACTCGGTGTAGGCGTGGCCGAGCGCCAGGGCCGGGTCGACGCCCATGCGCTGGGCCTCCTGCCGGATCAGCTGCTGGGCCTCGCCGGGGGTCGGCACCGGGGCGGAGCGCAGGCGGGCCAGGTTCTCGTTCGCGGACGTGACCACGTGATCGGGATAGACATGCCCGAGGAAGGTGTTGCCCACCTCTTCGCGGCTCTGCTGGACGGTGGCGTCGGCGGTCGGGGCGGCGTCCGCGGTGCGCTCCACCGCGGCGGGGGCGGTCTGATCCTGCGCGGCCGGCTGCTCGACGTCGGCCTGGCGCTGCGGGGTGGCCGGCTGCTCGGCGGCGGACGCGCCGTCGTCGAGGACCATGCGCTGGCCAACGTGGATGATCGAGTCCATGGTCAGGTCGTTGAGCTCGAGCAGGCGCTCGAGAGGCACGTCATAGCGCTGGGAGATCAGCCACGGGGAGTCACCGGCCCGCACGGTGTAGACGCGCTCGGCCGTGCGTTGCTGACCGGCGGTGGCCGGGCCCGGGGAGGGGGTGCTGGTGTCGGTCTGCGCCTCGGTGGCGGGGCGCGGAGTCGTCTGCTCGGGGGCGGGCTGGGCGGAAGACTGTGTGTCCGGCTGGGCCATGGCCGGGGCGGCACCACCCAGAGCGACGAGGGGCAACAGGGAGCCGGTGGCGGCGGCGCGGAGGCCGCGACGCTGACGGGAGGGCTGGGGGGCGACGTGCATGACAGTCCTTCGAGGGGTTCGATGATGCGGGACAGACAGCGTGCGGAGCGACCGCGGGAGCTCACCGAGTCCAGGATCTCAGCCGGGGACGCCAGCGCCCCCATCACGGCGCGATCAGAGCCGACGAGAACCGAGAGAAACTGTAACGAAATGATTTCGAGATGTCACAACCCGATTACACCCTGGGTCGAGGTCGAGGGCTGCGTGAGGAGGGCATGGGTGTGGGCGCTGGGTGTGCCTCGGTGGTGACGCCTAGAGTGGGCTGGGTGAACGACGACACCGAATCCCCGGAGATCAGCCCCGAGATCGACGCCTTGGTCGGCGACTGGCTTGCGTTGCCCGAGGTCGCTGAACGGCTCGATGTGCGCGTGACGCGCGTGCACAACCTCATCAAGGACGGCGCTGTGATCGCGGTGCGCCGCGGCCACCCGCCGATGCGCAGCGTCCCGGAACTGTTCCTCGACGGGGGGCGTGTGCTGCCTGCGCTGCGCGGGACCCTGACGCTGCTCTCGGACGCGGGATACAGCGATGAGGAGGCGCTGGGCTGGTTGTTCCGCCCGGACGAGTCCCTGCCGGGTCGACCCGTCGACGCCCTCCGGGACGGTCGCAAGACCGAGGTGAGGCGTCGAGCGCAGGCGCTCGCCTGGTGAGGGTGACGCAGGCGCTCGCCTGGTGAGGGCGACGCAGGCGCGTGGGTCAGGCGTTGCGGTGGACCAGTGAATCCATGAGTGCCGTGAGATCGGCGACGGCGTCCTCGGCGGCGCCGGCCTCGACGAGTCCGGCGCGTGCGGCGGTGGACTCCTCGAGGCGGGTGCGGATGTCGTCCTCGACGCGCTGCCGGGCACCGCAGTCGGTGAGTCGGCGGAGCCAGTGGTGGATGCGCTCGTCGGTCAAGTCGGGACGACCGAGGTCGGCGTCCAGCTCTGCGGCGGTGGACGGGTCCAGGAGTGCGACGGCGTGGGCGATGAGGGTGGTGCGTTTGCCCTCGCGCAGGTCGTCGCCGGCGGGCTTGCCGGTGAGGTCGGGGTCGCCGAACACGCCGAGCAGGTCGTCCTGGTACTGGTAGGCAATGCCGAAGGGCAGGGTGACGCGTTCGAACGCCGCGACGAGCGCGTCGTCGCCGCCGGCCAGCAGCGCGCCGAGCGCGAGCGGGTGTACGGCGGAGTAGCGGGCGGACTTGTACTCGACGACGGTTTCGGCGCGGGCGCCTGCTGCAGCGGTGTCGGCGGCCGGTGGCACCATCTCCGCCAGGACGTCGAGGTACTGGCCGACCATCACCTCGAAACGCATGGTCTGCATCTCGGCCAGGGCCCGGTCGGGCCTGGCCGAGCCGAGAATGGCTTCCAGGAACGTGGTGTCGGCGAGGGCCAGGCAGACGTCGCCGGCGAGGATGGCGGCGGAGACGCCGTAGTGCTCGGGGTCGTGCCGCCAACCGTGGTGGCGGTGGCTGGCCTCGAAGGATCGGTGCACGCTGGCCATGCCGCGCCGGGTGTCGGAGCGGTCGAGGATGTCGTCGTGCACGAGGGCCGCGGTCTGGAACAGCTCGACGGCGGCGCCGGCGGTGAGGATGCGCTCGGCGTTGGCGGCGCCTCCGGCAGCGCGCCAGCCGATCCAGGCGAGCAGGGCGCGCATTCGCTTGCCGCCGCCGCTGAGCCGGGAGAGCACGTCGACGACGGGGGCCGCGTCCGGGTGGATGCGGGCGGCGTGCTCACGATGGTGGTCAAGGATGCGGGCGAGCCGCGCCTCGACGAGGGTGCGCGCCTGATCGAGGCCCACGGCGGCGGGACCGGGGGTGCGGGAGGCATCATGGGGGACCATGCGCTCCACCCTAGCCCCGCCCCGTGAGGCGTCGATTCTGCACGTGGACATGGATGCGTTCTTCCTGTCTGTGGAGCTGCGCGAGAGGCCGGAGCTGTCCGGGATGCCGACGGCGGTGGCCGGTGAGGGGCTGCGCGCGGTCGTGCTCTCGGCCTCTTATGAGGCGCGTCGGTTCGGGGTGCGCTCGGCGATGCCGGTCGGTCATGCCCGTCGCCTGTGTCCGCAGTTGCGTCTGCTTGCTCCGCATCGGGAGAAGTACCTGGCTGTCTCTCGGCAGGTGATGCAGGTGCTGGGTGAGGTCACCCCGGTGCTGGAGCAGCTGAGCATCGACGAGGCGTTCTTGGACGTCTCCGGTGCTCGTCGGCGTCTGGGACCACCGGAGGCGATCGCGGGTCGGATCCGTGAGCGGGTGCGTGCCGAGACGGGGCTTGCCTGTTCCGTCGGCGGTGCACCGGTGAAGTTCGCGGCGAAGATGGCCTCGGAGGCGGCGAAGCCGGACGGGATGCTGGTCGTGCCCGGGGAGCGGCTGGTGGAGTTCCTGCATCCGTTGCCGGTGGGCCGGCTGTGGGGCGTGGGTCCGGTGCTGGCCGACCGGCTCACGCGTCGGGGCGTCGAGACGATCGGCGACCTTGCCGCGTGCGATCCGGCGTGGCTGCGGGCCCGTTTCGGTGAGCACGGGGCACGGTTGACCGAATTGGCGGCGGGGCGAGACCCGCGGCCGGTCGGGCCGCGTGAGCCGGCGCGCAGTGTGGGTCAGGACAAGACGTTCGACCATGACCCTGAGGACCCGGCCGAGATCGATGGGCATGTGCTGCGCCTGGCGCACGCAGTGGCCTCGCGGCTGCGGGCGGCCGGGACGATGGCGTCGGCCGTCACCGTGCGGGTGAAGGATCAGCAGGGGGCGGTCCGCTCGCGCACGGCCCGGCTGACGGAGCCAACGAACCTGGCGGCGGTGCTGTATGAGCCTGCCCGACGTGCGGTGCGTGCGCTGCTGTCTGAGCGGCGCCATCCGGTGCGGCTGCTGGGGCTGCGCGCCGAGCGGCTGGGGTCGGTGGGCCACGGTCAGGCGCAGCCGGCACTGTTCGCCGCGGGCCCGGATGCCGACGGCGGCAGCGACGTCGATCCGCGCAGGTGGGGCCGGGCGGAGCAGGCCCTGGACGATGTGCGCCGACGTTTCCCCTCCGCCGCACTGGGCCCGGCGACATTGTTGGACCCATCGGTGGCAGATGAGGGGGAGCGGTCTTAGAATTCTGGACCTGGGCGGTCATGTCTGCGCCGCCTGTGATGCCACGGGAAGGGCGGTCAGCGATGGCACTGTCGGAGCGCGAGCGGCGCGTGCTCGAGGATCTCGAGCAGCAGCTGAGTCAGCAGGATCCCCGTCTCGTCACGCGGATGTCCGATGCGCGGCCTCGGGTCAATGTGCGCCGGGTGGTGTTCGGCTCGCTGCTGGTCGTCGCTGGCCTGGCCGCGGTGCTGGTCGGTGTGAGTCTGCAGAGCATCGTCGTGGGGGTCCTCGGCGTCGCGTTGATGGGGGCGGGGCTGTTCGTCGCGACGGCTCGCTCCTCGCGTTCTCGTGCGTCCGGTCGCGCTGAGGGGCGTCCACACGGCGCCGGTGCCCGCCGCACGGGCTCCGGTCTCATGGCTCGACTCGAACAGGACTGGGAGCGCCGTCGCGGCGGACGCTGACCGTCGCAGCCTGCTCCCGTCTCTGCTGGCCCCGTCCTGATCCAGGTGGATCGGGCGGGGCCTTTGTTTGTGCCTGAGCTGCCCCCCCCACATCGCTCCACCCTGCCCGAGAGGCGTGCCGTGGTGGGGCGGATTTCGCTCGGCAAGTGGGGTTGCCTGCTGTCCGGGCGCACGTCGGCGTGGTGGCACCGTCCAGTGCGGGTGAGCATCGACGCTGCCCCCTCCACATTCCTCCCCGGGCCCGTGTCCGCATTCTCATGCCGATCTGCGGGGTCGTGGGCGGCCGTCGGCGCGGGGGACCCTTGGGCGGTGGTGAATGGTGGGGTAAAGTGGAGCACAGTAGAGGGTATGGGTGTCGCGCCGGCGGCGCCTCTCGACCGGAGGCAGGGGGTGGCCAGTGTTCCTGGGCACGTACACCCCGCGTCTGGACGAGAAGTTCCGTCTGATCCTGCCGGCGAAGTTCCGTGAGGAGTTCGCCGACGGGCTGGTTCTGACCCGCGGTCAGGAGCGATGCGTCTACGTCTTCAGTGCTCGGGAGTTCGAGAGGGTCCACGAGCAGATGAGGTCGGCGCCCCTGTCCTCGAAGCAGGCGCGGGACTACATCCGCGTGTTCCTCTCGGGGGCCTCAGACGAGACTCCCGACAAGCAGGGGAGGGTCACGATCCCCGCTCCGCTGCGGCAGTACGCCGGGCTCGAGCGGGAGGTCGCGGTGATCGGCGCCGGCACCCGGGCCGAGATCTGGGATCTGGCGTCGTGGAACTCCTATCTCGAGGAGCAGGAGAGCTCGTTCTCCGACACCGACGAAGAAGTGGTGCCCGGAATCGTCTGAGACCTCCGGGTGCAGGCTCTCGAGCATCGACCTTGACCGTGACCTCCAGCCGACGCGTCGCTCACCTGACCCGACTTCCCCCGGGCCAGGCGGGCATCGCGGACGGATGGGGATCACCGTTCGGGCCGCTCCGCGTGCATGGTGCGCCGGAGGCCCGGAACCGCGCCGGAACAGCAGAAGGAGGGCCCGCATGGACGCCACCCCGACGACGGGCCTGTCCCCGCGGGACCGGCATGTGCCCGTCATGCTTGAGCGCGTTATTGAACTCCTGGAGCCCGCCTTTGATGCGGCGCGGGCTGCGGGGCGCACCCCGATCGCCGTCGACGGCACTCTCGGCATGGGCGGACACACCGAGCAGCTGTTGCGGCGTCACGAGGACCTCGTGGTCGTGGGCATCGACCGTGACCCGAACGCACTGGCCATGGCCGCGGAGCGTCTGGGTCCCCTCGCCGAGCGGCTCGTGGCCCACCACGGCACCTACGAGGAGGTTCCCGAGGCTCTCGCAGCGGCCGGCGTCGACCGCATGGACGCCGCCCTCTACGACCTCGGTGTCTCCTCGTACCAGCTCGACGCGCGCGAGCGCGGCTTCGCCTATTCCTACGACGCGCCGCTGGACATGCGGATGGACACCGATGCCGCCCGCACGGCCGCCGATCTGGTCGCCGAGGCCGACGAGGCGCAGCTGCGGCGCATCATCCGGCAGTACGGTGAGGAGAAGTTCGCCGCCCCGATCGCTCGTGCCATCGTCCGGTCTCGAGACGAGCGGCCGCTGACGACCACGGGCGCGCTGGTCGAGGTGATCCGGTCGGCCGTGCCCGTCGCGGCGGGGGCGAAAGGCGGGCATCCGGCCAAACGCACTTTCCAAGCCCTGCGCATCGCCGTGAACGAGGAGCTGGACGTGCTCGAGGCCGCGGTGCCGGCCGTGCTCGACCGGCTGCAGATCGGCGGGCGTGTCGTGGTGATGAGCTATCACTCGCTTGAGGACCGGATCGTCAAGCGCCACCTGAACGAGTGGGCGACCTCCACTGCGCCGCCGAATTTCCCGGTCGTGCTCGAGGAGCACGAGCCGGTGGTGGCGATGCTCACGCGGGGCACTGAGAAGGCGAATTCCCGAGAAATTGCTGAAAACCCTCGCGCCTCCTCGGTGAAGGTGCGTGCAGCTGAAAAGATCAGGGCGTCAAGGAGCAAGGCATGAGTGCTGTGGAGGAACACCGCATGGCCGCAACGGCGAACGCGAGGGACGTCGATGAGCAGAACGGCGTCCACGACGAGTCCGGGCGACCCCTCGAGGCGGCCCGCCCGCGCACCCCGCTCGCCGTGGTCCCCGCCCCCCTGCCCAGCACCGGGCGGGGCATGACGGTCCTCTGCCTGGGCATCCTGCTCTTCTCGCTCCTCCTCGTGCTTGTGGTCAACATCACCGTCTCGAATCGCCAGTTCGAGCTGCTGGAGCTGAAGGAGAAGCAGACGGAAGTCACCGAGGCCAATGAGCTGCTGGGACAGCGCGTCAGCTACCTCGAGTCACCGCAGAATCTCGCCGTGCGGGCCGAGGCGCTCGGCCTGGTCAGGGCCTCCGGCACGGCGTCGGTCGACGTCGCCGACCAGCGCGTAACGGGCCAGGTGGAGGCGGCCTCCGAGCAGGAGGGCTCGGCGATGTTCGTCGCGCCGCCGGCACCGCTGGACCGACCCGTCGGCATGGAGGAGCTCGAAGGCGAGGCGCTGCCGGCCGGTCGCATCGAGGGGCCGCAGCTGAAGGACGTCGAGGGCTCTGGCGCGCAGGACCGAGCCGCGGAGACGAAGGACCACAAGGACGAGAAGAAGGACGGCGACCGGCGCTCCGGTGACGAGCCCGCGCAGGACGGTCGCTCCCGTGCGGGGGACGAGGCCGGCTCGCGCTGATGCCGGGGCCTCTCGCGAACCTGGACGTGGCCGGGCCGGGGGTGCCGACGCGCCGACGGGCACGTCGGCTCATGCTCGTCTCCCTGCTGCTGTTGCTCGTGCTGTGCCTGCGCCTGGTCTGGGTGCAGGGCCTCGACCCGTTCGGACAGGCGACCAAGGCCGTCGAGGAGCGCATGCGCACCCAGTCCATCGCGCCGCAGCGCGGCGCGATCCTGGACCGCGACGGCGATGTGCTCGCGGCCTCGGTGCAGCGTTTCGACCTCGTCGTTGATCAGCGTCTCGTCAAGGACTTCCAGGAGTGGAACGCCGAGACCGGCGAGAATGAGCACGTCGAGATCGAGGATCGGCTGCGCGAACTCTCGGGCGTCATCGGCATCCCCGAGGACGAGCTCAAGAAGCTGATGGTGGGCGACAAGCCGTACGCCGTCGTCAAGCGTTCGGTGACCCCGCAGCTGCGCGATCTGGCGCTGGACCTGAAGATCCCCGGCCTGATC
Organism: Micrococcus cohnii; assembly: GCF_014205175.1. Classification (NCBI taxonomy): domain Bacteria; kingdom Bacillati; phylum Actinomycetota; class Actinomycetes; order Micrococcales; family Micrococcaceae; genus Micrococcus; species Micrococcus cohnii. The sequence goes on along the minus strand of NZ_JACHNA010000001.1, from coordinate 1,062,421 downwards.
GCCGAGCCCGTGGACCGACGCATGTACCCGAACGGGCCGGTCGCCGGCTCCATCGTCGGGTTCCTCTCGGCCGACGGCGTGGCCCAGGAGGGCATGGAGGTCTCGCAGCAGGAGGTGCTCGCGGGTACGCCGGGCCGCCGTCAATACGAGGTCGCTGCTAACGGAGTGCGCATCCCCAACGCGGATCACAGCGAGATCCCCGCGGTCGACGGCTCGGATCTGCGGCTGACGATCGACAAGGACGCCCAGTGGTACGCCCAGGAGCTCATCGCGGCCAAACAGGCGGAGTACGAGGCGGAGTGGGGGAACATCGTCGTGATGGACGTGAAGACCGGCGAGGTGATCGCGATGGCCGACTCCACCACGGTCGACCCCGCCGACCCCAAGGGGGTCGACCAGATGTTCTGGCGCCCCACGGCGATGACGCAGGCCTATGAGGCGGGCTCGACCGGCAAGGCGCTCACGATGGCGGCCTCCCTCGACGCCTCGGACGTCACCGCCCAGACGGGGTACGACGTGCCCAGCAAGAAGGAGTTCGACGGCGAGACCATCAACGACGCCTCACCGCACGCCGAGTACGAGATGACCGTCGCCGGCATCTTCGCCCGCTCGTACAACGTCGGCACGGTGCAGGTCGCTCGGGAGGTCTCGGCGACGACGCGCTATGAGTACATGAAGCGGTTCGGCATCGGCGAACCCATTCAGGTCGGCATGCCCTATGAGGCCTCCGGCCGGCTGCGTCCGCCGGAGGAGTGGGACCAGCGCACTCGCCTGACGACGACGTTCGGCCAGGGGTACTCCCAGACCACTCTGCACACCGCGCAGATGTACCAGGCGCTGGCCAACGGCGGCGAGCTCGTGCCGGCTCGCCTGATCGACGCGACGGTCGACGCCTCCGGCGCGGAACACCGTTGGGACGCCGGTGAGCCCCGACGCGTCATCGACGAGCAGACGGCGACACAGCTGCTGCGCATGATGGAGACCGTCGTCACGCGGGGTACGAGCAAGGACGCGAAGATCCCCGGATACCGCGTCGGCGGCAAGTCCTCGACCGCGCAGGTGGCCGGTGAATCGGGCACGTACGACGGCTACAACCTCGGTTTCACGGGGGTCGCTCCGCTCGACGACCCGCGCTTCGTCGTGTCCGTCTCACTGCATCGCCCCGAGGGGCGCACGCTCGACGCCGACGTCGACAAGACCGCCGCCGAGATGCTCGAGTTCATGCTCCGCCACGAGAACGTCCCGGCCACCGGCGACGAGCCCCACGACTACGACGTCTTCGTCGACGACCCGCAGGACCGACCCTGGTGACGGCGCGCCGTCACCTCGCCCCCGACCACGCTGAACCGCACAGGAGCCGCAGATGACCACGGATGACCGTCTCACCCTTGCCGAGCAGGACCTCGCGTTCCGGCCGAGCAGTACGGCGGGGACCAGGCTGTCCGACCTGACCGCCCGGCTGCGTCAGGCCGGCGTTCAGGTCCGCGAGCATGGTCCGGTGCATGAGGCGGCACCGGTGACCGGGGCCTGTCTGGACTCCCGGGTTGTGCGTTCCGGTGACCTGTACATCGCGCTGCCCGGCGCGAAGGCGCACGGTGCGCAGTTCGCGCGGGCCGCGTGGGAGGCCGGCGCGGCGGCCGTGCTCACCGATGCCGATGGGCTCGAGCTGATGCGCTCGGCGGGGCTCGAGCAGGCGCCGGCCCTCGTGGTGCCCCGCGTGCGCACGGCCGCGGGTCTCGCCGCGGCCGGCATCTACGGGCACGGGCTGGACGCGGGGCCGAGCCTGCTGGGCATCACCGGCACGAACGGCAAGACGACGACGAGCTTCCTCGCCGCGTCGCTCCTCGAGGCCCTGTCCCGCCGCACGGGCGTGATCGGCACCATCCTCACCCGCGCCGGACGCCGGGCCGTGCCGTCGTCGCTGACGACCCCGGAGTCGACACAGCTGCACGGACTGATGGCCCTGATGCGCGAGGAAGCCGTCGACACCGTCGTCATGGAGGTCTCCTCCCACGCCGTGTCCTACGAGCGGATCGCGGGTTTGCGCTACGCCGTGGCCGGGTTCACGAACCTGACCCAGGACCACCTGGACCTGCACGGCTCCATGCAGGAGTACTTCGAGGCCAAAGCGGGGCTGTTCACGGCCGAGCGGACGGCGCGGGCCGTGATCGTCCTCGATGGCGGCGAGGGCCCGGAGCACGGCGTCGCGATGGCGCAGGCGGCCACCGCCGAGACGACGACCCTGGCGCTTGGCCCGGCCGCGGCGCGGCCGGGCAGGCTGGCGGCCGAGCACCCCGAACTGAAGGCCGACTGGAGCGTCGTGGAGGCGACGCCGGACGGCCTGGGACACCGTTTCGCCCTCGAGCACGCCGAGACCGGAGTGCGTCTTCGCGCGTCGGTGGGCCTGCCCGGGCTGTTCAATGTCGCCAACGCGGCGCTGGCGGCGCTCATGGTTCTCGAGCGTCTGGTCCCGGACCTCGGCCTGGAGGAGGCGGTCCGCGCGGTCGCCGAGGTCACGGACGTGCCGGCGGGCGAGGGGCCGTTCGCCGCGGCCGTGCCCGGTCGCATGGAGGTCGTCGGCCGCGAGCCGGACGGCGTCGTCGACTTCGCCCACAACCCCGATGGCCTGGTGCAGTCCATGACGGCCCTGGCCCGCGCCCGGCAGGCGACGGGCCGCTCGAGCGGCCGGACGATCCTGGTCTTCGGCGCGACTGGTGACCGCGATGCGACCAAGCGACCGCTGATGGGACGGATCGCCGCGCAGCACGCCGACGTCGTGGTCGTCACTGACGACGACCCGCACAGCGAGGACCCGGCGGCGATCCGCGCAGAGGTGCTTGCCGGTGTGCGCGAGCAGGCCGAGGCCGGGTGCGCGCGGGGGCGGCACGTGGAGGTCCACGAGTCCGCGCCCCGCGCCGACGCCATCGCGCTGGCCGTGCGCCTCGCCTCCGATGAGGACAGCATCCTGCTGGCCGGGCGCGGCCACGAGACGTATCAGGACTTCGCGGGGGTGCGCGTGGACATCGACGACCGGGTCGAGCTGCGCGCGCGGCTGTCCGAACGGCACGGGCCTGACGGCGCGGACCTGACCGAGCACCCGAACGCGGCGCGGTAAGGTCTACCCGACATGATCGCACTCACCGCAGACGAAATCGCCCAGGTCACAGGCGGCAGGATCCAGCCGGGGCTGGACCCGCAGACCGTGCTGAGAGCCGTCACCCCGGACTCCCGTCAGGTCGGCGCGCAGGAGGCAGTCCTGTACGTCGCCAAGCCGGGCGAGAAGGCCGACGGCCACGACTTCATCGACGCCGCGCTGAGCGCCGGGGCCGCCGCTGTGCTCGCCGAACGCGAGACCCACGACGCCGACCGGAACCCGCACCCGTCGATCCTCGTCCAGGACGCGGTCCTGGCCATGGGCGCGATCGCCCGCGAGGTGGTGCGGCGTGTCCGCGCGCACTCGCCGACGACGGTCATCGGCATCACCGGTTCGGCCGGGAAGACCACGACGAAGGACCTGCTCGCGGCGATCCTCGCCGAGCACGGCCCGACCATCGCCCCGATCGGTTCGTACAACGGGGAGGTCGGCGTGCCGCTGACCGTCTTCGAGGCGGAGCTGGACACGCGGTATCTCGTGCTCGAGATGGGCGCCGACCACGTCGGCAACATCGAGTACCTGTGTGACATCGCGCCACCGGACATCGGCGTCGTGCTCATGGTAGGCACCGCGCACGCCGGCACGTTCGGCGGGGTGGAGAACATCGCCAAGACCAAGGGCGAGCTCGTCGAGGCGCTCGGCTCCGACGGGGTCGCCGTGCTCAATCGCGACGACCCACGCGTGGCCGCGATGGCCGCACGCACCACGGCGCCCGTTATGTGGTTCAGCGTCGATGAGGACGCCGTGTCCGGACTGGGCGAGCAGATCGCCGACGGTCAGGTTCGGGGCGTGGCCCTGGGCCGGGGCCTGCACGCCGACGACGAGGGGCGCCCCGGGTTCGACTTGGTGCTCGGCGAGGACGTCCGCGCGCCGGGCACCGCGGTGCGTTCGGGCCTGACGGGCACACATCACGCCGCCAACGCCCTGGCCGCGGCCGCGGCCGCGCTCGCCGCGGGTGTGCCCGCGGACGCGATCGCTCGCGTGCTCGACGGACTGGGCCCCACCAGCCGCTTCCGCATGGAACGGACCGACCGGGCCGACGGTGTGACGATCTACAACGACGCCTACAACGCCAACCCCGAGTCGATGCGGGCCGCGCTCAAGACCCTCGCGGGACTCGGGCGGGCCACCGGTCGCCGCACCTGGGCCGTGCTCGGGGAGATGCTCGAGCTCGGCGACGAGCACATCCGGGAGCACACCCTCGTCGGAGAGTCGATCGTCCGGCTGAACATCGCGCAGCTGCTGGTGGTGGGCGCCGGTGCCCGTCCGCTCTACATCGGGGCCCTGAACGAGGGCTCGTGGGGCGAGGAGGCGCATTTCGCCGCCGACCTCGACGAGGCCTACGCCGTGCTCGAACGGGAGCTGCGGCCGGGGGACATCGTGCTGGTGAAGTCCTCGAACGGCTCCGGACTCGCAGCACTCGGCGAACGTCTGGCGGCCGCCCCGGCCTCCGGCACGGCGGCATCGACCACTGACACCAAGGAGGGGCGGGCGTGATCGCACTGCTCATCGGCGGCGTCCTCGGCCTGATCTTCACGGCCATCGGCACCCCGCTGTTCATCAAGTTCCTGGTCCACAAGGGCTACGGCCAGTTCGTCCGTGACGACGGGCCGACCACGCACAAGACCAAGCGCGGCACCCCGACGATGGGCGGCGCGGTCTTCCTGGTCGCACTCGTGGTCGTCTACTTCCTGACGCACGCCCTCATGGGCCTGTTCGGCCTGGGCCCGGCCGGGCCGTCCGCCTCGGGACTGATCCTGCTGTTCCTGACCGTCGGCATGGGCTTCGTCGGGTTCATCGACGACTTCACGAAGATCACGAAGCAGCAGTCGCTCGGCCTGACCCCGCGGGGCAAGATCGTGCTGCAGGGGCTGATCGGCACGATCTTCGCCGTGCTGGCCCTGAACTTCCCCAACGAGGACGGCTTCACTCCCGCCTCGTCGGCGATCTCCTTCGTGCGCGACATCCCGTGGCTCGACCTTGCCTTCCTCGGGCCCATCGTCATGTACCTGCTCGTCGTGATCTGGTCGAATCTGATCACGACCGCCACGACGAACGCCGTGAACCTCACCGACGGGCTCGACGGCCTGGCGACTGGCGCGACCGCCATGGTCACCGGCGCCTATGTGCTCATGTCCATCTTCCAGGCCAGCCAGGCCTGCGGTCGGGTGACCGGCGCGGGCTGCTATGAGGTGCGCGATCCGTTGGACCTCGCGCTGCTGGCCTCGATCCTCACCGGCGCCCTGATGGGATTCCTGTGGTGGAACACCTCCCCGGCCAAGATCTTCATGGGGGACACCGGCTCCCTGGCACTCGGCGGGGCGCTGGCCGGTTTCGCGATCTTCACGCGCACCGAGCTGCTGGTGATCGTGCTCGCGGGCCTGATGGTGGCGATCACGCTGTCCGTGATCATCCAGGTCGGATACTTCAAACTCTCCGGCGGCAAGCGCGTGTTCCTCATGGCGCCGTTGCAGCACCACTTCGAGCTCAAGGGCTGGGCCGAGGTGACCGTGGTCGTGCGCTTCTGGCTGATCAGCCTGGTCTGCGTCGTCATCGGCATGGCGATCTTCTACTCGGAGTGGCTGCTGAGCGCAGGCACCCTGCAGGGGGTGGCACCGTGACCGCGGCCTCCACCGACACCGCCGGTCTGGAGCCGGTGCACGAACCGATCGCGCAGACCCCCCGGGTGGCCGGGCTGAGCAGCTGGCACGCCGACGGCTGGTCTGGGCTTCGGGTCCTCGTCACAGGGCTGGGCGTCACCGGATTCTCCGTCGCGGACACGCTGGTGGAGCTCGGCGCCCGGGTCGTCGTCGTCGATGGCAGCGACTCCGAGGAGAACCGGCAGCGCGCCGACACCCTGCGCATCGTGGGGGTGGCCGATGTGCTGCTGGACCGCGCCGCCACGAACGAGCTGCAGATGGTCGACGGGCAGGCGCCCGACCTCGTGGTGACCAGCCCCGGCTGGCGTCCGGACCAACCGCTGCTGATGGCTGCCCACGCGGCCGGCGTGCCGATCTGGTCCGATATCGAGCTGGCCTGGCGCGTGCGGGACAAGGTGCGCGCAGCCGCGTGGGTGTGCCTGACCGGCACGAACGGCAAGACCACGACCGTGGCCATGGTGGAGTCGATCCTGCGCGCTGACGGCCGCCGTGCCGCCGCCGTTGGCAACGTCGGCGCCCCCGTGCTGGACGCTGTGCGAGACCCCGAGGGCTTCGACGTGCTGGCTCTGGAGCTGTCCAGTTTCCAACTGCACTGGACCCATTCCATCGAGCCGGAGTCCTCCGCGGTGCTCAACCTCGCCGAGGACCACGTGGACTGGCACGGCTCCTACGAGGCCTACGCGCAGGCCAAGGGCCGGATCTACGAGCGCACTCGGCTGGCCTGCGTGTTCAACGAGCACGACGATGTGACCCTGCGCTTGGTCGAGCGGGCTGACGTGGCCGGGGGCTGCCGCGCCGTCTCCTTCTCCACGGACACCCCGGGCCTGTCCACGGTGGGTCTGGTCGACGGGCTGCTCGTGGACCGGGCCTTCACCGAGAACCGGCGCACCGAGGCCGTCGCCCTGGCCGAACGCGCGGACCTGGGACCGGTGGCCCCGCGGCACACGGTCGCCAATGCGGCCGCCGCGGCGGCGCTCACCCGCGCCGTGGGAGTGAGCCCCGAGGCCGTGCGCGAGGGACTGCGCGGCTACGACCGTGGTGAGCATCGCATCCAGGTCGTCGCCAAGAGCCGTGACGTGATGTGGGTGAACGACTCCAAGGCGACCAACCCGCACGCAGCCAACGCGTCCCTGGCCGCGTTCTCCTCGATCGTGTGGATCGCCGGCGGCATGCCCAAGGGGGTGACCTACGACGAGCTGGTGCGTGAGCACGCCCACCGCCTGCGGGCCGTACTGGTGCTCGGCGTCGACTCGTCGTCGCTGATGGCCGCGCTGGCCGAGCACGCGCCCGAGGTCCCCGTCGAACGGATCATGGCCGACGCCGCGGGCCGGGGCGGACAGGACGGTCCGGCCGCGATGACGGCGGCCGTGACGCGTGCGGACGAGCTCGCGCGCCCCGACGACGTCGTGCTGATGGCGCCGGCGGCCGCCTCCATGGACCAGTTCCGCTCCTACGCTCACCGTGGCGAGGCCTTCATCGACGCGGTCGCCGAGCTGATGACGCGCCACGGCTGGGACACGGCCGCGGGGGAGCCCGGTGCCTGAGAGCTCGGCACGACGTCGCTCCCCGCGCGGGATGCTCTCGGCGGGCCGTCCGCGACTGTGGGGTCTGCTGGAAGGCCCGCGTCTGCTCGGAGTCACGGCCATGGTGATCGGCGGAGCGACACTGATGCTCACCGTCATCGGTCTGGTGATGGTGCTCTCGTCGTCCTCGGTCGAGGGCATCGGCTCGGCCGACGGGTCGTACGGACTGTTCTGGCGCCAGCTGTTCTGGGCGGCCGGCGGCCTGGTGGGCCTGCTGGGAGCCGCCTTCCTGCCGGTGCGGGCGATCAGAGCCCTGGCCTGGCCCGCCGTCGGGATCGCCGTCGTGCTGCTCGCTTTGGTGGCCTTCACGCCGCTGGGCGTCGAGGTCGGCGGCAACCGGAACTGGCTTCGTGTGGGGCCCCTGCAGGCTCAGCCCGCCGAAGCGGCCAAGCTCGCCCTCGCGCTGTGGGGCGGGGCCGTGCTCGAGCGCAAGGGACGGCTCCTCGGGCAGGTCAAGCACGACGTCGTGCCGGTGATTTTCCCGGTCGGTCTGATCGTGCTGGGGCTGATCATGGCGGGCAACGACCTGGGCACCGCGCTGATCGTGGTCTGCGTGCTCGCCGCGATGCTGTACGTGGCCGGCACGAACCGGATCCTGTTCGTTGCGGCGGCCGGACTCGCGATCATCGCCACGCTCGGGCTCACCCTGTTCGCCAGTCACCGCATGGTCCGTGTGCAGGCGTGGCTGGGCAACTGTGACCACCCCACGGACCCGTGCTTCCAACCGGAGAACGGACTGTACGCCCTCGCCTCGGGCGGCTGGTGGGGCGTGGGACTGGGGCAGTCCCGGCAGAAGTGGAGCTACGTGCCGGAGGCGCAGAACGACTTCATCTTCACGATCCTCGGCGAGGAGCTGGGGCTGCTGGGCACTCTGCTGGTGGTCCTGCTCTTCACCGCGCTCGCCGCTGGCATGTACCGCGTCGCGGTCGGCAGTGACTCCGTGTTCGTCCGGATCACGACCTTCGGAATCCTGGCCTGGTTCGTCGGGCAGGCGTTCTTGAACATCGCCATGGTCTCCGGAGTGCTTCCCGTGGTGGGCGTGCCGCTGCCGTTCATCTCCTACGGCGGTTCGGCGCTGACCCAGTCGCTGATCGCCGTCGGCATTGTGCTCGCCTTCGCGCGCGATGAGCGGAAGGTGGCGAGGCGGGATGCGCTCGCTAAGCTTCAACAGGTCACCGGCGCGCCTGATCACACCGCGCATGGCCCCGCCCGCTGACGCACATGTCTGCGTCCCCCTACCTCGAAGGAGCGCTCGCATGAGCACCCACGCCCCCCGGAACGACGGCGCTGCATCCGCCGAGGCCCCCCGCCACGAGCAGGGACGGGCCGGGCATGACGACCGCGCCCTGCGTGTGGTGCTCTGCGGCGGCGGCACGGCCGGGCACATCTCGCCGATGCTGGCCATCGGCAGGGCCCTGCGCGAGCCGCGCCAGCGCGGTGACGGCACTCGTCCGGTGCCGGCGGTGTGCAGCATGGTCGGCACCGACTACGGCATGGAGACCCGTCTCGTGCCGGCGGCCGGGTTCGAGCTCGACACGATCGAGCGTGTCCCGTTTCCACGCCGGCCCTCCATGGACGTCGTGCGGTTTCCCGGTCGGATGATCACGGCGGTGCGCGAGTCCACGCGCATCCTGCGTGAGCGACGCGCGGACGTCGTGGTCGGGGTGGGCGGATACGTCTCGACGCCCATGTACCTGGCGGCCCGCTCGCTCAAGATCCCGATCGTCGTCCACGAGGGCAACGCCCGCCCGGGGCTGGCCAACAAGGTCGGTGCGCGCTGGGCGACTCACGTGGCGGTGGCGCTGCCGCACACCCCGATGTCGCGTGCCCATGTGGTCGGTATGCCGATGCGCCCGGAGATCGCCCGCCTGGACCGCCATGAACGGCGGGCGCAGGCGCGCCGGCAGCTCGGCCTGGACCCGGACATGACGACCGTCGTGGTCACCGGCGGCAGCTCCGGCGCCCTCGCCGTGAACCGCACCGTCGAGGCGAGCCTGGACGACCTGCTCGAGGCCGGCCTGCAGGTGTTCCACCTGACCGGGCGTGGCAAGCAGCTCACCGATGACGCGGGCGAGCCCCTGCGCCGGCCCGGCTACGTGCAGGCCGAGTACCTGGACGGCATGGAACAGGCCTATGCGGCTGCGGACCTGATCGTCGCGCGCTCGGGCGCCGGCACGGTCTGTGAGGTCTCCGTTGTCGGCCTGCCCGCCGTGTTCGTGCCGCTGCCGATCGGCAACGGCGAGCAGGCGTTGAACGCCCAGGCCCTCGTCGCCGATGGCGGTGCGCTGCAGGTCCGCGACGACGCCTTCAGCCGGGACTGGGTCCGTCGCGAGCTGATTCCGCTGGCCACGGACCCGATGCGCCTGAGGACCATGGCGGAGGCGAGCGCCCGGCACGGCCTGCCCGACGCGGCCGACACCATGGCCGAACTGACCCGCGACGCCGCAGAAGGAGCCCGCCGATGAGCGCAGAGAACACCCCCCGTCACACCACCGAGGCCGGGCAGTCCGCGCAGGGACGCGTGCACCTGCTCGGCATCGGCGGAGTCGGGGTGTCCGGGGTGGCCCGCATCCTGCAGGAGCAGGGCACGCCGATCTCCGGCACGGACGCGAAAGATCTGCCCGTCATGGCCGAGCTCGCGGCCCGGGGCGCACAGATCCACGTCGGCTACGACGCCGCGAACGTGGGCGAGGATGTGACAACCGTGATCGCCTCGTCCATCGCCGGCCCCGGTAATCCCGAGTACGACGCGGCGGCCGCCCGAGGCTTGCGTATGCTCCACCGCTCGGAGGGACTGGCGTTGGCCATGGGCGGGCACAAGGTGCTCGCGGTGGCCGGCACGCACGGCAAGACCACCACCTCGTCCATGGCGGCGATGGCCTTCTCCCACGCCGGCTGGGAGCCGACCTTCGCTGTCGGGGCTGCCGTGGCCGGCCTGGGCACCAACGCCGCGCACGGCGAGGGCGAGTGGTTCGTCGCCGAGGCGGACGAATCCGACGGCACTCTGGTGAACTACCCCTCGACCGTCGGCATCGTCACGACCGTCGAGGCCGATCACCTCGACCATTACGGCACCGCCGAGGCCGTGCACGAGGTGTTCCGCGTGTTCGCCGCCCAGCTGCCCTCCGCGCAGCGGGGCGGGGCGCTCGTGGCATGCCTGGACGACGAGGGGGCCGCGCAGCTGGCGCTGTGGGCCCGCGAGAACGTGTCGGCCCGCGTGCTGACCTACGGCACCGCCGAGCGGGAGGGCCTCGTCCCGGATCTGCTGCTGCGCGAGACGTCGGTGGACGAGGCCGGCCGGGGTGTGGGCCAGCGGGCCCGCTTCGAGTTCACCGGAGACCGCGCTCAGCTCGGCGAGATCGAGGTCGCGCTGCGCCTGCCCGGTGTGCACAATGCGCTGAACGCGGGTGCGGTGCTGCTGGCCGCGGTCCACGCGGGCATGGATCCGCAGGACGCGGCGGCCGGGCTCGGCGCCTTCACCGGCACCGCGCGGCGCTTCGAGTTCCGCGGTGAGCGGGCCGGAGTGCGCGTGTTCGATGATTACGCGCATCACCCGACGGAGGTCACCGCCGCGGTGGCCGCAGCGCGCTCGGTGGCCGGAAGCGAACACCGCGTCCACGTGCTGTTCCAGCCGCACCTGTACTCGCGCACCCGGGACTTCGCCGACCAGTTCGCCGAGGCGCTCTCGGCGGCCGACCGAGTGCGGGTGCTCGAGGTCTACGCCGCGCGCGAGGCGCCGATGCCGGGCGTTGACTCCTCGCTCATCTCCGGCCGCCTGCGCACCACGCAGGAGACCGATCGCCTCGTGGCGTACGATCCGCTGCGCGCCGTGGACGAGATCGTCGCCCAGGCACGCACCGGCGACGTCATCCTGACGATGGGCGCCGGCGACGTGACCCAGTACGGTGCCGCGATCGTCGACAAGCTCGCCGAGCGCGCCTGAGCATGGCGGAAACCAGCAGCGGCCCCGGCACGGTCATCGACTTCCCGGTGCGTCCGCGTTCTGGGCTGCGTCGGTGGTGGCGGTGGCTCGTGGCCGCGGTGCTGGCGCTGGTGCTCGTGGCCGGCGGTCTGGTGCTTTATTTCTCGCCCGTGCTCGAGGTCCGCGAGGTGCGTGTCGAGGGGACCCACCACGTCGACCCCGGGGACGTGCGCCGCCGGCTCCAGCCGTTGAGCGGCACGCCGCTGCCGCAGATCAGCCGGGACCGCGTCGAACGGCTCGCCACCGAGGTGCCCGGTGTGCACGAGGTGGACATGGTCGCCTCGCCGCCGCACGGTCTCGAGGTGACGGTGCATGAGCACCGGCCCGTCGCCCGGACGGAGGGGGAGACGGCCCGGCTGCTGTTGGCCGACGGTTCCGTCGTCGAACCTGGACGGGACGGGCGGCCGCCGGAGGAGCTGCCCACGGTGTCCGACGAACTGCTCCAGGCCGACCGACCGACACGCGTCGCCGTGGGCCGCGTCGTCAACGCGCTGCCGTCGGAGGTGTCAGAGAAGGTCGAACGCCTTCGAGCCGAGGACCCGGACGACGTCCGCCTGGTTCTGGACGGGGGGCTGACCGTCGTGTGGGGCGACCCGCAGGAGGCCGAGACGAAGTCCGCTGTCCTGCAGACGCTGCTGACAGCCGAGGACGGTGCTCGGCTCAAGGACGTCGACGAACTGGACCTCTCGGTGCCCGAGCGTCCAGTCACCCGCTGAGTGGGCGCTGGCCGGCGCCGGCCGAGCGCGGCGCGTTCCGTCCGACCCAACGACACGCCGGGTCTCAGCGCACCTCGGCGATCGCCCGCAGGACTACGGCCAGACCCAGGTTTCAACGACAGGATGAAGGTGAAGGTTTCCGACGGCGCGGCGGGCGGCCCCGGGTGTGCCGCGGGGAGTGGTCACGGCATTCAACTCTGACGTGAAGGTTGAAGTATTCGGCCTGTACTCCGCGTGTTCTCGCGGCGTGTGCTTTGCGCGACGCGCTCGAGTCGAAGTACCGTTGGCGCTGAATCAGACCGGCGCGACGCCCCGCTCAAGCTCGGCTTGAAGGCGGTCGTCCGTTCCGGGCGGCGCGGTGGGACCGCCGGTCCGCCCGCGGCGACAGCCGTCGGGTGCCGACGCCCGTCGGACACAGACATGCTCTACGAGACAAGGGACTGAACACCGTGGCTGCACCCCAGAACTACCTGGCCGTCATCAAGGTCGTCGGCATCGGCGGCGGCGGCGTGAACGCCGTGAACCGCATGATCGAGGTCGGCCTGCGCGGCGTCGAGTTCATCGCCATCAACACCGATGCGCAGGCCCTGCTGATGTCCGACGCCGATGTGAAGCTCGACGTCGGCCGCGAGCTGACCCGCGGTCTCGGTGCCGGTGCCAACCCCGAGGTCGGCCGCGAGGCCGCCGAGGATCACGCCGAGGAGATTGAGGAGGCGCTGCGCGGCGCCGACATGGTCTTCGTGACCGCCGGCGAGGGCGGTGGCACCGGCACGGGCGGCGCCCCCGTGGTCGCCCGCATCGCCCGTTCCCTGGGCGCTCTGACCATCGGCGTCGTCACCCGCCCGTTCACGTTCGAGGGCCGGCGCCGTGCCTCCTCGGCGGAGAGCGGCATCGACGCGCTGCGCGATGAGGTCGACACCCTCATCGTGATCCCGAACGACCGCCTGCTGTCGATCTCGGACCGCAACGTCTCGGTGATGGACGCCTTCCGCCAGGCCGACCAGGTCCTGCTCTCCGGTGTGCAGGGCATCACGGACCTGATCACCACCCCGGGCCTGATCAACCTTGACTTCGCAGACGTGAAGTCCGTGATGCAGGGTGCTGGCTCCGCGCTCATGGGCATCGGCCACGCCCAGGGCGAGGATCGCGCTGTGAAGGCGGCCGAGCTGGCGATCGCCTCGCCGCTGCTCGAGGCCTCGATCGACGGCGCGCACGGCGTGCTGCTGTCGATCCAGGGCGGCTCGGACCTCGGCCTGTTCGAGATCAACGAGGCGGCGCGCCTGGTCCAGGAGGTGGCGCACCCGGAGGCGAACATCATCTTCGGTGCCGTCATCGACGACGCTCTGGGCGACGAGGTGCGCGTGACCGTGATCGCGGCCGGCTTCGACAAGGTGGACGTGACCTCGGCGCCGACCTCGCAGGCCTTCACCCAGCCGAACCAGCAGTCGCAGCAGTCGGCGCCCCTGCCGGGCTCCGGCCAGCAGCAGCCCTCCTCGGGTCAGCAGTCGCCCCAGCAGTCCCAGTCCCAGCCGGCTCAGCAGCAGTCGCAGCAGAGCGTGTACGGCACGGAGCCGCTGCGTCAGCCGCAGCAGGGGCAGAGCACGCAGCCGTCCCAGCCGGGCCAGCAGACCGATCAGCAGTCCCAGCAGGGGCAGCGTCGCCAGCAGGACCTGCCGACCGTCGTCGAGCCGGACCTGGGCAACGGCTCGGGCGACCTCGATGTGCCGGACTTCCTGAAGTGATCGGCGGCGTTCCGGCCTCGACCCGAGGCGGAGCGCAGCGAGGGGCATGACCATGTCGCATCCCACGGGGCCGGAGGCGGTCGGCACGACGGCCTCCGGCCCGTTCGTGCATCTGGCCTCGGTTCCGGTGAGCACGCCGAACGAAGCGCGCACTGTGCGCTTCGGGTTCACCGGCGTGGCCGCCGGGAACCTGGCCTTCCACGTGCTCGGCGGACCCGACGGGGGCGGGACCGAGGCCGAGGTGGCCCGGTCCCGCCGTGCGCTCGAGTCCGCCATGGGCGTCGCTGCGGGCTCGACCGCCTATGTCCGGCAGGTTCACTCTGCCGATGTCGTGGACGCCACCGGCCACGCCTGGGGCGGCGCCGCGGCGTCCCCTGGTGGGCAGGCCGAGGCGGACGCCCTGGTCAGTCACGACGGAATGACGCCTCTGGCGATCATGGTCGCTGACTGCCTGCCGGTCGTGTTCGTCGACGAGTCGACGGGCGCCACGGCGGTGGCCCACGCGGGGCGCCGCGGTCTGCTCGACGGTGTGCTGCAGAACACGGTGGCCCGTTTACGTCGGTCCGCACAGGCGCAGAGTGGCGCCTGTAGCCCCACCCTGCGCGCGTGGATCGGTCCGAGCATCTGCGGCGCCTGCTATGAGGTCCCCGAGAAGCTCCGCCGAGAGAGCGTGCGCATCCTGCCGGAGGCCGAGGCCGTGACGTCCTGGGGCACCCCCGCGCTCGACCTGCGCGCCGGGGCGCAGGCGGTCCTGAGTCGGCTGGGTGTCGAGGTCGAACGCGTGGAGGCCTGCACCCGGGAGGACCAGCGGCTGTTCTCCCATCGTCGAGCCCCCGGGCGCGGACGTTTCGTGGGAGTCGTGTGGACCGAGCACGCCCCGCGGACCTCGCCGCCAGGGACACGGTCGAAGAGTGCAGAAGGGACAGCCCACCGATGACGGAGGCCAGACAGCAGTCACGCCGAGAGCAGATCGCAGCCGCCCTGGCCGAGGTGCGCGCACGCATCGCGGCTGCGTGCCAGGACGCCGGTCGGACTCAGGCGCCGGAGCTGATCGTCGTCACCAAGACGCACCCGGCCACGGACGTGCTCGCCCTGGTGGAGTCCGGGGTGCGGAACGTGGGGGAGAACCGCGATCAGGAGGCGCGCCCCAAGGCCGCTGCCGTCGCGCAGGCTGCGGGAGCGAGCGCCCCGCGCTGGCACTTCGTGGGCCAGCTGCAGACGAATAAGTCCAAGTACGTCGTGCGCTACGCCTCCGCGGTGCACTCTGTGGACCGGGTCGACCTGGTCGAGGCGCTGGGCCGTGCCATGGACGTCGCCGCCGAACGGGCGCACGCCGCCGGCGAGTCCGAACGCGAGCCGCTGGACTGCCTCGTGCAGGTCGACCTCGACCCACGACCGCCACAGGAGCGGCCCGTGGGCATCGGGGCACGTGGCGGGGCCGCCCCCGACGCGATCGCCGAGATCGCTGCGACCATCGCAGCCCGCCCGCGGCTGCGCCTGCGCGGCCTGATGTGTGTGGCCCCGCGCGGCATCGATCCGGCCGAGGCGTTCGCCGGCCTGGCCCGGCACGGCGCGCGCCTGCGCGAGAGCCACCCGGAGGCGGACTGGCTGTCGATGGGCATGAGCGCCGACCTCGAGCAGGCCGTCGCGGCCGGGGCGACACACCTGAGGGTGGGCTCGGACATTCTGGGTGGGACCACGCGCGTGGGATAGCGTGGTCCCACGGCGCGCCCGCGTGTCCGTCGCGCCGTGACTGGCGCGGACGACAGCGGCCGTGTCGAAGAACAGACCGCAAGTGACGGCGATCGCGAGCCCCGTCGGCGCAAGCGATCATCCCCCGTGAAGGAAGCGACGTATGTCTGGCGCCTTGAAGAAGACGATGATCTACCTCGGCCTGGCCGATGGCGAGGAGTACGACGATCCTCGTCCCGCGCCGCGGCGTGCCGCTGACGTGCGCGACGAGCACGATGCGGTGGACACCGGGCCCATCGAGACCGAGCAGGTCCGGCGGACCGAGCCGGCCGAGCGCGAGGCTCCGCGCGCCGAGCAGACCCGCCGGCCGGCGCCACGCAGCGTCGAAGCGCAGGCGCCCGCTCCCCGCTCAGGCAGCCGGCCGGCCGCCCCCCGCGGCACGGACTCCGCCGCGGCCCGAGCCGCGGACGCGTCGTCCTCCCGCACCCGGTCGAGCACCGACCGCGCCTCGGAGGGCGAGTACCGTGCCCCCGTCACCCCCATCAAGCGAGCCGCAGCCTCGTCGACCGAAGGAGCCTCTGTGCGCACTCTGACCACCGTCCACCCGCGCTCCTACAACGACGCGAAGTCCATCGGCGAGGCCTTCCGTGACGGCACCCCCGTGATCATGAACGTCACCGAGCTGGGCGACAACGAGGCCAAGCGTCTCGTCGACTTCGCCGCCGGTCTGGTGTTCGGCCTGCACGGGACGATCACCCGCATCACCAGCAAGGTGTTCCTGCTGTCTCCGGCCGATGTGGAGGTCGTCGGCGAGGACGCCGAGAAGAAGTCCGAGTCCACCGACCTGTTCGACGAGGACTGACCCGATCGCATGATCACGCTGCTGAACCTGCTCTACATCGTCCTGACGCTGGCGCAGCTCGTGCTGACGCTGCGCATCGTGCTGGACGTCGTGGAGGCGTTCGCGCCGCAGTGGCGTCCCCGAGGAATCGTGCTGGTGCTGGCCAGTGCCGTCGCGGCCCTGACCGACCGTCCCCTGGCGGCCGTGCGCCGCGTGGTCCCTCCGCTGCAGCTGGGCGGCATCGCCCTGGACCTGGCGTTCATCGTGCTCTACTTGGCCGTCAGCCTGGCGAAGCTGGTGCTGCGGGGGATCGCATGAGCGCTTCCGCGGACCCCGCGGGGCGTCGCCTCGGCGGGCTCGCCGCGGTCGTGGCGGCGGCCGCCTATGCCGCGGACCAGGGGAGCAAGGCATGGGTCGAGGCGACTCTGGCCGTGGGGGAGAGCATCGATGTCCTCCCGGGGCTGCTGCGCTGGCACCACGTCCTGAACCCGGGTGCGGCCTTCTCGATCGGAACGTCGATGACCTGGGTGTTCACGCTCGTCCAGACGATCGTCGCGGTCGGTGCGCTCGTCGCGTTGGTGCGAGTCCGCTCGCGGCCGTGGGCGCTATGCCTCGGCGGACTGCTCGGCGGGGTGCTGGGCAACCTGACCGACCGTCTTTTCCGGCCCCCGTCCTTCGCGCGCGGGCACGTCGTGGACATGATCTCCGTGCCGCATTTCGCGGTGTTCAACGTCGCGGACTCGTTCATCGTGTGCTCGATGATCGCGCTGGCGCTGCTGGTGCTCACGGGTCGACGCCTCGACGGGACCCGCGAGGGTGAGGAACGCGACCACCACGTCGAGGCCGCCACCGGTGACACCGTGGGGCGCGGCTGAATGGCGCTGCGCCCCGGCATCACCGTGCGGTATGAGGTCCGTGAGGAGCAGGCCGGACGCCGCTGCGACGCTCTGCTCGCCGAGCAGCACGCGGTGTCCCGTTCGGCGCTGGCCGACCTGTTCGCACGCGGCCTGGTCCGCGCTCAGACCCGCACCGGTCGGCGCGACCGCGTCCTGGCGAAGTCCGCGAAGGCCGTGGCCGGTGAGATCATCGTGGTCGAGGTCCCCGAGGACGCCGACGGACGGGAAGTGAGGGTCGAGATCGTGGAGGACATGCGCATCCTGTACGAGGATGAGCACATGCTCGCCGTGGACAAGCCCACCGGCGTGGCGGCGCATCCCTCTCCCGGCTGGCTCGGGCCGACGGTGGCCGGGGGCCTGGCGGCGCTCGGCTACGACATCTCGACCTCGGGCGCGCAGGAACGACAGGGAATCGTGCACCGCCTGGACGTGGGCACCACCGGCGTGATGGCTGTGGCCAAGACCGAGCAGGCCTACACGGTGTTGAAGGATCAGTTCCGCGATCGGGTGCCGACGAAGATCTACCACGCGCTGGTCCAGGGCATGATGGACCCGCTCGAGGGGACGATCGACGCTCCGATCGGACGTCACCCCGGCCATGCGTGGCGTTTCGCCGTCATCGACGGGGGCCGTGCGTCGGTGACGCACTACGAGACAATCGAGATGTTCGCGGGCGCCTCGCTGCTGAGGGTCCGACTCGAGACCGGCCGCACCCATCAGATTCGTGTGCACACCTCCGCCCTGCGACACCCCTGCGTCGGCGATCTGACCTACGGGGCGAATCCGCGGCAGGCGGCCGAGCTGGGCCTGACCCGCCAATGGCTGCACGCCCATCGACTCGAGTTGCCGCACCCGGTCACGGGTGAGCACCTCGAGATCGTCTCTGAGTATCCGCACGATCTGGCGCACGCGCTGACCCTGCTGCGCGAGCGCTGACCGCGTCGCGCGACCTGACCACTCCGACCCGCCGAAGAGGTGCCCCCGATGACCGCGTCCGCAGAGACCACCGCCGAGGCCGTCAAGGACGGCGGCTTCGTCCACCTGCACACGCACACTGAGTACTCGATGCTCGACGGGGCCGCGAAGCTCGACGACCTGTTCGCCGAGGCCAACCGACTCGGCATGGACTCGCTGGCCATCACGGACCACGGCTACCTGTTCGGCGCCTACGACTTCTGGTCGAAGGCCACGGCGGCCGGCGTGAAACCGATCATCGGGCTGGAGGCCTACGTGACCCCGGGCGGCCAGCACCGCACGGACAAGGAGAAGACCCGCTGGGGCGAGCCGCACCAGAAGGGCGACGACGTCTCCGGCGGCGGCGCCTACACGCACATGACCCTGCTCAGCGAGAACAACACCGGGATGCACAACCTGTTCCGGATGAGCTCGATCGCCTCGCTGGACTCGGTGTACGCCAAGTGGCCGCGCATCGACAAGGAGCTGCTCAGCCAGTACTCCACGGGCCTGATCGCGACGACCGGCTGCCCCTCGGGCGAGGTGCAGACCCGCCTTCGCCTGGGCCAGTATCGCGAGGCCCTGCAGGCGGCGTCGGATTTCCGGGACATCTTCGGCAAGGACAACTACTTCTGCGAGGTCATGCACCACGGACTCGACATCGAGCGCCGCGTCATGACCGACCTGCGCCGGCTGGCCAAGGACTTGGACCTGCCCTTCGTCGCGACGAACGACCTGCACTACACACATGAGCACGACTCGAAGGCGCATGAGGCGCTGCTGGCGCTGCAGTCCGGATCCAAGCTCAACGAGCCCAGCTACGACGAAGGCGGCTCCCGCTTCGCGTTCTCCGGCACGGAGTACTACCTGAAGTCCCCGCGGCAGATGCGCGAGCTGTTCAAGGAGCTGCCCGAGGCCTGCGACAACACGCTGCTGATCGCCGAGCGGTGTGAGACGTCGTTCGACACCGATGCCAATTACATGCCGGAGTTCCCCACGCCCGAGGGGGAGGACGAGACGAGCTGGCTGATCAAGGAGGTCGCCACGGGCCTGGCCTATCGGTACCCCGACGGCGTCCCTGAGGCCTCGCGCGCGCAGGCGGACTATGAGCTCGACGTCATCATCAGCATGGGTTTCCCCGGCTACTTCCTGGTCGTCGCGGACTTCATTAACTGGGCCAAGGAGAACGGCATCCGCGTGGGCCCGGGCCGCGGCTCGGGCGCGGGCTCGATGGTCGCGTACGCGCTGCGCATCACGGATCTGGACCCGCTCAAGCACGGGCTGATCTTCGAGCGCTTCCTGAACCCGGAGCGCGTGTCCATGCCGGACTTTGACGTCGACTTCGACGACCGCCGGCGCGGCGAGGTGATCGACTACGTCACGCGCAAGTACGGCGACGAGCGCGTCACGATGATCGTCACCTACGGCACGATCAAGACGAAGCAGGCCCTGAAGGACTCCGCCCGCGTGATGGACCAGCCCTTCTCGATGGGCGAGTCCCTGACGAAGGCGCTGCCCCCGGCGGTGATGGCCAAGGACATCCCGCTCAAAGACATCGAGAACCCGGACGCGCCGCGCTACGGCGAGGCGGGTGAGTTCCGCGAGCTGATCGGGTCGGACCCCGTGGCCAAGGAGGTTTTCGAGACCGCGAAGGGCATCGAGGGGCTCAAACGTCAGTGGGGCGTGCACGCGGCCGGGGTGATCATGTCCTCGGAGCCGGTCATCGACGTCATCCCGATCATGCGTCGCCTGCAGGACGGCCAGGTCATTACCCAGTTCGACTACCCGATGGCGGAGTCGCTGGGGCTGATCAAGATGGACTTCCTGGGGCTTCGCAACCTCACGATCATCTCGGACGCCATCGAGAACGTGAAGGCGAACCAGGGCGTCGACCTGGACCTGGAGACCCTCGACGTCGACGATCCGGCCTCGTACGAGCTGCTGGCCCGAGGCGACACCCTGGGCGTGTTCCAGCTGGACGGCGGGCCGATGCGTGCGTTGCTGAAGATGATGCGCCCCGACAACTTCGAGGACATCTCCGCGACCATCGCGCTCTACCGGCCAGGGCCGATGGGCGCCAACTCGCACACCAACTACGCACTGCGCAAGAACGGGCAGCAGGAGATCACGCCGATCCATCCCGAGCTCGAGGAGCCGCTCAAGGAGATCCTCGACACGACCTACGGCCTGATCGTGTATCAGGAGCAGGTCATGGCCATCGCGCAGAAGGTCGCCGGGTACACGCTCGGCCAGGCGGACATCCTGCGCCGGGCGATGGGCAAGAAGAAGAAGGCGGAGCTGGACAAGCAGTACGTCGCCTTCCACCAGGGCATGCTGGACAACGGGTACTCGGAGGCCGCCGTCACGGCCCTGTGGGACATTCTGCTGCCCTTCTCCGACTACGCGTTCAACAAGGCGCACTCGGCCGCCTACGGCCTCGTCTCGTACTGGACGGCCTACCTCAAGGCCCACTACCCGGCCGAGTACATGGCCGCACTGCTCACCTCCGTCGGCGACGACAAGGACAAGCTGGCGATGTACCTCAACGAGTGCCGCCACATGGGCATCACGGTGCTGCCGCCGGACGTGAACGAGTCCCACCAGAATTTCACCCCGGTGGGCACCGACATCCGCTTCGGCATGGGCGCGGTGCGCAACGTGGGCGCGAACGTCGTCACGGGCATGGTCGCCGGACGCGAGGACAAGGGCGCCTACACCTCGTTCGGCGACTTCCTGGCCAAAGTGCCGCTGGCGGTGTGCAATAAGCGCACGATCGAGTCGATGATCAAGGCCGGCGCGTTCGACTCGCTCGGCTATGCGCGCCGGGCGCTGCTCGCGGTGCACGAGGAGGCGGTCGACGCGACCGTCGCCCAGAAGCGCAAGGAGGACCACGGCGAGTTCACCTTCGACATCTTCGCGCTGGGCGGTGCGGCGGACGCGGCCGAGGACCAGCAGCAGGAGTCCGTGGTCGTGCCGGAGCTGCCGGAGTGGACGAAGAAGGACAAACTTGCCTTCGAACGCGAGATGCTGGGCCTCTACGTCTCGGACCACCCGTTGCAGGGGCTCGACGGGGTGCTCGGCCAGTACGCGGACACGCAGATCACCCGCGTGCTCGACGACGACGGACCCGCCGACGGATCGTCGGTGACGATCGCCGGGCTCATCACGACCCTGGAGCGACGTGTGGCCAAGAGTTCAGGCAATGCGTACGCCCGCTGCGAGATCGAGGATCTCGGTGCCTCGATGGACGTGATGTTCTTCGGCCAGGTGTACGCCCCGATCGCGATGATGCTGGCTGAGGACCTCGTGGTGGCGGTGCGCGGGCGCGTGCAGCGTCGTGATGACGGGTCGGTTGTGCTCTCGGCGCAGGAGATGACCATCCCCGAGCTCAAGGACGCTGACGCAGGCCCGGTCACGATCTCGATTCCCTCGTTCCGGGCGACCCAGGACCTGATGGGGCAGCTCGCGGACACCTTGCGCAACCACGAGGGACCGAACGACGTGCGGCTGCAGCTGGTCGGGCAGCGGTCGACCGAGGTGTTCCAGCTGGCGCCGCAGTTCCGGGTCAGTCCGAACCCGGCCCTGTTCGGGGACCTGAAGATTCTGCTCGGTTCGAACTGCCTGAGCTGACGGGAGCCGCGCCCGGGCCACGGCGGACGTAGCATGGGCGCAGGCCCGGCCCCGGGTCGGTCTGCGTCCACCACTGTTCCCGCGCGCTTCGAGGAGGCGACCGTGCACTGCCCCTACTGTCGGCACGAGGACTCTCGGGTCGTCGACTCGCGCTCTCTGGAGGACGGGTCGGCCATCCGACGCCGACGCCAGTGTCAGTCCTGCCACAAACGATTCACGACGATGGAGACGACGGCGCTCACGGTGGTCAAGCGCTCGGGCGTGGCGGAGCCGTTCGACCGGTCGAAGGTCATCAACGGAGTGCGCAAGGCATGCCAGGGCCGACCCGTGACGAGCGACGACCTGGCGATGCTCGCCCAGGAGGTCGAGGAGGCCATCCGGGCGACCGGACACGCGGAGGTGGACGCTCACGACGTGGGGCTGGCGATCCTCGAACCGCTGCGTCGGCTCGACCAGGTGGCGTATCTGCGCTTCGCCTCGGTCTACCGGGGTTTCGAGTCCCTGCAGGACTTCCAGGCCGCGCTCGACGACCTGCGGGAGACTGGGGAGACCCCGCGTCGTCCCGCTTTACAGCCGCGCCTGTTCACCCGCTAGAGTATGGCGCGAGGCTGATCCGAGCGGGCCGCCCCGACGGTGGCATTTCCGGATCGGCTCGAGAATGGCCGAGGGCGGTTCCGGAGGGGAAGCCGGAACCGCCCTCGGTCTGTCCGGGACCGCCGCGGTCGGTCAGTTCGCGTCGGCCGGGTCGTCGTGCGCCGCCAGAGCCGCGCCGACGATGCCCGCGTTGTTCTGCAGCTGCGCGGGGATGATCTGCGTGCTCAGATCCAGCAGCGGCAGGTAGTCGTCGGGGCGCTTGGAGATGCCGCCGCCGACGATGAACAGATCCGGGGAGAAGACCCGCTCCAGGTGGGTGAAGTAACGCTGCAGACGTGCAGCGTATTCGGACCACGAGAGCCCCTCGCGCTCACGCGCCTTGGCCGAGGCACGGGACTCGGCCATCACGCCGTCCAGCTCGAGTGCGCCCGCCTCGAAGTTCGGCACGAGCCGACCGTCGTGGATCAGGGCGCCGCCGATGCCCGTGCCCAGAGTGACCACCATGACGGTGCCGGAGCGCCCGCGTCCGGCTCCGTAGCGCGCCTCGGCGAGGCCGGCGGCGTCCGCGTCGTTCAGGACGGTCACGGGGCGGTCCAAGTGCGTGGCGAGCAGGTCGGCCACATCGGTGCCGATCCAGCTGGAGTCGATGTTGCTCGCCGAGCAGCACACGCCACCACGGATGATCGACGGGAAACAGACGCCGACGGCCGAGCCGGCCGGCGGGGCCTTCTCCCGTGAGCCGAGCTCGGCGGCCACCTGCGCGACCGTCTGCGCCACCGTCGCCGGCATGGCCGGCTGCGGCGTGGGCAGGCGGAACCGATCGCCTCGCAGGGTGCCGGCCTTCGCCCCGGAGCCGAGGCGCGCCAGCCCGCCCTTGGTCCCAGTGCCGCCGATGTCCACCCCCATCACGGTGGGGTACTTGCCGCGCGTGGTCTGCCTGTCGTTGCTCACGGGCCTAAGTCTACGGACCGGTGGCGGCAGGGGCCGTCAGGCTCAGTCCGTGGTCGTGAGGATCTGCGCGCCGTCGTCGGTCACCACGATGGTGTGCTCGAACTGAGCGGTCCGCTGCCGGTCCTTGGTGACGACCGTCCAGCCGTCGTCCCACATCTGCCACTCATGAGTGCCGAGGGTGATCATCGGTTCGATCGTGAAGACCATGCCGGGCACCATGAGGCGGTCATTGGCCGGTGCGGTGTCGTAGTGGGGGATCACCAGGCCGGAGTGGAACTCGACGCCCACGCCGTGGCCGATGAAGTCGCGCACCACGCCGTAGCCGAAGCGTTTGGCGTAGGACTCGATGGCCCGGCCGATCACGTTGATCTGTCGGCCCGGTTTCACGGCCCGGATCCCGCGCATCATCGCCTCGTGGGTGCGCTCGACCAGCAGCCGGGACTGTTCGTCCACGTCGCCGACGAGGAAGGTGCGATTGTGATCGCCGTGCACGCCGTCGAGGTAGGCGGTGATGTCCAGATTGACGATGTCGCCGTCCTCGAGGACCGTGCCGTCGGGGATGCCGTGGCAGATCACCTCGTTCAGGGACGTGCAGATGGAGCGGGGGAACCCGCGGTAGCCCAGGCACGAGGGGTAGGCGCCGTGCTCGACGAGGTAGGCGTGCGCGATGCGATCCAGCTCGTCGGTGCTCACGCCCGGACGGATGTGCGCGGCGGTGTGCTCCATGGCCTCGGCCGCCAGGCGCCCGGCCGCGCGGATGCGTTCGATCCCGGCCGCGTCGTAGACGTCCGAGGCGTTGCCCTCGTCGGCGTCCTTCTTCCCGACGTACTCCGGCCGGGGAATCGAGGCGGGCACCGGCGGCGCGGGGGACTGCACGCCCGGGGCGAGTGTGCCCACCGGCGCGCGGGAGCCCTCGGCCGGGGCGGCGGGGCCGTCTGGTCGCGGGCCATTGTGCGTGGGGGCAGGGTGCGTGGAGTTCTCGGACATGGTCGCCACCCTATCGCCGGGCTCCGGGCCGCCGGTCTAGGCTGGTCGACCATGAGCGAAGACACGCAGTTTTGGTACAACGTCCGCACCGGCGAGGTCGAGCAGGGGGCCCAGTCTGACTGGTCGCAGCTGCTGGGTCCCTACGCCAGCCGGGACGAGGCCGTGGCGGCGATGAGCCGCGTCGCGGCGAACAACGAGGCCACTGACGAACAGAACGCTGAAGACCGAGACTGGGATGCGAACCCGCTGAACGACGCCAGCTGAGCCGGCGGACCGAGGCGCCGCGGCTCAGGATTCGAAGCCGTGCTCCGGGGCGGGGAACTGCCCGGAGAGCACATCGCGGCGGTACTGGGTGACCGCGTCGGTGATCGTGCCGTGCAAGTCGGCGTACCGGCGCACGAACCGCGGCACGCCCCCGGTGCGCATCCCGAGCATGTCCTGCCAGACGAGCACCTGACCGGTCGTCTCGGCGCCGGCGCCGATGCCGACCGTCGGCACGGTCAGCGCGGCGTCCACGGCGGCGGCGACCTCGGAGGGGACCATCTCCATCAGCACCGCGAACGCCCCGGCCTCCTCGAGGGCGCGGGCGGAGGCGACCATGCGCCGCGTCGCGTCCTCGCCGCGGCCCTGCACCCGATAGCCGCCCAGGACGTTCTCGGACTGCGGGGTGAAGCCGATGTGGGCCATGACGGCCACGCCGGCGGCGGTCATGGCGGCCACGTGCTCGGCGAAGCGCTCGTCACCCTCCATCTTCACTGCGTGCACGCCGGCCTCCTTGACCAGGCGAACGCCCGCGGCGACCGCGTCCTGCGGGGAGGCCTCGTACGAGCCGAACGGCAGGTCCGCCACGACGAAAGCCCGGGTGGCCCCGCGAGTCACGGCGGAGGCGAACAGCACCATGTCGTCCAGGCTCACCGGCAGGGTCGTCGAGTGGCCGAGCACGGTGTTCCCGACCGAGTCGCCGATCAGCAGCATCTCGACGCCGGCCGCATCGAAGATCTCTGCCGTCATGGCGTCGTAGCTGGTGAGCATCGCGAACCGGCGTCCCTCGTCCTTCGCCCGCTGGAAGTGCACGGTGCGGTACTTCGCCGGGGCCGGCGGGCCGTACACGGATGCGGTGTCGGCGGGGGACGCGGGGTTCTGCTCTGCGCTGGACATGCTCACGATTCTAGGGCCGCGCGGCACGGGCAGGTCCGTCGCGCGGCGGTTGTCGGTGTCGTCGGGCACCGGCCTAGAGTGAGCGCATGGACCGTCAGCAGGATTTCGTTCTCCGCACCATCCAGGACCGGGACGTGCGCTTCGTGCGTCTGTGGTTCACCGACGTGATCGGCACGCTCAAGTCTGTCGCGCTCTCGCCCGCCGAGGTGGACGCGGCGTTTTCCGAGGGCCTGGGCTTCGATGGCTCGTCGATCGACGGGTACACCCGCATCTTCGAGTCCGACATGCTGCTGCAACCGGACCCGTCGACGTTCCAGGTGCTTCCCTGGCGCGGCGAGGACGATGAGACCTCCCGCATGTTCTGTGACGTGCTCACGCCGGAGGGCGAGCCGTACCCGGCCGATCCGCGGCATGTGCTGCGCCGTGCGCTCGACAAGGCCGCGGACATGGGGTTCACCTGCTTCACCCACCCGGAGATCGAGTTCTATCTGCTCGCCAGCGACCAGCCCGGGCCCGACGGGCAGCCGGTGCCTGCGGACACCTCGGGCTATTTCGACCATGTGCCCGGAAGCGATGCCCAGGACTTCCGCCGCAGCTCGGTGACGCTGCTGGAGGAGATGGGGATCTCCGTCGAGTTCTCCCACCACGAGGACGGGCCGGGACAGAACGAGATTGACCTGCGCGCCGCGGACGCCCTGACGACGGCCGACAACATCATGACCTTCCGCACGATCGTCAAGGAGGTCGCCCGCAGCCAGGGGCTGTACGCCACGTTCATGCCGAAGCCGTTCTCCCATCACCCCGGATCCGGCATGCACACGCACTTCTCGCTGTTCGAGGGCGATTCCAACTCCTTCTACGACCCGGCCGACGAGTACCGGCTCTCGCGCACCGCGCGTCAGTTCATTGCGGGACTGCTGCGCCATTCGGAGGAGATCACCGCGATCACTCACCAGTTCGTGAACTCCTACAAGCGACTCTGGGGCGGCGGAGAGGCGCCCGCCTACGTCTCCTGGGGCCACAACAACCGCTCGGCGCTGGTCCGGGTGCCCCTGTACAAACCGGACAAGGCCGGCTCCGCCCGCATCGAGTACCGGGGCATCGACGCCTCCGCCAACCCGTATCTCGCGTACGCGGTGCTGATCTCGGCGGGGCTCAAGGGCATCGAAGAGGGCTACGAGCTGCCGGACCCCGCCCAGGACGACGTCAACGCCTTGACCACGTTTGAACGTCGGGCCCTCGGCCACGCGCCGTTGCCGGGCACGCTGCACGACGCGGTGCGCGTGATGGAGGACTCCGAGTTCGTGGCGGAGGTGCTCGGCGAGCACGTCTTCTCGACGCTGCTGCGCAACAAGCGTCAGGAATGGGACGACTACCGTGTGGAGGTCACCCCGTACGAGATCAAGCGCTACCTCACCGGGCTCTGAGCAGCAGTGCCTATGAATGAGCTGCCCGGCTCCTCCGCCCCCGACGACGGCCCGTCCCGCCGCGCCCTGACGGCGGCGGGCTTCACGGACCTGAGCCGCGCCCAGCGGCTGTTCGCCGATCCTGAGCTCGCTCAGCTCGACCGGGACGCGCTGTTGGGCGCCCTGGCCCACGCGCCGGACCCCGACCAGGCTCTGCTGCTGTGGATCCGGCTGTCCGAACGGGTCCCCGGCCTGCACGCCGTCCTGAGCGACGAGGACCGGGCCGCCACCCTGATGCGGCTGCTGGGAGCCTCCGAGAGCCTGGCGGAGTTCCTCATCCGCGTGCCCGAGAACGCCGACCTGGTGTTCGACCCGGCGCGGGCTGTCGCCACGGCACCGGCGTTGGGGGAGCCGGACCCCACCCGTGAGGGCACGGCGTGGTCCGACGGGCGGGACCGGCTGCGCTCTCTGCTGCTCGAGGCGGTCCGTGCCGAACCCGGACGGACCGGGCCGCCCGTGGCGGGCCTGGACGGTCCCGACGCCGCCGTCGCGCTGCGCCGTGCGTACCGCCGGCAGCTGACCGCGATCGCCCTGCGGGACCTCTCCGCACAGGACCCGACCGCGGTCCAGCCGAGCGTCTCGGCCTGGCTGGCCGATCTCGCGGCGGCTGCGATCGAGGCCGCGCTCGCGGTGACTCGTGCGCAGCTGCGCGAGCGTCATGGCGAGGCCGCCGCGCAGGTGCGGCTGGCCGTCATCGGGATGGGCAAATGCGGGGCCCGCGAGCTGAACTACATCTCCGACGTCGACGTGATCTTCGTCCACGCCGATCCGACGCCGTCCCAGACGCCGGACTCCACGGATCCGGACTGCCCGGCAACAGCGGAGCTCGACGAGGCGCAGGTGTCCGGCATCGCCGCGGACCTGGCCGCCGGGATCTCGAAGGTGATCGGTGCAGCCGCCCCGGAACCCGGGCTGTGGGAGGTCGACGCGAACCTGCGCCCGGAGGGCAAGGACGGAGCGCTCTCGCGGACCCTGGACTCGCACGCCCAGTATTACCGGAGGTGGGCCCATGGCTGGGAGTTCCAAGCGCTACTTAAGGCGCGGCCGATCGCCGGGGACGCCGCGCTCGGGCAGGTCTACATCGACCGGATCTGGCCGTTGGTGTGGGAGTCCTCGCAGCGGGAGGGCTTCGTCGAAAACGTGCGGCGCATGCGGGCACGGGTGCAGGAGAACATCGCCCCGGCCGAACGCGAGCGGCAGATCAAGCTCGGTGCCGGCGGACTGCGCGACGTCGAGTTCACAGCACAGCTGCTGCAGCTGGTGCACGGCCGTGCCGATGAGACCGTGCGTGTGCGCGGCACGCTCGAGGCGGTCTCGCGCCTGCAACAGGCCGCCTACATCGGCACGCGCGACGCCGAGGCCCTCGCGCAGCACTACCGGTGGCTGCGCTGCCTCGAGCACCGTGTCCAACTGACGCACATGCGTCGCACCCACCTTCTGCCGGCCAAGGACGAGGCGCTGCGCGTGCTCTCCCGGGTGATGCGCGGGGCGGCGGATGTGCGCCCCACGCGCGGGGAGGACGTGCAGGCCCGGTTCCGGCAGGTCCGACGCGAGGTCCGGCAGCTGCACGAACGCATCTTCTTCCGCCCGCTGCTCTCGACGACGGCGGCCCTGTCGGCGGGGGAGGCACAGCTGAGCGCGGACTCCGTGCGGGCACGGTTGGCTGCCCTGGGCTATCGCGACCCGCGCGGGGCCCTGCGCCATATCGAGTCGCTGACCACGGGTGTGTCCCGCCGGGCCGCGATGCAGCGTCATCTGCTGCCGGTCATGCTGGGATGGCTCGCCGAGGGCGCCGATCCGGACACGGGCCTGGTCGCCTTCCGCCGACTCTCCGAGAATCTGGGATCCTCGTCGTGGTTTCTGCGGATGCTGCGGGACTCGGATGCCGCGGCGAGACGGCTGTGCCGCGTTCTCTCGACATCGCGCTTCATCGGCGACCAGCTTGAGCACACGCCCGAGGCCGCGGCATGGTTCGGTGACGACAAACAGCTCAGCCCGATCGACGCGGCCGCGCTGTGGCGGCAGCTGGGAGCCCGGCTGGCACGGCACAGCGACGACGAGACCGCCGCCCAGGTGATCCGGCACGTGCGGCAGGTGCGGCGTCGTGAGGTGCTGCGCATCGCGGTCGCGGATGCCCTGGGTCGGCTTGACCAGAGCCAGGCGTCCCTGGCCCTGGCCGACATTGACGCCGTCGCCGTGGTCGGTGCGCTCCAGACGTGCCTGCGCGTGCTGGAGGCCGAGGAACAGCTGCTCACCGACGTCGCCGTGATCGCCATGGGCCGTCAGGGCGGGCGCGAGATCACCTATGGATCGGACATGGACGTCATGTACGTGCATCGTCCACGGCCGGGGGTCGACGAGGACGCCGCGCAGCGTCAGGCCGTGCGGATCGCCCAGCAGGTGGCTGCGCTGCTGCGGAGGCCGGCCTCCCCGCCGCTGCCCGGCGAGCGCACGCTCGAGATGGACGCTGACCTCAGGCCCGAGGGCCGGCAGGGGCCGCTGGCCCGCACCCTCGAGTCCTACCGCGAGTATTACGAACGTTGGGCCGAGGTGTGGGAGCGCCAGGCGATGACGCGCGCCCGCGTGATCGCGGGCGATCCGGACCTGGCGGAGACCACGCGCGAGTGGATCGACTCGGTGCGCTACCGCGGCGATCTCACCGACGCTCAGCTGCGCGAGATTCGCCGGATCAAGGCTCGGGTCGAGTCCGAGCGGCTGCCACGCGGCGCGGACCCCGCCCGGCACGTCAAGCTCGGCCGCGGTGGGCTCTCAGATGTCGAGTGGCTCGTGCAGACGCTGCAGCTGCGGCATGCTCACCGGGTCGAGGCTCTCCGCACGACCCAGACGCTGCCGGCACTGTGCGCCCTGGCCGAGCACGAGCTGCTGCCGGCAGAGGACGCCCGGGCCCTCGAAGCCGCGTGGCTGCTGGCCACGCGGGTGCGGGCCGTCAGCTTCCTGTGGACGGGCAAGACCAGCGACGTGCTGCCGGCCAAGGCCACCGACCTGGCGGTGTTGGCGCTGTGGTGTCTCGGGCCTGATGCCGCCGGCACCGAGTTCGAGCAGCACTACCTGAGGGTGAGCCGACACGCACGGCAGGTGTTCGAGAAGCACTTTTACGGTCTGTGAGCGGGCCGGCGGCGGGCGGCATCGTGCTGCGGTGATCAGGCACGGACCAGGTGCTCGCCCAGCAGCTCGAGGGTGCGCCGCCGCGGGGCCAGGTCCGGGGCCAGGGCCGTCACCATGACCTCGTCCGCACGCACGTGGTCCGCGAAGCCGCGGACATGCTCCGCCACGCTCGAGCCCGTCCCGACGGCGGAGTGCTTGAGCATGCCGAGCACTTGTTCGGCCGCCGGCGAGTCCATCAGCGTGTCGAGCTCGGCCTCGGAGAAGTCTCGTCCGCGACCCACGAGCAGCTGGACCCGCATCTGCTGCGCCTGCACGAACTGCTGGTGGGCCTCGGCTGCGTCGTCGAGGGCGATCACGTTCAGCGCCGCGATGAAGTGCGGCTGAGGGTGCGCCTGGGACGGCTGGTACTGCTCTCGGTAAACACGCGCCGCCTGGTCCAGCATCTGCGGCGCGAAATGCGAGGCGAACGCGTATGGCAGGCCGAGCTGCGCGGCCAGCTGCGCGCCGAACAGCGACGAGCCGAGGATGTACAGGGGCACGTCGGTGCCGTGCCCCGGGTACGCGTCGATGCCCGGCACCCGAGATTCGCCGCGGAGATATCCTTGCAGCTCGAGCACGTCCTGCGGGAACCGGTCGGCCGCAGACGGGTCCCGCCGCAGGGCCTGCAGCGTGCGCTGGTCCGTGCCCGGCGCACGGCCGAGGCCCAGATCGATGCGGTCCGGATGCAGTTCGGCCAGGGTGCCGAACTGCTCGGCGATGACCAGCGGGGAGTGATTGGGCAGCATGACCCCGCCGGAGCCCAGGCGGATGCTGCTGGTCTGCGACGCCACGTGGGCCAGCAGGACGGCAGTCGCCGATGAGGCGATGCCGGACATGTTGTGGTGCTCGGCGAACCAGACTCGTTCGAAGCCCTGGGCCTCGGCGAGCTGTGAGAGCTCGACCGACTCCTCCAGTGCCTCGCGCACGCTGCGACCGGGCTTCACCGTGGCCAGGTCGAGCATGGACACGGGCAGGCGGCCCTCACGGTCCTGGGGGTGGTCGCTCGGCTCGGCGGTGGTGGTGGGCTGATCTGCGGCGCTCATGGTGTGGCTCCTGGCGACGGGGGCTGACGGTTCTCCTCTGGCTGTCAGCGCCGGAGGCGGTCAGGCTATTCCTGCCGGGCCGGACCACAGGCTGTGATCCGCACCGCACGACGACGGCCCGCCGTCTCCGCGAGGAGACGACGGGCCGTGCGGCTGCCGCGTCGGGCGACTCAGACCGAGTAGTACAGCTCGAACTCGTACGGGTTCGGCCGCATCGTCAGCGGCGCGATCTCCTGCTCACGCTTGTACTCGATCCACGTGCGGATCAGGTCCTCGGTGAACACATCGCCGGCGAGGAGGAACTCGTGGTCCTCCTCGAGGCCGCGCAGGGCCTCCTCGAGGGAGGCGGGGGCCTTCTTGATGTCGGCCATCTCTTCCGGCGGCAGCTCGTAGAGGTCCTTGTCGATCGGCTCGGCCGGCTCGATGCGGTTGCGGATGCCGTCGAGTCCGGCCATCAGCTGGGCGGCGTAGGCCAGGTACGGGTTCGAGGAGGCGTCGGGCGCGCGGAACTCGAGACGCTTGGCCTTCGGATTCGAGCCGGTGATCGGGATGCGGATCCCCGCCGAGCGGTTGCCCTGCGAGTACACCATCGAGACGGGCGCCTCGAAGCCCGGCACCAGGCGACGGTAGGAGTTCACGGTCGGGTTCGTGAACGCGAGCACGGCGGTCGAGTGCTCGAGCAGGCCGCCGATGTACCAGCGGGCGACGTCCGAGAGGTTCGCATAACCCTTCTCGTCGTAGAACAGCGGCTCGCCGCCGTTCCACAGCGACTGGTGGCAGTGCATGCCCGAACCGCCGTCGCCGAAGACCGGCTTCGGCATGAAGGTGGCCGTCTGCCCGAACTGCTCGGCGACGTTCTTCACGACGTACTTGAACTTCTGCAGGTCGTCGGCCGAGTGGGTCAGCGTGTTGAACTTGTAGTTGATCTCCGCCTGCCCCGGTGCGCCCACCTCGTGGTGCGCACGCTCGACCTCGAGGCCGACCTCGCCCAGCACGTGAGAGATCTCGTCGCGCAGGTCCGCCTGCTTGTCGACGGGGGAGACGGGGAAGTATCCGCCGCCCTCGGGGGTCTTGTGGCCGAGGTTGCCGCCCTGCTCGACGCGGTCGGTGTTCCACCACGCCTCCTCGGAGTCGACGGCGTAGTAGGACTCGCGCGGGGTCGACTTGTAGCGCACATCGTCGAAGATGTAGAACTCCGCCTCGGAGGCGAAGAACGCGGTGTCGGCGACGCCGGACGAGGCGAGGTACTCCTCCGCGCGTTGGGCAACGCCACGCGGGTCGCGCTGGTAGGCCTCGCCGGTGCGAGGGTTCACGATGGAGAAGTTCATGGCCAGCGTCTTGCGCACGCGGAACGGGTCGATGAACGCGGTGGCGATGTCCGGGATCAGCTGCATGTCGGACTCGGCGATGCCCTGGAAGCCACGGATCGAGGAGCCGTCGAACAGCTGCCCGTCCACGAAGAAGTCCTCGTCCACCGTCGAGGCCGGCACGTTGAAGTGGTGCTGCTGTCCCGGCATGTCGGTGAAGCGGATGTCGACGAACTCGACGCCCTCCTCCTTGATGTACGAGAGCACGTCCTCGACCTTGCTGAACATGTGTTGTCGCCTGACCTTCCTTGGGTACGCGTGGGCGTGTGCGGACCCGGGCACGGGCCCGGATCAAGACGAACCTAGCCTACGGGAGTCCGACCTCGGATTTCGCGGGTTCCCCGCCCGGGCGGCCGCCGTGAGTCGGCCTCGGCCGGGGCGCCGTCAGCACGGGGGTCGACGCCGCACTAGGCTGGAGCGGTGGCACACAGAAGCGAATCCCCACGTCCCGACGGTCCCCGACGGGGTGAGCCGCTGATCACCCGTCGAGAGATGGCCGGGTGGGTCGACGGGCCTGGAAGTTCGATCTCGCGCGGCCGCTGGCCCGGTGACCGCCTCGGCCTGCCCGAGTCCGGTTCGACGTCCCTGGCGCGTCCGATGCGTCGGGTTGGGGCGCTGTTCCTCGACTGGTTCCTCGCGTACGGCCTCGCCGCGTGGCTCTTCGGCGGTCATCCGATGGCGGTCCTTGCCCTGTTCGCCGCGATGCACGTGATCGGCCTGAGCCTGCTGGCGACGACGGTCGGCAAGGCCATCGCCCGCACACAGGTCGTGCAGGTCGGCGGAGCCTCCGCCTCATTCGGCTCGGTGCTGCTGCGCACGGGACTGCTCGTGCTGGTCGTGCCGCTGATGATCGTGGACCCGGACGGGCGGAGTCTGCACGACAAGGCGGCGGGCACCGTCGAGATCGTCATGTGACGTCGGCGGCGTCGCCGCGATCCACGTCGTGCGCGAGGTTCACAACGCCGACGGCGGCCACCCGCTCTGGGTGGCCGCCGTCGGCGTGAGCACACGGTGCTGCCGCCGTGCTCGGAAGGCGACGTCGATCAGCGACCGCGCATGGCGCGTCGGTCCGGACGCGCCCGGTGCGGGTCGACGCCCTTGGGGATCGGCGGCTTCGAGGTCCCCAGCGCCGTCAGCCGCTTGTCGACGGCCGCGACCTCGTGCTTGGTCAGGCGCTTGTCCATGCGCTTGAGCACGCGCGTCAGTTCGTGCAGGGGCGTCTGGTCCGCGCCATGGCCGGTCTCGACGACGCGGACCGGCACATTCGGCAGCAGCCGCTCGGTGGTACGACGTTCCTTCTGCACGAGCTTGGCCACCCGGTTCGACGGGCCCTCGGTGACCAGCACGACGCCTGGCCGCCCGATCGCACGGAACACGACGTCCTGGGTGCGCGGGTTCACGGCGACCGGCTCCTCACGGACGATCCATCCGCGGCGCAGCGTCGACAGAGCGGCCCCGGCGGCACCGGGACGGCCGTCGATCTGCGCGAACATAGCGCGTTCGGCGAGCCGGTTCATCACCAACACCGCGGCGAACAGGCCGAAGGGGATCGCGATGAGCACCCACGTCACCGGGTTCTCGAGCAGCAGGCCGATCACGAGGCCGATGAGCAGGGCCGCCACGAAGGCCAGCGCCATCCACAGCACCAGCTTTGGGTTGTGCTGGCGGGTCATGTGGAAGACCTGCTTGAGCTGGGAGAGAATCCCGGGCCCGCGAGTCGCCTTCTTCGCGGCGCGCTCGTTCTTCTTGTCCGCCTTCATCTGCCGACGACGTTCGCGCTGCATGGCCTTGACCTCCTTGAGGGAGGTCGAGCCGGACGCGGAGGAGGGGGAGGAGTTCTTGGCCATAGCGTGGGTCAGTCTATCCGCTGCGCTCAGGAGAATCGGGCGAGCACGGAGGTCGCCTCCTGGCGGGCGGTGGACTCACCGGCCAGGTGGCTCAGGTGCTCGGGGACCTGACGGCCGAGCTTCTCCATCGCGGAGGCGTAGAGCTTGCCGGCCCGGTAGGACGAGCGCACGAGCGGGCCAGCCATGACGCCAGCGAAGCCGATTTCCTCGGCGCGCGCGGACCAGTCGACGAACTCCTGCGGCTTCACCCACCGGTCGATCGGATGGTGCAGCTTGGAGGGCCGCACGTACTGGGTGACGGTGATGATGTCGCAGCCGGCCTCGTGCAGGTCCTGCAATGCCTGGTCGATCTCCTCGTCGCTCTCGCCCATGCCGAGGATCAGGTTCGACTTGGTGACGAGCCCGTCCGCCTTGGCCATGCTCAGGACCTTGAGGGACTTCTCGTAGGTGAACGCCGGACGGATCTTCTTGAA
This sequence comes from Micrococcus cohnii, assembly GCF_014205175.1. Lineage (NCBI taxonomy): Bacteria > Bacillati > Actinomycetota > Actinomycetes > Micrococcales > Micrococcaceae > Micrococcus > Micrococcus cohnii. Next base: position 1,027,520 of record NZ_JACHNA010000001.1, on the reverse strand, counting down.
GATCCGGGGGACGGTCTCGAGGTTGTGACCGAAGACCTCGGGGCGGGCGTCGAAGACCTGCTGCACCAGCTCCGGGACGGCGCCGAAGTCCGGCGGGAGGATCTCCACGCCCGTGTTCGGATTGAGCTCGTGGATCTTGCGGATCGTCTCCGCGTAGAGCCAGGCGGCCCCATCCTTCTGGTCGTCGCGGGCGACACCGGTGACGGTCGCGTAGCGCAGATTCATCTCGCGAATGTTCTCGGCGACCTTCTGCGGCTCGTCCATGTCGAGGGGGCGCGGCTTGCCGGTGGCGATGTCGCAGAAGTCGCAGCGGCGTGTGCAGATGTCGCCGCCGATGAGGAAGGTGGCCTCTCGGTCCTCCCAGCATTCGTAGATGTTGGGGCAGCCGGCCTCTTCGCACACGGTGTGCAGGCCCGAGCTCTTCACCTTGTTCTTCAGGCCGATGTACTCCGGGCCCATCTCGACCTTGGCCTTGATCCAGTCGGGCTTGCGTTCGACGGGGACCTCGGCGTTGCGTGCCTCGACGCGCAGCAGGCGGCGGCCTTCGGGTGCGGTGCTCATGCGGTGGGTCCTTCCGGGAAGTCGGTGCGGATGTGCTCGGGGCCGAGGTCGTCGAGGTGCCGGCGCAGCAACGGCAGCACGTCTGCGGGCGTCACAGTGCGCCCCACCTCGGCCGAGAGCGTGGTCGTGGAGGCATCGGCGATGCCGCACGGGATGATCGACTCGTAGGGGGTCAGCGAGTTCGAGCAGTTCAACGCCCAGCCGTGCGTCGAGATTCCCTCATGAATGGCCAGTCCGATCGCCCCGACCTTGCGGTCCGGGCGAGCCCGGCCCTGCTCGTCGGTGTCGGCGAGAACCCAGATGCCGGCACGACCGTCGACGCGCACCGCTTCGACGCCCACGTCCGCGGCGGTGCGGATCAGAATCTCCTCGATGAACCAAACGAAGTCCTTCACGTGGGCGCGGTCGCGCAGGCGGACCACCGGGTAGCCGACGAGCTGACCGGGGCCGTGCCAGGTGATCTTGCCGCCGCGGTCCACGTCGACCACCTCGGAGCCGTCGGTGGGACGCTCTGCGTCCTCGGTGCGTCGTCCGGCCGTGTAGACCTCGGCGTGTTCGAGCATGAGGATCTCGCCGTCGCTGCGGCCTGCGAGCACGTCGGCGTGGAGGGATTTCTGCAGATCCCAGGCCTCTCGGTAATCGACGAAGTCCGGGTCGAGGCCGAGCACACGGACGGGGGGCAGCGGGTGCGCAGACATGCCCGCCACTCTATCGCTCCGTCCGGGCTGTGGATATCGCCCGTTCGTGGGGGCTCCCGAGGGCACCATGGGCCCTGGACAGGTAGCCATGACGAACACGGTGACGGCGACGAGGCGAGGACGGGGCCCGTCCGGGGAGGGGACGAACATGGAGCAGGACGACGGCATGGCCGGGACGCGGCGAGTCGGCGACACGATCGGCGGCCCGGGCTGGGACGAGGCCGCCGACCCGGGCGGAACGGACGAACCGGCCCGCCTGGCAGCGTCGCCGGGCTCTGGGACGTGGCCGTCGGCGCAGCTGCCCCGGTGCACGGCCCCCACGGTGTCCGGGTGGCAGGTCGAGGAGCTGCTCGGTGCCGGCGGGCAGGGGGAGGTCTGGCTCGTCTGCGATGACGCCGGGCAGCGGGCGGCCCTGAAACTGGCATCCGAACCGGGCACAGGCGTCGACCTGGAACGGCAAGCGCTGCACGGCCAGGTGCATCCGCACGTCGTGCCGCTGCTCGGGACCGTCGAGACGGACCGCGGCACCGGCCTGCTCAGCCGACATCTGCCCGGCGGAACCCTGAGCGCACTCATTCAGGCCCGCGGACCGCTGGGAGTGGGGGAGACCGTGAGCGTGCTCGGCCCCCTGGCCACGGCCCTGTGCTCCCTCCACGAGTCGTCCGTCGTGCACGGTGACGTCTCACCGGCCAATGTGCTGTTCGACCTCGACGGCTCACCGTGGCTGACGGACCTGGGCGCCGCGAGCGTGCTGGGCGGAGACAGTCGACTCGGCGGGACGCCGGGGTTCTCCGCACCGGAGGTGCACGAGGCCCTCGACGCCGGGGCGGAACAGCCCCGGACCGGCTCCGCGGCAGACGTCTATGCGCTGGCCGCTGTGGGCTGGTTCTGCCTCACCGGGCGCGCTCCGGGGCCGGATCTGCACCGAGCTCCCCTGCCGGTGCTGGTGCCCGACGTTCCTGTCGAACTGGCCCTGGCGCTGGAGTCCGCCCTCGACGCGCAGCCGGAAGCACGGCCCAGCGCAGCCGAGCTCGCGGCAGCGGTGTACGCCACCGCGGAGTGCGAGCCTGTCCGCCTGCACGGAGCGGTCGCGCCGGAGACGGAACTGCTCCTGCCGACACTGCCTCCGGCCCAGGCCCGAGACGGCGATGCGGGACGTCCGGGCCGGCGCCGACGTCGGGGGCGGGCGCGCGCGGCGGCGGTGCAGCCCCGGGCGACACGGGGGAGACGGCGGCGATGGGTGTGGGTCGCAGCGGTCGGCCTGGCCGTCGTGAGCGTGCTCGGCATTCTTTGGGGCGCGGGCCGGTCCCCGACGACGCGCGCCGATGCGGAACCGGTGCAGGAGCGGATGTCTCCCGGGGTTCAGGGTGGACACGCGTCCTCCCCGGCGGCGACAGCGTCCGCCTCCGCCCCGGCGGCGAGGTCGGACACGCCGTCAGAGGTCTCGATGTCGCCCCCGTCGGCGGCTGAGGCCGCTGAGGCCTCTGGGCCGACCGCCGAGCAGCTCTCGACCATCGGGGTCCGCCGTGCGCGGGCCCTCACCCACCCCGACCAGGAGTGGCTGGGCGACTATGCCGCACCTGACTCGCCGGCATGGCGGGCGGACCGTGAGCTGGTCGAGCGGATGCGCACGCGCGGAGAACGCTTCGACGGGGTCTCGATCTCGGTCGAGAGGACGGGCCCGGATCGGGTCGAGGGGCCTGACCGAGTCCGCGTGCCGGTGCACGTGAGCACCTCCGCCCACGACCTGGTCTCCGACGCTGACCGCCGGGTGATTGCACGCTACTCGGGCACCGGCCCGGTCCCCGCAGAGATGGAGCTGGTCCGGCAGGCCGACGGCTGGCGTCTGGTGGAGCTGCACGCCGTCTCGGGTGAGACCGCCAGGCCCGCCGAGTCTGCCTCGAGTGCCCCTTGACGCTTAAGTCGGACGGCAGCGGCCCAGAACTCGAACGGGCCCCGTCAGCGTTCGCTGACGGGGCCCGTTCGGGATCTCAGGCGGAGATCACCACAGAGTGGCGACCAGGATGTTCACCAGACCCATGCCGCCCACCGCGTGGGCCAGGCCCGTGGGCACCGGCACGTCTCGGCTGGCCTTGCGGTGACCGATCAGGGCTGCCACGAACACGACGGCGCCGATCACCAGCTTGACGCCGAGCTTCATGTGGTTGGCAGACCCCTCCCAGCCCATGGACTCACGCACGGACGGGATGGAGACCAGCGTGGCCAGGGCCAGGCCGGTCAGCAGCATGCCGATCGCGCCGATCCACTGGGAGGTGGTCACCGTCGGTTGCTTGAACCGAACGAACCACCCGCCCACGATGGCCGCCGCCGAGACGATGTGCCCGGCGACGAGCAGTGAGTGAAGAAACTCCACGGTGCGCGTCCTCCTCTCAGAGTCCCAGCTCGTGGGCGAACTCGCCCGCCTCGAGGCGCTGCTTGAGCGTCATCAGGAAGCGGCCGGCGTCCGCGCCGTCGACCAGGCGGTGGTCGTACGTCAGGCACAGGTACATCATGTGCCGGATCGCGATGGTGTCGTTGCCGTCGGCGTCCGCCACGACCATCGGGCGCTTCACGATCGCGCCGGTGCCCAGGATGGCGACCTGCGGCTGGTTGATGATCGGCGTGTCGAACAGGGCGCCCACCGAACCGATGTTCGTGATCGAGAAGGTGCCGCCGGACAGCTCGTCCGCACCGATCTTGTTGGTGCGGGCACGCTCGGCCAGGTCGGCGATCTTCTGCGCGATGCCGGAGAGGTTCAGCGAGCCGGTGTCCTTGATGACCGGAACCAGCAGACCCTTGTCGGTGTCCACCGCGATCGCCACGTCCTCAGAGGCGTGGTAGGTGATCTCCTTGTTGTCCGCGGAGTAGGACGCGTTCAGCTTCGGGTGCTGCTTGAGCGCCTCGGCGACCGCCTGCGTGATGAACGGCAGGTACGTCAGCTTGGTGCCGGTCTTCTCCTGGAAGGAGTTCTTCGCCTTCGCGCGCAGCTGCACGATGCGGGTCATGTCCACCTCGTGCACCTGGGTCAGCTGCGTGGACAGGTCGAGCGACTCGCGCATGCGCTGGGCGATGACCTGGCGGATGCGCGGGGCCTTCTCGGTCTCGCCTCGCACCGCCGGGTCCACCGAGGATTCGGCGGCCGGGGACGGCGCTGAGGTCGAGGTCGTCCCGCCCTGGCCCGAGCCCTGCTCGGCGGAGCCGGAGGCGCCCTGCGACAGACCGGCCGCCAGCACGTCCTGCTTGCGGATGCGGCCGCCCACGCCCGTGCCGCGCACGGTGGACAGGTCCACATTGTGCTCCTTGGCCAGGCGGCGGACCAGCGGGGTCACGTACCCCTTGCCCGGCTCCGTGGCCTGCGGGGTGGAGCCGGAGTCCTGCGAGCCCTGATCGGAGGCCGTCTTCTGCTCGGCCTGCGCGGCTGACTTCTCCTGCTCGGGCTTCGCGTCCTGCGCCTTCTCGTCCTGGGCAGGCTGCTCCTCGGACTTCTCGTCCTGGGCGGGGGCGCTGTCCTGCTTCGGCGCGGAGTCGCCTGAGCCGGCTCCCGAACCGTCGCCGATCAGCGCGAGAACGGCGCCGACCTCGACGGTCTCGTCCTCCTCGGCCTTGATCTCGACCAGGGTGCCCGCGACGGGCGAGGGGATCTCGGTGTCGACCTTGTCGGTGGAGACCTCCAGCAGCGGCTCGTCGACCTCGACCTCGTCGCCGACCTCCTTGAGCCAGCGGGTGACGGTGCCCTCGGTGACGGACTCGCCCAGGGCCGGCAGGGTGACCTCGGAGGTCTCACCCGAGCCGGACGACTCGCCCGAGCCGGCGGACTCGGCGGCGGGAGCGGGGGAGTCCTCGGCAGCGGCCTCCTCGGCCACGTCCTCGGAGTCGACGACGTTCTCATTCGACTCGGTGGATTCCATCGCGGACTCAGAGTCGGCGCCGTCGGTGGAGTCGCCCTGCGAGTCGGGGGCCTCGCCGTCGCCGATGGTGGCCAGCGGGGCGCCGACCTCCACGGTGTCGTCCTCCTCGACCAGGATCTCCTGGAGCACGCCGGCGACGGGCGAGGGGATCTCGGTGTCGACCTTGTCGGTGGACACCTCGACCAGGGGCTCGTCGACGGCGACCTCCTCGCCGACCTCCTTGAGCCAGCGGGTGACGGTGCCTTCGGTCACGGATTCGCCGAGGGCGGGCAGGTTCACGGTTTCAGACATAGCGGCCGTTACTCCTCACGGACAGGGACGATCGCGTCTCGATCGTCAGGGATGTGCGGGGGCGGGGCCGCGGTCGGCGCAGCCCCGCCGGGTCGTCGGATCGGGGGTCAGCCGTGCAGCGGGTGGCCGAACAGGGCCATCGCGGCCTCGCCCAGCGACTCGTTCTGCGTCGGGTGCGCATGCACGAAGGCTGCGACGTCCTCCGGGTAGGCCTCCCAGTTGACGATCAGCTGTGCCTCGCCGATCTGCTCCGAGATGCGCTTGCCGATGCCGTGCACGCCGACGATCGGGCCGTTCTTCTGGCGCACCATCTTGATGATGCCGCCGGTGCCGAGGATCGAGGACTTGCCGTTGCCGGCGAGGTTGTACTCGGTGGTCTCGATGTTCTCCTTGCCGAACTTCTCCTCCGCCTTGGGCTGCGAGAGGCCGACCGACATGATCTCCGGATCGGTGAAGGTCACCTTCGGGATGTTGACGTCCTCGACGACCATCGGCGTGTTGCCGGCGATCTCCTCGGCGACGAAGATGCCCTGCTGGTAACCGCGGTGGGCCAGCTGCAGGCCCGGGACGATGTCGCCGACGGCATAGATGTTGCCGACGCCGGTGTGCAGGCGCTCATCGGTCAGGACGAAGCCTCGGTCCATCGAGATGCCCTGCTCCTCGTAGCCCATGCCCTCGGTGTTGGGGCCACGGCCCACGGCGACCAGGCAGACCTCCGCGGTGAACTCCTTGCCGTCGGCGAGGGTGACCTTCACGCCGTCGCCGGTCTCTTCGACCTTCTCGAAGAAGGTGCCGAGATTGGTCTTGATGCCCTTCTTCTTGAACTCGCGTTCCAGGGTCTTGATGATCGCCGGGTCCTCGTTCGGCACGAGCGACTTCATGCCCTCGATGACGGTGACCTCGACACCGTACGAGTTCCACAGCGAGGCGAACTCGGAGCCGATGACACCGCCGCCGAGCACGATCGCGGACTTCGGGGTGTAGTCGAGCTCAAGGGCCTCGGTGGAGGTCATGATCTTCTTGGAGATCGGCAGGCCCATCGTCTTGGCGACCGAACCGGAGGCCAGGACGATGTTCTCGCCCTTGTAGCGGGTGCCGTCCACCTCGATCTCGTTCTGGGAGACGAGCTTGCCTTCGCCCTCGATGACCTGGACCTTCTTCATCTTCATCAGCCCAGAGAGGCCCTTGTGCTTGCCCGCGACGATGCCGTCCTTGTAGTCGCGCACCTTGGCCATGTCCACCGAGTCGAGGGTCGCGTTCACGCCGAACTTCGAGGCGTGGCGGGTCTCGTCGGCGACTTCGGCGGCATGCAGGTAGGCCTTCGTGGGGATGCAGCCCCAGTGCAGGCAGGTGCCGCCCAGCTTGGCCTTCTCGATGAGACCCACCGTCTTGCCGTACTGCACGGAGCGCAGTGCGGCGGCATAGCCGGCGGAACCACCGCCGAGGACGAGGACGTCGAATTCCTGAGCGGTTGCCTTCTCGGCCACGATGAAGCTCCTTGTTGCTGGGATCAGATCCGTCTGGGCCGGCCGACGACCGTGCCGGCACCCCCGCGAGGGGAGGCCGGCGCGGTCGTGGCGCGGACACTGAACGCCACTTTACCCGGCGCGGCCCGCGATGAAACCGAGCAGCGACCGGACCATGACGCCCGTGGCGTCCTGCGGGGTGTAGCCCCATGCGGACGACTCGTTGAACGAGGGCCCGGCGATGTCGATGTGCGCCCACGGGGTCGGGGTCTGCGCGCGCTGGGCCTCGTCGCGTCCGGCGTCGACAAACTCGCGCAGGAAGGCGGCGGCGGTCATCATGCCGCCGAACCGGTCGCCGACGTTGGACAGGTCGGCGACCCGCGAGTCGAGTGAGTCGCGCAGGTTCTCGGGGATCGGCATGGCCCACGCGGTCTCGCCGACGCGGTCGGCCGCGGCCACGATCTCGTCGCGCAGCTGCGCATCGCCCATCACGCCGGTGGTGCGGGTGCCCAAGGCGATCATCTGGGCCCCGGTGAGGGTTGCGATGTCCATCACCACGTCCGGCGTTTCGTTCGTGGCGGCGACGAGAGCGTCGGCCATGACCAGGCGCCCCTCCGCGTCGGTGTTCATGACCTCGACGGTCTTGCCGCCGTGCATCGTGATCACATCGGAGGGCCGGATGGCGGTATGGGAGGGCATGTTCTCGGCGATCGCCAGCCAGCCGGTCACGCGGACGGGCAGTCCCAGCACGGCGGCGGCGCGGACGACGGCGAACACGGTGGCGGCCCCGGCCATGTCCGACTTCATGGTGGTCATCGAGGTGGCCGGCTTGAGCGAGATGCCGCCGGTGTCGAAGGTGATGCCCTTGCCGACGATCGCCACGTGGGCGGACGCGCCGTCCGGGTTGTGGTCCAGGCGGACCAGGCGCGGCGGACGCGAGGAGCCCTGACCCACCGCACCGATGCCGCCGAAACCCTCGGCCTGCAGCCGCTGCTCGTCCCAGACCGTGACCTCGACGTTCGTGTCGGCCAGGGTCTGCTGCGCGGTCTCGGCGAACGCCGCCGGGAACAGATGCGACGGCGGGGTGTTCACCAGGTCGCGCGTGGCGCACACCGCGTCGGCGATCACGCCGGCCCGATGCACGGCGGCCTCGGCGTCCGCGAGGTCGGTCAGCACGTCGATGCGGCGGACGGGCCGGCTCGGACCCTGCGCCGCCTCTGCGGCGTGGTCCGCGTCGGACTTATGCGCCGTGAACGTGTAGGCGCCCATGGCAGCACCCTCCGCGATGGCTTGGACGGTCGCGGCGGACGCGGCGGGCAGGCCCAGAGCCACGTGGTCGAGGCCACTGAGCGCGCGCACGGCCGCGCCGGCGGCCCGGCGCAGCGCCTCGTCTGTGACGCCGTCGTCGATGGACCCGATGCCGGTGAGCACCACCGTGCGGTCGGTCCCGGCGGGAGAGGGCACGCGCGTGACCTCATCGGCGCGGCCGGTCACGCCGAGCGGGCGCAGGCACGATTCGAGCGCCGAGACGGTCTCGGCAGTCAGCGGCGAGTCGAGCAGGCTCGGGGCGTTCGCGCCCGCGGCGACGCCGACGACGATCGCCTCGGCCTCGGTCGAGTCGAGCGTGCTCGGTGCCAGAGACGGTCGCACGGTGGAGATCACGGAGAGGTCCTCGTTTCTGTGGAAGCGGTCGATGATCGTACGCGAACGGGAGTGGCCCCGGTCACGGCGACGATCCTAACCCGCGTGGGGTGCGCGTCGCGGCGGGGAGCCACCCGAGAACGCCGACGGTGGAATAGGGGAGCGGATCGTGGGGTTGAATGGAATCCGTCCGTCGTCCGTCAAGGTAAAGCGAAAGAGGCCCGACCATGAGCGAGCAGCAGCGGTTGTTCACCCTGGCCCCCGAGATCCGCTCCGGTGCCGCCCCGGTGCCCGAGGGGCTCGACCTCTTCGTCGTGCTCTCCGGGCACATGGATGCCGGCCGCACGGCCTCGCAGGTGCGCACCGCGGTGCGGGAGCGGCTTGAGCGCCGCGTCATCGCCGAGTTCGACGTCGACCGTCTGATCGACTACCGGGACCGTCGGCCCCGCATTTCGTTCGACGGTGAACGCTTCCGCGATTTGCGGATGCCCAGCATCACCCTCGAGCTCGTGCAGGATCCGCTCGGGCATCCGTTTCTGATGCTCGCCGGGCCCGAACCGGATTTCGCGTGGCAGGCGTTCTCCCGCGCGGTCCTGGACCTCGCGGAGGCCTGGCGTGTCGAGTCGCTGGTGTTCGCCGACGCGGTGCCCATGCCGGTGCCGCACACCCGTCGCCTGGGCGTCACCGCGCACGGCACGCACACCGCTGTGCTGCGGGGCCTGACGACGTGGAGCGGTGCGGCGACGATGATGGGCGGGGCCGCGCAGGTGATCGAGTACGGCGCCGAGGAGCGCGGGATCCTCACGGCGGGGTACTCGATCCACGTCCCGCATTACGTGGCGGAGGCGAAGTATCCGCCGGCGGCCGTGGCGGTGCTCGAGTACGCGGGCGCGGCCATGGGCCGGATGCTTCCCGCAGACGAACTGCGCGACGCCGTGCGTGAGGTCGAGGCCGAGTTGGACCGTCAGACGGGCGAGTCACCTGAGATCCAGACGATGATCAGCGGCCTCGAGCGCAACTATGACCAGAACGCCGGCGGCCAGGAGCGTTCGCTGCTCGAGACCTCGCACGGTCTGCCCGACGGCGAGGAGCTCGCCTCAGCTGTGGAGGCGTATCTCTCACGTCGGCAGTTCGACGACTGAACTCGAGCCCGGCGCCGCGGGACGGTCTGTATTCGAGGCGCGAGCCGAGCACTGCACAGGTCGCCGCTGACGGCCGGTGCGCACGGACCCGCCGTGTAACGAGGCCGGTGCCGCCGCGCGGCCTTGAGCCGGATCGCCACGATCGGGGCCATGAGCGCACAAGCACAGCCCGTCTCTGACTCCTCGACCACCGTGTCCGCCCGCGGCGTGGACGATCTGCTCGGCTTCGTCGGCCACACGTTCGGCGGCCTGCCCGTCGACTCCGTGGTGATGATCTCCTTGTCTGGCTCCCGCCTGCGGGCGGGCGTCCGGTTCGACGCGCCCGATCCGGCCGCGTGCACCGGAGCCGGCCTGCGCGAGTGGGCCCAGACGGCCGCCGGGACGCTGGCCCGAGACACCGGGGCGGATGCGTGCCTGGCCCTGCTCATCGAACCGGCGGCCGGTCCGCGCCCGCACCGACCCCTGGCCGCCCGCATTCGGGAGGCGTTCGCCGACGCGGGCGTGCCGGTGGCCGCCGCGTGGGTCGTGAGCGAGGGAATGTCGTGGGCGTGGACGGCCCAGGGTGAGGGCATCGACGTCGGCCCCGACGCTCAGCCGCGTCCGCTGCGTGACCCGAGGCTGAGCACCGTGTCCCTGGCGATGACGATGCAGGGCTCCGTCTTCGCCGACGTGCCCGAGTCCGAGCGCGTGCCCACGCCGGTGGCCGGCAGGCCGGGGTGGCCGGCGCCGCAGGCGCATGACGCCGCCGACGCGATGTGTTGGCTCGACACCTGGGCCGACGTGCTGGCCTCAGACCGCGAAGCCGGGCCCGTGCTGCTGCGGCGTCTGGCCGCTCCGTTGGTGCACCGTGGCTGGCGAGACGCCCTCGTCGCGCTGGCCGTCGCTGGTCCGCAGCCGCCCGGCGCGGTCCAAGCTCGGTCGGAGGGGCAGCCCGGCCGTCAGAGCCGCACGTCCGAGCCGAGCGTGGCAGCGGTGTCGGGTGGTCTGGCGTCGCTGTACCTGGCGGACACGGGAGTGCGGCCGTGCTGGGAGTGGCTCGACCAGTTGCGGCGGCTCCTGCGGGAGATCGCCGAGCACGCGCCGGCGGAAGTCGCCGTCGAAGCGCTCGCCGTGGCCGGGTGGGTCAGCTGGGCTCGCGGGCACGGATCCGCCGCAGCCGCGCACCTGCAGTCGGCCCTGCGCGCGGACCCGGGCCACACCCTCAGTCGGCTCCTCGCGCAGCTGCTGCGGCGCGGTGAGGTCGCTGGCTGGGCCTGCGATCCACGCACGGCGTGGCGTCCGGAGTCGGCCTCGCGCGTGGATCCCGTGGCATAATCAGGGTCCAGAACGCGGTCGCCGTGCGTCCTGCGGGTGCCCGGGACGAGTCCTGGCGCATCGTCGCAGGACAGCCGGGCCGCCGGGAATACCTCGGTGGCGTTCCGCGTTCCTGCACCAGAAACGACCCTGCGGTCCGCTGGTCGTCGTCCCCGTCGTTGCACGGTGCCGACGCGAGGGGACTTGACAGGGTCACGCGCATGTCGGCTCCTTCACAGGCCCGGCAGGTGCGGTGTTGCAGACCAGCCACCTTCCGCGACGTAGCTCGCGGGATCAACGGAAAGGCCTCGAGTGACCTCGACTTCGAACAGCCAGACGACCGCCGACGGCAAGGACGAGACCGCGAAGAAGGCCGCACCGAAGCGTGCGACCGCGGCCAAGAAGTCGACCACCGCGGCCTCGAAGGCTTCGACCTCGAAGCAGAACGCTGCGTCGAAGAGCGCCACGAAGACAACGACGGGGGAGTCGGCCACCGCGAAGACGACGACCACCAAGAAGACGACCGCCGCCAAGAAGGCGGCCCCGAAGACGACGACCGCCAAGAAGACGAGCACGACGTCGACCGCCTCGAAGAAGACGTCGGCGAAGAAGACGAGCACGACGTCGACCGCCGCGAAGAAGACGACCGGGACGTCGGCCGCCGCGAAGAAGACGACCGGGACGTCGGCCAAGGACAAGAGCGCCGCGTCGTCCTCGACGACGAAGAGCACGACGAAGGCGAAGCAGTCGGCGCCGGCCATCGATCCGGACGAGGACCTGACCCCGACCGCGCCGGACGCGGTGGACGAGGCCGAGGAGAACGCCGAGCCGCAGTCCGAGGAGTCGGCAGCGAAGGAGCAGGCCGGCGTCAAGGGCACCAAGAAGAACGAGGACCCTTCGAGCTCGGGCGGCTTCGTCGTCGATGACTCCGAAGATGACGCGCCGGTCCAGCAGGTCGTCGTCGCCGGAGCGACAGCGGACCCGGTGAAGGACTACCTCAAGCAGATCGGCAAGGTCGCCCTGCTCAACGCGGAGCAGGAGGTGGACCTGGCCATGCGCATCGAGGCCGGTCTCTACGCCGAGCGCACCAAGCTCGACCCGGCGCCCAAGGACTACCGGACCCGCCGTGACATCGAGCTGATCATCGCCGACGGTCGTCGTGCCAAGAACCATCTGCTCGAGGCCAACTTGCGCCTCGTGGTCTCCCTGGCCAAGCGGTACACCGGGCGCGGCATGCTGTTCCTCGACCTGATCCAGGAGGGCAACCTCGGCCTGATCCGTGCGGTCGAGAAGTTCGACTACACCAAGGGCTTCAAGTTCTCCACGTACGCGACGTGGTGGATCCGCCAGGCCATCACGCGCGCCATGGCCGATCAGGCACGCACCATCCGCATTCCGGTGCACATGGTCGAGGTCATCAACAAGCTGGCGCGCGTTCAGCGGCAGATGCTGCAGGACCTGGGCCGCGAGCCCACCCCGGAGGAGCTAGCCAAGGAACTGGACATGACCCCGGAGAAGGTCGTGGAGGTGCAGAAATATGGCCGCGAGCCGATCTCGCTGCACACGCCGCTCGGCGAGGACGGCGACTCCGAGTTCGGCGACCTCATCGAGGACTCCGAGGCGGTCGTGCCCTCGGACGCGGTGTCCTTCACCCTGCTGCAGGAGCAGCTGCACTCGGTGCTGGACACGCTGTCGGAGCGGGAAGCCGGTGTGGTCGCCATGCGTTTCGGCCTGACCGACGGCCAGCCCAAGACCCTGGACGAGATCGGCAAGGTCTACGGAGTCACCCGCGAACGCATCCGTCAGATCGAGTCGAAGACCATGTCCAAGCTGCGCCACCCCTCGCGGTCCCAGGTGCTGCGCGACTACCTGGACTGACGCTCCCGGCGCCAGGTGCGGTGCGCGTTGCCGGGCCGCGGGCGGCGCGCGCCCCGCACACACGAGCAGGGCCGGAACCAGTCGGTTCCGGCCCTGCTCGTGTGACCGACGTGGCCTTCGGCGCACGCCGGCGGTGGGGTCACTGCTGCGAGCGCAGCTGGTCGCTTTCGTCCTGCCACAGGGTGGTCTGCGGGCGCAGGACGTCCTCGACCGCCCGCGCGTGGTGAGCGCAGAACAGCAGCTCCCCGCCCGCGGCGAGGACCGCGCGGACGTACGCCTGTGCGCCGCAGCGGTCGCAGCGGTCGAGGGTCTTCAGGGCGGTCGGCTCGGCGACGGCGGTGGTGGACATCGCGTCCTCCTTGAGGTCGGGGGCGTGGAACGTCATGCGGTGCAGCGGGTCCGAGACGGTCGTCCTCAGACGGTCAGCTGACACCGGGTTCACAGTGCAGAACACTCATCATGGCAGAGACAATTCCCCGTGCCAGCAGGCTCGGAGGCGTTTCGCCGGCCGCGTAGTCCCGCGCCGCAGCGCAGAGCTGACCGGGACCGCACGGCCGTGCGCACGCGCCCCGGTTCCGCCGTCGGGGCGGGACGTCGGCATAGGGTGGACGAGTGAGTCGATCAACCGAGTACAACGCCCGTCACCTCTCCGTCCTCGAGGGGCTCGAAGCCGTGCGCAAGCGTCCCGGCATGTACATCGGGTCGACGGATTCACGCGGGCTCATGCACTGCCTCTGGGAGATCATCGACAACTCCGTGGATGAGGCCCTCGCCGGTCACGGGGCGTCCATCGAGGTGACCCTGCACCCGGACGGCTCCGTCGAGGTCGAGGACAACGGCCGCGGCATCCCCGTCGACGTCGAACCGCGCACCGGTCTGACCGGCGTCGAGGTCGTCTTCACCAAGCTGCACGCCGGCGGCAAGTTCGGCGGGGGCTCCTATGCGGCCTCCGGCGGGCTGCACGGCGTCGGCGCGTCCGTGGTGAACGCGCTGTCCTCCCGGCTCGACGTGCAGGTCGTCCGCGCCGGCAAGGTCCACCAGATGTCGTTCCGCCGCGGCGAGCCCGGGACGTTCGCCGACGGCTCCAGGCCTCGCCCGGACGCCGAGTTCACCCCCGCCGCGGACGCGTCGCCGCTCACGGTCGTGGGCAAGGCCAAGCGCGGACAGACCGGCACGCGGGTGCGCTATTGGGCTGATGAGCAGATCTTCACCCCCGACGCCCGGTTCTCCGCCGAGGACCTGCAGGCCCGCGCCCGGCAGACCGCCTATTTGATCCCGGGGCTTCGCATCACGGTCCGTGATGAGCGGCGTCTGCCCGGCACGGCGGGCGAGGACGGACCCCACGAGGAGGTCTTCCAGTACGACGGCGGCATCGCCGAGTTCGCCGAGCACCTCACGCAGCTCAATCCCGTCACGGACGTGTGGCGCATCCAGGGCTCGGGCAGCTTCACCGAGAAGGTCCCCGTGCTCGGTGACGACGGGCGCACGCAGATGCAGGACCTCAAACGCACCTGTGAGGTGGACCTGGCCCTGCGCTGGGACGTCGGCTACGACACCACGGTGCGCAGTTTCGTCAACATCATCGCGACGCCCAAGGGCGGCACCCACCTCTCCGGCTTCGAGAGCGCGATGCTCAAGGTGTTCCGCGACCAGGTCGCGGCCAACGCCCGCCGCCTCAAGGCCGGCAATGACAAGCTGGAGAAGGACGACGTGCTGGCCGGCCTCACCGCCGTGCTGACCGTGCGTCTCGCCGAGCCGCAGTTCGAAGGGCAGACCAAGGAGATCCTCGGGACCCCGGCCGTGCGTCGCATCGTCGGCAAGGTCGTCGAGAAGGAGCTGACAGCCCTGCTCAGCTCCGGTGCGCGGGCGCAGAAGCAGCAGTCGGGGCAGGTGCTCGAGAAGGTCGTCGCCGAGATGAAGTCGCGCATCTCGGCCCGCACCCACAAGGAGAACCAGCGCCGCAAGAATGCGCTCGAGACCTCCACGATGCCGGCGAAGCTCGCCGACTGCCGCACCGGCGACGTCGCTGCCTCTGAGCTGTTCATCGTCGAGGGGGACTCCGCCCTCGGCACGGCCAAGCTCGCGCGCTCTTCAGACTTCCAGGCGCTGCTGCCGATTCGCGGCAAGATCCTCAACGTGCAGAAGGCCTCGGTGGGGGACATGCTCTCCAACGCCGAGTGCGCCGCGCTGATCCAGGTGGTCGGCGGCGGCGCCGGCCGCAGCTTCGACGTGGAGGCGGCCCGCTACGGCAAGGTGATCCTGATGACCGACGCCGACGTCGACGGCGCACACATCCGCACCCTGCTGCTGACCCTGTTCTTCCGGTACATGCGGCCGCTGGTCGAAGCCGGCCGGGTCTACGCTGCCGTGCCGCCGCTGCACCGGGTCGAGGCGGTTACGCGCGGTCAGAAGGAACGCGAGGTCATCTACACCTACTCCGAGACTCAACTGCAGCAGGTGCTCGCCCGGCTCGAGTCCGAGGGCCGCTCGTACAAGGAGCCGATCCAGCGGTACAAGGGCCTGGGCGAGATGGACGCCGACCAGCTGGCGGAGACGACCATGGACCCGCGCCACCGCATGCTGCGACGGGTGCGAATCGAGGAGGTCGAGGCCGCTGAACGCGTGTTCGACCTGCTCATGGGCTCCTCCGTCGCCCCGCGCAAACAGTTCATCGCCTCCCACGCCGACGAGCTGGACGCTGAGCGCATCGACGCCTGACGCTGGCGTGCCAGGGGGCTGTTAGCGTGCGACCTATGGAACCCTCGTCCACCAGCGTGCCCTGTGCCCCGGCCGATCAGCCCTCACCTGCGTCGTCGCTGACCTCGACGGGGACGTCCGCGACGTACTCTGGGCAGTCGGCGGGCGCCGCGAGAATCGAACCGTGGCGCGCGGCGGTGATCGGAGCCTGCGTCGGACTGGCGAGCCTGGTCAGCAGCGTCCGTGAGCTGTTCGCCTCCGGCCTGCTCGCCCTGGCAGTGACGGTCGTCCTGTTGCTGGCCTGTGTGCCAGTGCTGAGAGGACGGCGCTTTGCTGTCGACGCGGACGAGAGCCGACGGCCGGTGTTCGACGCCGGACGCGGCTCCACGATGTTCCTGATGGTCACCTTGCTGGGGGTGAGCGTGGTGCCGATGTTCGTGCTGGGCCTGTCCGGCACCATCTGGCACCCGTTGGCGGCAGGCGGCCTGGGCGTGATGGTCGCGGTGGCCGTCCAGGCGATCGTCACCCGGCACATGCGCTGACAGCGCCGCCGGGGACGGGGCGGTCAGCGCGCGGCGTAGTACTCGGCGAGCCGCCGCAGCCCCTCATCGAGGCTGACCGTGGGCTCCCAGCCGAGCACCTCACGGGTGCGGCGCTGGTCGAACCAGTGCGCCGTGGAGAGCTGTTCGGCCAGGAACTGCGTCAGCGGCGGCTCGCCGTCGCCGGTCAGCCGGCCCAGGCCCAGGGGCAGCTCCCACGCCTTCTCGATCACCGCGCCGACCCCGCGCGCCAGACGCGGGGACACCCGACGGCTCGGCGCCTGTGCTCCGCCGGCCATCGCGATCTGGGCGATCAGCTCCCCGACGGGGCGCGGTTCGCCGTTGGTCACCACGAGCGCTTCGCCGTGCACGTCGTCCACGGCCGAGACCGCCGCCACGACCGCCTCCACCGCGTTCCACGTGTACAGGGTGTCCACCAGGGACGCGCCGGAACCGAGCACGGGCAGCCGCCCGGCCCGGGCCCGTTGAACGATCCGATCGGTGAGCTGCATGTCGCCCGGTCCCCACATCAAGTGCGGGCGCAGGGCCAGCACACGGAAGCGTTCCGAATCGGCGTCCAGAGCGATCAGCTCACCGGCCGCCTTGGTCCGAGCGTAGGGGCCACGCGCCTGCCGGGGGTCGGCGGGGCCTGCCCCCTCGCCCACGATCGACGAGCCGGCGTGCGCCACCGAGGGGGAGGAGATGTGCACGAACCGGACCACGCCGGCCCGTCGGGCCGCGTCCACCAGGGTGCGAGTGCCCTCGACGTTCACGGCCTCGAACTCCGCCTCGCGGCCCGACACGGACACCATGGCGGCGACATGCACGACGGTGTCCACGCCCTCCACCGCGGCCGCGACGGCATCGGGGTCCGTCACCGAGCCGAGCACGTCCTGCGCGCCGGCCACACCGCTGGGGCGGCGCTGCAGGGTCCGGACCTCGTTGCCCGCCTCCAGCAGCGAGCGCGACACACCCGCACCGAGGATCCCGGAGGCCCCCGTGACCAGCACCCGGCGCGAGGCGAGCCGCTCGTGCAGTTGCGGCGCACCAGCGTGATCGAGGTCGACCTCGAACCCGAGCGCGCTCATCAGAGCGCACCCACCGTGCCGCCGGCGAGGACCTTCTCGGCCCACGCGGCCACGCGTGGCCGATCGATCTTCGAATTGTGCCGGATGTCCGTGGGGATCTCGTCCGCGACCAGCACGGCGGAGACCGCCAGCGGCTCCACGGCGCGGCGCACGGCCGCGGCCACCCCGGCCGGAGCCAGTCCCGCCTGGGGCCGGCCGTCCTTGCGATGGCCCGGGCGGCGCGGCGGACGCGTCGCCGGCCGGGCGGCCTCGATCACGGCGACCACGGCCTGGGTCCCGGCCGGCCCGACACCCACGACGGCAGACCGGGCGACCGGACCCAGAGCGTCGATGCGGGCCTCGGGGCCTCCCGGTGCCACAGGCCCCTGTGCCGTCGTGATCACGTGCTGCAGCCGTCCCTCGATCCACAGCCGACCCTCGGCGTCGATGTGTCCGACGTCATTGGTGCGGTGCCAGACCTGACCGGGGGCGCTGAACAGACCGTCGCGTTTGGACTGCTGGTCCGTGAACCAGAGGGCGTCGTAGCGCTCCTTCAGGTGCGGAGCGCTCACGACGATCTCGCCCAGCACGCCGTGGCCGGAGCGGGCGTCCAGCAGCACTTCGTCGGGTGTGCCGTCCTCGAGCAGCGGCGCAATGCGTAGATCCACCGAGTCGACGGGCGTGCCGACGCACACCCCTGCCTCGCCCGAACGACGCAGGGCCAGCACCGTGTCGGAGTCGATGTCGGTGAGCAGCAGACCCTCGGTCATCCCGTAGGGAGAGTGCACGGAGGCGTTCGGCAGCAGCTCGAGCACCGCTCGCATCAGGCTCGGGTGCACGGGCGCGCCGGCGGAGAGCACCAGACGGATCCGTTCGAGCGCAGCCCGCTCGCCACGGGTCAGCGCTCCGGCCGTCGCCACGACGTTCGCCAGGGCCGCAGGCGAGGCGAACAGGACGGTGGACTGCCCCGCCTCCGCCGCGGCCGCCAGGGCCGTTGCGGTGAGGGTAGCCGGCTTGGTGACCTCCATGTCCGGCGTCACGGAGGCGGCCCCCAGGGCCGGCCCGAGCAGCGCGAACGGGGCGAAGCCGGAGACCAGCGAGGCACCCGGGCCAACGTCCAGGGTCCGGCGGACGCGACGCACCAGGTGCCCGAGCCGACGGTGGGTGTAGACGACGCCCTTGGCCGGGCCGGTGGAACCGGAGGTGAACAGCACGGCGGCCTCGGCGTGGTCGGCCGGCACCGGCAACGGGGTCCCGTCGGCGGTGACAGGGCCGTTCTGGGCGGCCGCACGGTGGCGTTCCACCATCGAGTACAGGGCGTCCTCGACGCCGAGCAGGGACCGCTCGGCCGCGGGCATGGGCGCGACGGACAGCCGAGTGCCCGGCCAGTTCTGGGTGCGCGCGACGGTCAGGCCCGCGGTGCGCCCGATGATCCACCGCGGCCGGGCCGAGCGCACGGCGCGGGTCATGCCGGTGACGCCCAGACCCTGATCGGCCACGACGGCCACGGCCCCGATGCGCAGAATGGCGTAGAGCGCGGCGGTCAAATCCCGGCCGGGCGGCACGAGCATGGACACGCGATCGCCGGGGCGCATGCCCGCGGCCCACAGCCCGGTGGCCATCGCGGACACCGTCTCATGTAGCTCGCCCCAGCTGACCGCGGCCGGTCGACGGGTGCGGCGCACGATCGCTCGGGAGCTGGCAGCGCCGGCCATGTCCACCAGGGCGGTGTAGTCGCGGTGCGGCGAGTCCGGGGCGCCCCAGTCGGCCAGGTGCTCCCAGAGCCGGGGGACGTCGGCGTCGATGCTGCTCGCCCCGGTCGGGGCGAGGTGCTCGGCCACCTCGATTCGCACGCTGGCCTGCGTCGTCGCGTCGGCGGGGGACTCGTCGCGTGCGGTCGGCAGCCCCGAGCCGGGGTCGCCGAGCAGCCGGGTGTTCAGCAGGTTCAGCCACGTGAGGATCGGCTCGCTGAGTTCGCGGTCCTCGATCAGCAGATGGCCGGCCTGCTCATAGCGGTGCACGCGCGCTTCGGGCAGGCGCGCTCGCAGGTCGTCCAGGTAGCGGTCCAGGAACACCGGGTCCTCGGCGCCCCACAGGATGAGTGCGGGCACCCCAGCCTGCCCGAGGGACGTGACCGACTCCGCCACCTGGGACAGCGCGGCGTGGGAGCCGTGGTTGGCATCGACCGGGATGTCGGCCACGAACCCGCCGACGCCACCCCGTCGCTTCGATCCGCTGTAAGGGGCATGGAAGGCGCGTTTGACCTCGGGCTCGAGCGCTGGCGAGGCCAGTGAGGTGGTCACCGAGAGGAACGCGTCGGTCGTGACCGTCGAGTTCGCCAGCATCGGACCGGCCAGCGCGGCCTGCAGGGGTGTGGGGATCGGTGCGCCCTCGGGCTGATGCACCGCCGTGTTGAGCGTCATGACGCCCGAGACGAGGTCCGGGTTCCGTCCGGCCCACCCGAGTGAGACCACGCCGCCCCAGTCGTGACCGAGCGTGACCAGCCGGTGCCGGCCGGATGCGGCCAGGGCCGGCAGCTGCAGCGCCTGCAGGACGGCGTCCAGATCGTCGATCCGCTGTGCGAGGGTGCGGTAGTCGTCGCCGTCGGCTCCCATGGTCTCGGGACGGGGCATGCGCCGGTGCTCGAGACGCTCCGAGAAACCCATGTCCAGCTGGTCGGGTGCCACGACGCGCCATGCGTCACCGCCCAGGCGAGCCCGCTCGAGGGTGGCCGACATCAGGGAGCGCCACAGGTAAGACCAGGTGGGGTTGCCGTGGACCGCGACGATCGTGCCGATCGGTTCGACGCCGAGATCGGCCAGGGCCGGGCCGGTGTCCCCGACGTGGAAGGTGCGCACCACGTCCTCGGGGTCGGCGGACGAGGAGACCGTGAGCAGGCGGGAGAACCGCGGATCCCATCCTGGCAGCGTCTCGGGATCGGGCACGGAAGCGGGGGCGGCGGGAAGGCTCATGGTCGTCCTCTCGGGGTCACCAGTGGATCTCGAGCATCGCGGTGTTCAGCCCGGAGCCGACGCCCAGGCAGAGCAGGCGGTCTCCGGAGCTCAGCGCGTGCTGCTCGCGGTACAGCGTGATCGGCAGGGAGGCCGGGCCGACGTTGCCCAGCACGGGGAAGGTCACCGGGATCTTCGCCAGGTCGAGCCCGGCGGAGTCGGCGATGGCGTTGGTGTGCAGCTGGGAGACCTGGTGGGTGATGTACCGGTCGACCGTGTCCCAGCCCCAGTCCGCGGGGACGTCATTCCACGCGTCCATGACCAGTTCCAGACCGTCCTCGAGCAGCGCGGTGGAGTCGGTGTACATGCCGCGGTGGTCTCCCACGCACAGGTCGTGGTGGTCGGTGCCGGCGCGGGTGACGCCACGCACGATGCGGTGGCCTTCCGGGTGGTCCTCGATGTTCCCGACGACGGCCGCGGCAGCGCCGCAGCCCAGCGTCAGGGAGGCGAACTGCTCCATGAAGTTGCTGCGGTTCGTCGACGGGGCGTGCAGGTTTTGCACGGTCGCGGCCTGGACCTTGGTGGCGTCCTCGCCGGCAACGATCACGGCGTAGTCGATCTGCCCAGCGTCGATGAGCGAGGAGGCCAGCATCAGACCGTTGACGAAGCCCAGGCAGGCGTTGGTGATGTCGAAGTTCGTCGCCGAGGTGGGCAGGCCCATCACGTCGTGGATGCGCACCGCGACCGAGGGCTCCAGCGTGGCGCGGGTGACGGAGGTGTTGATCAGCAGGCCGACCTTCTCCGGTGCCACGCCGGCGGCCTCGAGCGCCGCCGTACCGGCGCGAGCAGCTGCGTCCTGGAAGTCGGTGGAGTGATCCCAGTTGCGTCGGGCGTGCACACCGGCCACGCGCTGCAGCAGCCCCTTCGGAAGCTTGAGCCGGCGTAGCACCTCTTTGAGCTGGCCGTCCAGCTCATCCGACGTGAGCTCATGGGGTGCTTCGACCTCCGTCACCGACAGCAGGGCGGCGCGGGTGTATTCGAAGCTGGCGTTGCCGGACACGGGGGATACCTGGACCAATCTGGACGACGTACGGGTGAAGCCCGACGACGGCGGGACGCGGCGTGATCGCCGTCCGTCGAAGCCAAGGCCGAGGGATCACTCTAGCGGAGCCTGCGGCGCCGTCGACCGAACGGAAAGCGGGATCGCTCACAGCGACGACGTCATGCCCGTGACTCTGGGACACCGATCCGCGGTGCGTGGCTAGCATGGATCCGCCTGGTCCATCGGGCTAGCATGGATCCGCCTGGTCCATCGGGACGACGAGGTCCGTAGGAGGACGACTTGGATCCGCTCGAGATCGCACGCTGGCAGTTCGGCATCACCACCGTCTACCACTTCATCATGGTGCCCCTCACCATCGGCTTGGGGCTGACCGTCGCCGCGCTGCAGACGGCGTGGTACGTCACCGGCCGAGAGCACTTCCTGAGGATGACGAAGTTCTGGGGGAAGCTGTTCCTGATCAACTTCATCATGGGTGTGGCGACCGGCATCGTGCAGGAGTTCCAGTTCGGCATGGCGTGGTCCGAGTACTCGCGCTTCGTCGGCGACGTCTTCGGCGCCCCGCTGGCCATGGAGGCGCTCATCGCGTTCTTCCTCGAATCGGTGTTCCTCGGCGCCTGGATCTTCGGCTGGCGCACCCTGAGCCCGCGCGTGCACCTGCTGGCGATCTGGGCGGCGGTGATCGGCGCGCATTTCTCTGCCTACTTCATCATGGCGGCCAATGCGTTCATGCAGCATCCGGTGGGCTACGAGGTGGTCGACGGCCGCCCCGTGCTCTCGGACATCGGCGCCGTGCTCAGCAACCCGGTGCTGCTCACCCACTTCCCGCACACCCTGTTCGGCGCGTACGCCGTCGCCGGCGGCTTCCTGCTGGGCATCTCGTGGTACCACCTGTATCGGCGCCGCGTCGAGGGGATCGACACCGTCGACGACACCGGTCGCGTCGTGGTCGGCACCACCGGCTCGAAGGGACGCGATGAGATCGACCACGCCGTCTGGATCCGTTCGCTGCGCATCGGGGCCGTCGTGGCGCTGATCGCCTTCACGGGGACCGCGTTCACCGGGCACAAGCAGGCGCAGCAGATGATCGAGTTCCAGCCGCTGAAGATGGCCTCGGCCGAGGCCGCCTGCCACGACGGCACCGCGTTCTCGGTCTTCTCCTTTGCGGATCTGTCGAACCGCGAGGGGCAGACCACCTGCGACGACGTCGTGGGACTCGTCGAGGTCCCGGGCCTGCTGTCCTATCTGGCGCACGAGGACTTCACCACGCCGGTCAAGGGGGTGAACACCCTCATCCCCGAGTACCAGGAGAAGTACGGCACGCACCTGCCAGACGATCCGATGTACGGCGAGCGCGCCGGACGCCCGATCGACTACCAGCCGCTCATGGAAGTCACCTATTGGGGGTTCCGGCTCATGATCACCTTCGGCGGGCTCGCCGCGCTCGCCGCGGCCATGACGCTCTGGATGACCCGGCGCGGCACCGTGCCGGAGTCGAAGACGTGGATGCGTCTGGCCGTCGCCTCCATCGGCGCTCCCTTCGCCGCCAACATCACCGGGTGGGTCTTCACCGAGATGGGCCGACAGCCCTTCGTCGTCGCCCCGAATCCGAGCATGTCCGGCACCGACCAGGTGTTCATGTACACGGCCGCCGCGGTCTCGCCCGGGGTCGACGGCGTGGAGATCCTCGTCTCGCTGATCGTGCTGGGCCTCATCTACGGTGCACTGCTGGTCGTCGAGCTGGTGCTGCTCACGCGGTACGTGCGCGGTGGCGTGCCCGCCGGCATGCCCGAACTCACCGCCGACGAACACCGTGACGGCGAGGGCGGTCCGGACGACGCCCGCGACCGTGACGACGTGCTCGCCTTCGCCTACTGACCTGCCTGCCCGACACCCGACCGAGAGACAAGGGAGTCCATCGTGGCCGACGTGCTGCCGACCGTCTGGTTCGTCCTCATTGCCGTGCTCTGGCTCGGCTATCTGCTGCTGGAGGGATTCGACCTCGGGGTCGGGATGCTCATGCGTCTGTGGGCGCGTGACGAGCGCCAGCGGCGGGTCCTGCTCAACACCATCGGCCCGGTCTGGGACGGCAACGAGGTCTGGCTGCTCACGGCGGGAGGAGCCACCTTCGCGGCTTTCCCGTTCTGGTACGCCTCGCTGTTCTCTGCGCTGTACCTGCCTCTGACCCTGACGCTGTTCGGACTGATCCTGCGCGCCGTCGCCATCGAGTATCGCTCCAAGGCGTTGACCCCGGGCGGGCGCGAGATGTGGGACTGGGCGCTCGCTGGAGGATCGTTCATCGCGGCGTTCACGGTGGGCGCCATGCTGGCGTTGACCACCACCGGCATCCCGCTGAACGCCAACGGTGACCGCGTGGGCGGTGCATTCGCCTGGGCCAACGGCTATGCCGTGCTCGGTGGTGTCGCCGTCGTCCTCTTCTGCCTCGCCCAGGCCTGGGCGTTCCTCGGGCTGAAGACCGACGGCGCCCCGCGTGAGGCTGCGAACCGCACCCTGCGCACGTGGCTGCCCGTGCTCGCCGCGCCGCTGGCCGCCTGGGTCGTGCTGGTGGTGGCCGAGGCCGGCAAGCCGGTGGCGTGGATGCTGACCGCGCTCGCCGTCGTGGCGCTTGCGGGGGCCTGGATCTCGGCCCGTGGCCGACGTGAGGGATTCACGTTCCTCGGCATGAGCCTGTTCCTACTGTGCGGGGTCGCGGCACTGTTCACGGCCGTCTATCCGACCGTGCTGCCCTCGACGGTCGACCCCGCCTATGACCTCACGGTCCACAACGCCTCCTCGCAGACCTACACCCTCGGTGTGATGGCCGTGGTGACGGCGGTGTTCATTCCCCTCGTGCTGGCTTACTCGTGCTGGTCGTATTGGGTGTTCCGGCGTCGCATCTCGGTCCAGCACATCCCGGAGTCCCACCCCGTCACGCCCCTGTGACCGCCGACGCCCCGGTCCACGAGACCCCCCGACGGCAGCGCGTGGACCTCGACCCGCACCGCCGCTCACCGTGGCCGACCCTGCCCTCCGAGCGCGCGCTGCTTCGACGTCTGCTCGGCTGGGCCGGACTGCGCGCGCTCGGGTGGATCGTGCTCGCCGAGGCCGTGGCCGGGGCCATCGCATTGTTGGCCGGCCTGCAGTCCGCGCCGGATGCGAGCGGGCTGGGCGAGCTGGTCACCGGCGGGGCACGGTCACCGCAGGCCGCGGCACTGGAATCCCTGATGCCCCTGGTGTGGCTGGGGACCGTGGGGCTCGTGCTGCGTGCGGCGGCCGAGGCCGGCGTCCAGGCCGCGGGAGTGCGGACGTCACTGCGCGTGCGATCGCAGCTGCGGCGCGCTTATCTGGAGCCTCGTCTGGCCGGCGCTGCGGCCGCCCCCGACGACGTCGGACGCGAGGCGGTGCTCCTCACCCACGGGCTCGACGGCGTGGAGGGACAGCACACCCAGGTGCTTCCTGCGCTCGCCGCCGCCGCGGTCGTGCCCGTCTCGCTCATCGCGTGGACGGCGTACCGCGACCCCGTCTCCGCCCTGGTGCTCGTGGTGACGTTGCCGCTGGTGCCCGCCTTCATGATCTTGATCGGCCGGCACACCCAGGACCGCATCCAGCAGGCCGCCGAGGGTCTCGACCGGCTCTCCGGTCACCTGTCGGAGCTGGCCCGTGGCCTGCCGGTGCTCGTGGGCCTGCGTCGCGCAGGCGCCCAGCGTGACGCGTTGGCGGCCGTCGCGCGGCGCCACCGCGACGCGACGCTGGGCACGCTGCGCACGGCCTTCGTCTCCGGGATGGCCCTGGAACTGATCGCCTCGCTCTCGGTCGCGGTGACGGCCGTGCTGATCGGCGTCCGTCTGGTGGACGGCAGCCTGTCCCTGCACGCGGGACTGGTCGTGCTCGTGCTCGCCGGCGAGGTCTATCTGCCGCTGCGAGAGCTTGGCGGGGCTTATCACGCCGCCGAGGACGGGCAACACGCCCGTCACCGGATCGAGACCGCCACTGACCCGGCACCGTCGTGGTCCGAGCAGCTGCGATCCCTCTCGGAGGACCCGGACGTCGTCGTCCACGTGCGGGGGGTGCACGTGCGGCACGGGCGGCAGACCGCCTCGGTGCGATGCCCCGATGTGCGGCTGGCTCCGCAGGAGGTGCGCGTGCTCAGCGGGGCATCGGGTTCGGGAAAGTCGACGCTGTTGCACCTGCTCGGCGGGCGGCTGCGGGCCGAGACCGTCACCGCGCAGGGCCCACTCGTGATGCCGCCATCGGAACAGGTGTGGTGGGTCTGCCAGCACCCCCAGTTCGCCGCCGAGACCGTGCAGCAGGAGCTGGCCGCGTTTGGGACCCGCCGCCCGGGCGCGCAGGTGGCCGCCCTCCACGCCGTCGGCCTGCTCGAGGCGGACGAGGCCGACGAGGCGGACGCCTTCGGGCGCGCGGAGGCCAGCGGCGCCCGCGCGCGGATTCTCGATCGTCTCGTCGACGAGCTCAGCCCCGGACAGCGTCGACGGCTCGCCCTGGCCCGACTCCTCGGCGCCCTCGATGACGCCGCTCGGGGGACGACACGGCCCGGAGCGACCCACCTGGTGCTGCTCGACGAACCGACCGCGCATCTGGACGAGACCAGTGCGCGTCACGTGCGCGGCACCGTGGCGGGGATGGCCGCGGGAACCGTGCCGGGGCTGGAGCTGCCGCCGATCTGCGTGCTCGCGGCCTCGCATGACCCGCTGCTCGCCGCGTCGGCCCGATCGGCCGACACCGGTGGCCCCGCCGCTGTCGACCCGCTCGGCGAACATGGTCTCGGACAGCAGGCAGCGGCGCCGGGCGAGACGAGGCAGGCGGACGTCGTCGTGCCCGAGTTCGATGTCTCACCGCCCGAGGCCCCTGCCTCGAGCGCGCAGCACGGCACCGGCGGAGGCAGGCCGCCCGGGCGAGTGGCCGGGCGGCGTGCCGTCGGTGCGGTCCTGCCGCCTCCGGGGCAGCTGGTCGGCCCGATCGCCTGGGGCGCTGCCACGCACCTGAGTGCTGCCCTGCTGGCCGGTCTCTCCGGCTGGTTGATCGTCCAGGCGAGCTGGCAGCCCCCCATCCTCCACCTGCTCTCGGTGATCGTGCTGGTCCGGGCCGCCGGACTCTCGAGGGCGGTGTGCCGGTATCGCGAACGGCTGGCGACGCATGCCGCGCTGTTGTCCTGGGCGGATGCGCTGCGGTTGCGACTGTGGGACTCCCTCGGCGAGCGTGTCGTGGACTTCAGTCGGCTCACCCGCGGTGGTGGGGCGCTGGCCGCGCTGGTCGCGGACGTCGACGCCGCGCGCACCGCTGCGGCCCGCGTGCTCGTGCCGGTGCCGGCCGCGGTCACGGCCATCGGGTGCGCTCTGGCGCTGACCGGACTGCTCGCCCCCGAACTGCTGCCAGCGGTCCTGCTGCCCTCGCTGCTGGGACTGCTGCTGGTCCCGGCGATCGTCGTGCTCGGCGGCGCGGCCGACAGCGCGCGGGCCGGGCAGCACCGGGCCCGGCTGCTGACCGTCGTCGTGCGTCAGATGCGCGCCGCCGCCGACACCGCGGGCCTGCACCGCTCAGCGACGGCGCTCGAGCAGATCGACCGCATCGATCGGCTCGCGCACCGGCCCGCCCGCCGCGCCGCCGGGGCCGTGGGTGTGGGGCGGGCGTTCGCGGTGCTCGCGGCCGGGGCCGCAGCCGGTGCCGCAGCATGGGCCGCCCATCTGCACGGACTCGATGCCGCTGTCACGGCGTTCGTCGTGGTGCTGGCCCTCTCCATGGCTGAGCCGTTCGGGGCGCTTGCCACCGCCGCGGCCCAGGTGCCCGTCCTGCGCTCACGTGCCCGTGACGCGGCGGTGCTCTTGTCGGCGACGGCCGAGCCCGCCCGGTCCGCTGCGTCCATCGCGAGCGCGTCCACCCCTGCGGAGCTCGGCCCGGGCCCGTGGCCGTCAGGGTCGGAACGGGCAGCGACCTCGGCCGCCGAGCCGGTGCAGATGCTGCGCCTGCGCGGGGTGCGTGCGGGATACGGGGACGGTCCGGACGTGCTGCGGGGCGTGGACCTGTCGGCCCGTCGCGGCGACCGGGTCGTGGTGACCGGACCATCCGGTGCGGGCAAGTCCACCCTGCTGGCGGTGGTGCTCGGATTCCTCACCCCTCGTGCCGGTCAGTACCAGCTGCTCACCGAGACGGCGCAGCGCAGGCGCGGCGGCGAGGTCGGCGGAGAGGTCGGCGCCATGCCGTCACCGCGCCTGCTGGCCCGTGTGGCCTGGACGCCCCAGGAGGCTCTCGTCTTCGACTCGACCGTGCGGGGCAACCTGTCCCTGGCCCGGCCGCGGCATGATCCGCCGAGCGAAGCACAGATGCGGCACTGCCTCGCCCTCGTCGGTCTCGACGAGTGGCTCGAGGCGAGCCCGGCCGGACTCGACACGCGGGTCGGAGCCGAGGGAGGCCGACTCTCGGGCGGCCAGCGTCAGCGGCTGGCCGTGGCCCGCTGCCTCGTGGCGGGGGCGGACGTCGTCCTGCTGGATGAGCCGACCGCTCATTTGGGCCGGGGCGAGGGCCGTGAGCTGATGGCCCAGCTGCGCGAGGGCCTGGCCGACACCGTGTGCCTCGTCGTGACCCACGACGAGTCGTTGGCCGGCCCCACGGATCAGCGTCTGTCGTTGCCCGCCAGCAGCCAGGGTCGGAACAGCCGGGTAAGCC
This sequence comes from Micrococcus cohnii, assembly GCF_014205175.1. Lineage (NCBI taxonomy): Bacteria > Bacillati > Actinomycetota > Actinomycetes > Micrococcales > Micrococcaceae > Micrococcus > Micrococcus cohnii. The sequence goes on along the minus strand of NZ_JACHNA010000001.1, from coordinate 999,647 downwards.
CCGGCAGCACCAGGTAGACCATGACCGGCATGACCGGGATGATCGCGGCCAGCACACGCAGCACCAGCGGCGTGTCCGCCGGCAGCACGCCCGCCAGCACGGCGTTGACCAGCAGGGACATCGGGAAGAATCCCGTGAAGATGACCACCATCTGCTTCCACCGCGGCGGGCTGGGCAGCGGCGCCTGCTCCGGGGCGTCGAACCAGCCCTCGATGCCGGTGCGGTGCTCGAAGTCCTCCTGCGCGACGGCGTCCGCCATCTCGCGGATCCACGCTGCTCTCTCCGCGGAGTCGTGCCAGCGCTGCAGGCTCTCGCGGTCGGCGAACCGATAGAGCATCCGCCACGTGTCGGACGTGCGTGATGAACGGACCAGCCCGGAGCCGAGGTAGCCGGGGAAGTCGATCATCACGGCCTGCCCACGGGACACCCAGGCATCGACCGCCGCGGCGTCGTGCACTCGAACGCGGCGAGTCACCTGGACGGTGATCGGCTGGTCGGCGGGTGAGTTCTCGGGGCCCGACGTCGCACCGGTCGCACGGGTGTTCACTTGGCCGAGACCTCCACGCCGTCCTCGTGCTGGGGGCTGAGCGCGACGGGCTCGGGGGTTTCCCCGGCACCGATCACCTCGATCTTGGCGTCCACGGACACGCCGGAGCCGTCGCGGCGACCGAACTCATGTGGCAGCGACCGGGCGACACCCGCCTTCGACGAGGCCAGGGCAGGCGCGGCGCCCGCCCAGGCGAGGGCCAGCCCCGTTTCGCCCTTGAGCAGGCGGTGCGCTCGCACCCCCGCCGTACCGCGACCCTTCACGGGGAACTCTCCCAGAGGGGTCACCTTGACGGAGCCTGGTGCCCCGCCGAGCAGATCTGGGTCGCCGTCGGTCACCGTCGCCACCAGGGCCGGCCTGGCGATGCCGGCCACATCGGTCTCGGCGACATCGGAGCCCGCGGGGGCGACACCGAACCCGATCACGGTGTCATCGTCGGCAACGCGCATCCCGGCCACGCCCGAGGCGGAGGGACCCTGCGGGCGGGCGAGGGAGGCGGCGAAGCGCAGCAGTCGGCCGGCGCCGGTGATGAACACCAGCTGGTCCTCGTCCTGCACGGCGGGCGCTGCCCCGATGACGCGGTCGCCCTCCTTCATGGTGATCGCCTCCATCGCCTCGCGGTTCAGCGGCCAGTCCGGACGGACCCGTTTGACGACGCCGCGCGCCGTGCCCAGCGCGATGACCTGGTCGAGCGGGACGAGCGCCACGAGGCTCTCGCCGCGGTCGAGCGGGACGAGCGTCTTCGCGTCCTGCGCACTCGACATGTCCGGCTGCGCGCTCGGCTCGGAGACGGTGGGCAGATCGACGACCTGGACCCGGTGCAGGGCACCGGAGGAGGTCAGCGCGCCGATCTCGCCGCGCGCCGTGGTGGCCACCGCACTGAGCAGCGCGTCGTTCTTTCGACGACGGTCCCCGGGCGTGACCGGGGTGCGGTCAGCGGTGCGCAGGATCTTGTGACCGGTGCTCAGCAGCACCCAGCACGGGGTGTCGGCGACCATCAAGGCCTCATCGGGGGAGCCGGGCGCGTGCCGGGCGGGCGCGCTCGCCGCCGCCGGAGCGCCGAGGCTCTCGTTCTCGAGCAGTCGGGTGCGCCGCTGGTCGCCGTGTTCGTCCGCCACGGCCTGCAGCTCCTCACCGACGACCTCGCGCAGCCGCTGCTCGGAGGCGAGGATCTGCTCGAGCTCGGCGATCAGTCGGGCCAGTTCGTTCCGCTCGGCCTCGAGCTCGATCCGGGAGAACTTCGTCAGCTGACGCAGCCGCAGCTCAAGGATGTGGTCGGCCTGCACCTGCGTCAGGTCGAAGACCTGCATGAGCCGTTCGCGGGCCTGGGGAGAGTCCTCGGACGAGCGGATGATCTCGATGACCTCGTCGATGTCGACCATCGCGAGCAACAGGCCCTCGACCAGGTGCAGCCGGTCCTGCTTCTTCTGCAGCCGGAACGCGGTGCGGCGGCGCACGACCTCCAGACGGTGGGCCACATAGACCTCGAGCATCTGCTTGAGCCCCATCGTGTGAGGCTGGCCGTCGACCAGAGCGACATTGTTGATGCCGAAGGACTCCTCGAGCGGAGTGTGCTTGTACAGCGCCGCGAGGACCGCCTGCGGGTTGAACCCGGACTTGAGTTCGATCACGAGCTTGAGCCCGTGCTTGCGGTCGGTCAGGTCCACGACGTCGGCGATGCCGGCCAGCTTCTTGTTCTTGACCGCGTCCTTGAGGCGTTCGATGACCTTCTCCGGCCCGACGCCATAGGGCAGCTCGGTGACGACCAGGCCGGTCTTGCGGGCGGTGAGCTTCTCGACCTCGATGCTCGCGCGCATGCGGAAGCTGCCCCGTCCGCTGGCGTAGGCGTCGCGGATGCCCTCGAGCCCGACGATCCGGCCCCCCGAGGGCAGGTCCGGGCCCGGCACGTGCCGCATGAGCGCGTCCAGGTCCGCGTCCGGGTGCGCCAGCAGGTGCCGCGCCGCCGCCACCACCTCACGCAGGTTGTGCGGGGCCATGTTCGTGGCCATCCCCACCGCGATGCCGGAGGCTCCGTTGACCAGCAGGTTGGGGTACGCCGAGGGCAGCACGGCCGGCTGCAACAGCTGGTTGTCGTAGTTCGGGACGAAGTCCACCGTGTCCTCGGCCAGGTCCGCCGTCATGGCCAGCGCGGCCGGGGACATGCGCGCTTCGGTGTAGCGAGGCGCCGCCGGCCCGTCGTCCAGGGAGCCGAAGTTGCCGTGCCCGTCGACCACGGGCAGACGCAGGCTGAACGACTGGGCCATGCGGACCATCGCATCGTAGATGGCGCCGTCGCCGTGCGGGTGGAGCTTGCCCATGACCTCGCCGACCACGCGCGCCGACTTCACATGCCCGCGGTCCGGACGCAGGCCCATCTGGTTCATCATGTAGAGGATGCGTCGCTGCACGGGCTTCAGGCCGTCGCGTGCGTCGGGCAGCGCCCGGGAGTAGATCACCGAATAGGCGTACTCGAGGAACGAGGACTCCATCTCGGCCGCCACGTCGATGTCGACGATGTTCTCCTGCTCCACAGGGATCGGCTGGGCCCCCTGCGGGCCGGCGGAGCGGGAACGGGATGATCTGGCCATCATGGCGGGCGGCAGTCCTCACGGGGTCGGCAGTTGTCTAGGGTGAATCCTATGGGTCAGAGCCACAGCCGTCCGGAATATCCCCGACACTGGGAGGCCGACGTGGTGCTGCGCGATGGCACCACGGCGCGGCTGCGGCCGATCTGCCCGGAGGACGCCGAGGGGCTGCAGCGCATGCACGCGGCGCAGTCCGAATCGTCGATCTACATGCGCTACTTCACCTACAAGTCGCGGCTGTCCGCCGCCGACCTCGAGCGTTTCACCCACGTCGACCACCGCGATCGCGTCGCGTTCGTCATCGCACGGCGCGGCCGGATCCTGGGCATCGGTCGCTACGACCGGTATCCGGGCACCGAGCTGGCGGAGGTCGCCTTCAATATCGCCGACGACGCGCAGGGCCGCGGCCTCGGCTCGATCTTCATGGAGCACCTCGCCGTCGCCGCCCGCGAGCGAGGCATCCGCCGCTTCACCGCGGAGGTGCTGCCCGAGAACCGCAAGATGCTCGCCGTGTTCCAAGACTCCGGCTTCGAGGTGGCCCGTCGCTTCGAGGATGGCGTCGTGGCCGTGGAGTTCCCCATCGACCCGACCGCGCGTTGGCGGGCGGTGATGGAGGCCCGCGAGCACCGTGCCGAGGCCCGCTCTCTGGCGGAGATCGTCCGCCCGAGCTCGGTGGCCGTGGTCGGCGCCTCCCGCCACCAGGGCGCCGTCGGCAACACCGTGCTGCGCCACCTGATCGAGTCCGGGTACACGGGACAGGTCCACGTCGTGAACCCCCAGGCCGAGCAGGTGTGCGGCCGACCCGCCCTGGACCGTCTCAGCGAGGTCGGGGAGCCGGTCGACCTCGTGATCGCCGCCGTGCCCCGCACCGGCATGGAGCAGGTGGTCACCGACGCCGCCACGATCGGCGCCAAGGGCGTGCTCGTGCTGACCTCGGGCTACGCCGACGCCGGGGCGCCGGGACTGGCCGCACAGCGGCGTCTGGTCTCCCAGGCCCGCGCCGAAGGGATGCGCGTGATCGGGCCGGCCTCCGCCGGACTCGTCTGTACCGACCCCGACATCCGGCTCAACGCCTCCGCCAGCCCCGGCCTGCCCGCACGCGGACGCATCGGTCTGTTCAGCCAGTCCGGCGCCGTGTCCGCCATGGTCACCGCGGGGGTCGTCCGCCGCGGCGTCGGCGTCTCCACCGTCATCAGTGCCGGCAACCGAGCGGATGTCTCCGGCAACGACGCGATGCAGTTCTTCGAGGACGACCCGCGCACCGGGGCGGTCGGCATCCAGCTCGAGTCCTTCGGAAACCCCCGCAAGTTCTCCCGCATCGCCCGTCGGCTGTCGCACACCAAGCCCGTCGTGGTGGTGCGCTCCGACGTCACCGGCAGGTCCCTGCCGCCGGGCCACGACGCCCGCACGACCGCCGCCCCCGAGGGGACCGTGGACTCGATGCTCGACCAGACCGGGGCCATCGAGGTGGGCACCCACGAAGAACTGCTGGACGTGCTGCAGGCGACCGCCGCGCAGCCGCTGCCCGCCGGCGACCGCGTCCTGCTGGTCGGCGACTCGCTCGCCCTCGACCGACTCGCCCGTGACGCCGCTGCGCTCGCCGGCCTGCAGGTGGTGGACTCGCTCGGACTGACCGACAGTGAGCAGGGCGCCGCCCGCGCGGCGGCCGACGTCAAGCACACCCTCGACGAGGCCCTGCGCCGGGCCCGCTCCGGAGAAGCCGACGCGGTCGTCGTGATCGGGCGGGTGGGCTTGAACCAGTCCGCCGAGGACCCCGCCCGGCTCGCCGCCGCGCTCGCCGAGGCCGCCGTCGACCCGCGGATCCCCGTCCTGGCGTGCCTGGCCGACGTGGTGGACCCGGCCTATGCGACCGCCACGCTCGGCGCGGCTTGGCCCCTGGACGACGAGGCCGAGCCAGCGGACCGACAGCACGGTGTACCCGTGTACCCGTCGGCGCAGAAGGCCCTCACCGTGCTGGGGCGCCTGAGCGACTACGTGCGCTGGCGCGCCGGAGAGGCCGGCGAGCCGATCGAGCTGCCGGACGTGGACCGGGACGCGGCCGAGGCGCTCGTGCAGCGGGCGCTCGCCGATACGGACGGCACCCGCCTCGTCCGCCTCGATGCCGCGCGTACCCGCGAGCTGCTGGGCCACTACGGCATTCGGCCGCTGGCCGCCGAGCGCTTCGAGACGGAGGACGACGCGGTGGCCGCTGCTGAACGCCTGGGCTTCCCGGTCGCGGTGAAGGCGGTCGACCCGCAGCTGCGGCATCGCCTCGATCTGGGCGGGGTGCGGCTGAACATCGTGGACGCGGATTCGCTGCGCCGGAACGTGCGTCAGATGCGTCAGGTGCTCTCGGCGTTCGGTGTGAGCGACCTGGAGGTGCAGGCGATGGCGCCGAGCGGCCAGGCCTGCATCGTGCAGGCGCTGGAAGACCCGCTGATCGGCCCCGTCGTCTCCTTCGGCATGGCCGGTGACGCGACCGACCTGCTCGAGGACTGGGTCCACCGGGTGCCGCCGCTGACCGATCAGGACGTCGCGCGCATGGTCCGCGCACCGCGGGCGGCGGCCAAGCTGCGGGCGCAGGGGAGCGTGCCCGGGGCGGACATGGCCGCGCTCGAGGATCTGCTCGCCCGTGTGGCCGCGCTCAAGGACGACCTGTCGCACGTGGCGCGGCTGCGTTTCGCGCCCGTGCTCGCCGGTCCGACTGAGGCGACCGTGCTGCACGCCGAGGTCGACGTCGCTGATGCGGGGCAGCGCACCGACTCCGCGCGTCGGGCGATGCGCGGCGACTGAGCGGGGCTGTCCCCACCGGGCGGCCCCGCCCGGCGCCGGTGCGCAGCTCGGCGATAGCATGGCAGCCATGATCAAGCCCTTCCGGAGCGAGTCCCCCTGTCCGTCCTCGCTGGAGGCCGCGCTGCTCAAGGCGGGCTTCTACCCCGAGCTCGTGTCGCATGCGCTGGACCAGGAGCTGGACGGGCGACGGATCCTCTCGCACCTGGTGCACGTGGACACGCACTTCGACTATGACGAGATTCACCGCCACAGCACCGTGCTCGGTGTCTGCGAGGACGTCGTGGTGGCCGCTCATCTGGACGACCAGCCCCTCGACGCCGACGGGCGGCAGGTGCTCGCGCAGGTCTCGACGGAGCTGGTGCCGCTGCACGCGATCCGCTCCGTGGTCATCACGACCGGCCACGCCCACCCCGAACGATTCCGTCCGAGCGACCCGGTGGCGGAGATGACGGTGGCCCTCCAGTGGGCCGGCGGCCAGCGCCTGGACCTGCAGCCGGCCGGCTGCGCCGATCCGCAGTGCGAAGCGGACCACGGCTACACCGGCACGAGCACTCGGGAGGACCTGGTCATCCGCGTCGCCGCTGATGCCGATGGGCAGCAGGCCGTCGACGAGGCCCTGGACTTCGCTCGCACGCTGCGCCGTGCGCACCTGGCCGCGATCGCGTGAGGCCGGCATGAGCTCGCCTGAGTTCCCGTCCGGAGTCGTCCCCGCCGAGTCGTCTCTGCGCTCGGTCATGCCGTCGGCGGCCGCCGCGCTCGGTGTGCCCGAGTACGAGAACGCGCTGGACTGGCCGGCGACGCGCCGGGCGATCGTGGTGCTCGTGGACGGTCTGGGCCGGGCCGTGCTGCGCCGCTTCGGCGGTCATGCTCCGTTCCTCAAGCAGGCGATGGCCGAACACGGCCGAGTGCTGCAGGTGGCCGTGCCCACGACCACGGCGGCCTCGCTGACGAGTCTGGGCACCGGTGTCGATCCTGGCGAGCACGGTGTGGTCGGCTACGACGTGCTCGACCCCGACCGCGGCGTCGTCGTCAATCAGCTGGGCGGCTGGGACGAGCGGACCGATCCGGCCGCGTGGCAGCCGCTGCCCACGGTGCTGCAGCGGTGCCAGGCCGACGGGGTCGAGACGGTCACGGTGTCGCTGCCGGCCTTCGCCGACTCGGCGCTGACCCGGGCCTCCCTGCGCGGTGGCGAGTTCCTCGGCGCCACGACCATGGCAGCCCGGGGCCAGCGGGCCCTGCAGACGGTGGGACGCAACCGCGACCGGGCGTTCGTGTACCTGTACTTCAACGAGCTGGACAAGGCCGGTCACCGCACCGGTGTCGGCTCACCGGACTGGCTCTACGCGCTCGAGGAGATCGACGCCGTGCTGCGGCGTCTGCACTCGCGGCTGCCGGCCAACACGACCCTGGGGATCACCGGGGACCACGGCATGGTCGACGTGCCGGCCACCCGTCGGATCGACTATGCCGCGCTGACGGCCGACGGCGACCTCGAACGGCCGGAGCTGCTCGACGGCGTGGCGCACACGGCGGGGGAGCCGCGTCTGGTGCAGCTGCACGTCGAGGCGCAGGCCTCGGCCCAGCGCCGGGAGGCGTTGTGCGCGGCCTGGCAGGAGACGTGGGGCGCGCACGCGTGGGTCCTCACTCGTGACGAGGCGATCCAGGCCGGCTGGTTCGGGGCTCGGGTCACGGAACGGGTGAGGCCGCGCATCGGAGACCTGCTGATCGCCGCCCACGGCGACCTTGCCCTCTACGACGGGCGTCGCGTCGGCGCCCACGCCTTCGACATGGTCGGGCACCACGGCGCCCCGACTCGCGCCGAGCGCGAGGTGCCCTTCCTGCTGCTGGGTGCCTGAGGGGCCGACACCGTGGCCGCGCGCGGACGCCGCTCAGTCGCCGCGTCGGCCGAAGACGATCTCGTCCCAGCTCGGCACGGACGGGCGCTTGGAACCTGAGCGCGGACGCTCGGCACGGGCAGGCGCGGCAGCGGGCATGGCCGGGCGGGCGCGGCGCGACGGGCCCGCTGAGCGTTCGGGCTGCTGGTGCGCGGCCTCGTCCTGTTCGGCCTCGTCGGAGGACGCCTCGTGCTCGAGGTCGGGCACGGCGGACAGTGCCGAGCGGTCGGCCTTGCGTGCGGGATGATCCTCCTCGGCCTCGGCTGCGGCAGCCGGATCGGCGGAGCGGTGCGAGATCAACCGTGCCAGGGCCTCATCGCCCGTGCGCGCCGAGTCGGCCCGCTGTCCGCGGCGGGCCCGCAGCACGTCGAGCAGCTCACCGTCGCGCGTTCCGGAGTCCTGCCGGGTCGGCGGCACCTCGCCGTCGCGGTCCGCCGTGTCGGCGTCCTGCCGGGGCTCCGGAGAGAGGGCCTGCGCGGCCTGTTGGTCGTCGGACTCCTCCTGCGTCGTCAGGTCCCATGCATGGGCCGCCGAGAGGAAACGGGCCCAGTCGTCGGCCGGGTCCACCGACCGGGTCGCAGCCCGGTAGGTCCATGTCGCCGGCGGCTCCTGGTCGGTGGGCAGGGCCTCGGAGGGGGGCACGGGGAACCGCGCGGCGACGGTCCACGCGCCATGCGGCTCGCGCCAGGCGTCCCACTGTGCCAGTCCCGGGGCCAGGCCCAGTTCTGTGAGGCGATGTTCGACGAGCTCGCCCAGGGTGCTGGGACCGCCGTCCTCGACGATGTCCGAGTACAGGTCCGGGCCGCCGACCCAGATCTGCGTCTCGCGGGCCTGTTGGGCGATCCAGCCGCGCTCGGCCAGGACCGGGTATTCGAAGGTCTTCACCCGCTCCAACGACGTACCCGTCTCCTCGGCCACGCGCTGCGCGGAGTGACCGGCTCGGATGCGGGCCTGGATCTGCCGAGGCGAGAGCGGCGTGGCGGGTTCGGCAGGGGCGGGGGAGGCCGACTCGGTGCGGGCGCCGGCGGATGCCGACTCGGGCGCCGCGCCCGCAGCGCGCTGCTCGCCGTCCTCGCGTCGGGCGCGGTCATCTGCGGTGGTCGACGGGCCCGGCGCCGTCGCCGGCTGCGCGACGCCCTCGACGGGCGCGGACGGGCCGTCGGCGCGCTTCTGCTCCTCCGCACTCCCGGCTTCGGCGGGACGGGCGTCTTCGAGCTCAGCGAGTAGCTCCTCGGTGATCGGCAGCGTGTGCTCGGTGTCCTCGGAATCGAGCAGACGCAGGACGGTGCCGTCCTGCACCAGGGATGCCGCTCGGAGCTGAGCCATGGCGCGGTGCCTCGCAATCGTGTTCGTCTCGTGCCTTGGTCGCGCGTATTCCTGCGGCCCGCCGCGGCTGTTTTGACGGCGGTGTCGCGCGTTGGTCCGCATCCTAGTGTCTGTGCCCGCCCGGGCAGGTCAACCTCATTTGGAGTGCGGGCGATGTTCGTGCACAATCTACGCCCAACGGCGGCCCGTGCACATCGACCGGCCCGTGCGTCCGGCTTCGGACGCCCCTGGGCGCAGCCCGGCGGGAACGGCACGGTCGAGCGGCAGGGTCGGCCACGTGAGCAGATGCCGCCGCTTCCAGTCCTGGAAGCGACACCCCACACGACGCGGATTGTGAGACCCGATCATGGCCACCGATTACGACGCCCCCCGGAAGAACGACGACGAGGTCAGCGAGGACTCCATCGAGGAGCTGAAGTCGCGTCGCACCGACACGCAGTCGGCCGTCGTCGATGAGGACGAGACGGAGGCCGCCGAGGGGTTCGAGCTTCCCGGCGCTGACCTCTCTGGCGAAGAGCTGATGGTGCGGGTGCTGCCCGCCCAGTCGGATGAGTTCACGTGTGCCTCCTGCTTCCTGGTGCGTCACCGGTCGCAGGCGGCCAAGGAGAAGAACGGCATGGTGTTCTGCACCGACTGTGAGGGCTGAGCTCGTCCGCACACCCGGCGGGGCCGGGTGACGACGACACCCAGGCCGCCCATCACCGGCTCGACCGGTGAGAGGGCGGCCTTCGTGTGTCCGGAGGGGCGGCCAGTGCGGGACAGGCCGGTCAGTCGGTTCGCCGCGGCTGCGCAGGGGAGGACTGCGCGGAACAGGACCCGGCGTGCATCGATCCGCCGAGTGCCTCCACGAGCCGCTCGGGGTGGCGGGTGCTGGTCAGCCAGTACGGAGTCTTGTCCCGCGGATCCGTGATCTGCAGACGCACGACCGGGCCGATCCAGCCGCGCATGCACACGTATGCGCGTCCGTGCAGCCGTGCGCGCTGCTGCTCCCGGGCGTGCTCGCCGCGGTAGCCGGTGACCTCCCCGATGTGCTCGCGTTCGATCCGTGCTCGCCCCAGACGCACCTCGGCGTCGGTGACGACAATCCGGGGGGTCGTCGCCTGCAGCAGGACGATCTCGATGCCGAGGAACAGGACGGCGGCCGCGATGCCGGTGCCGATGTTCACCGGGGCGAAGACCAAGATGCACAGGGCCGCCAGCAGTGCCGAGACGAGCCACACCCCGAGTGAGGGCGACAGCGCCTCTCGGTACAGCGTTCCTGTGCGGCCGGTGCCGTCCTGCCCGGTCCTCTGCGGAACGTCGTCGTGGGCGGTGTCGTGTGCTGGGGATCCGGGGGAGTTGAGGCCTGCCGCGGTGGCGGTGTCGGCGCCGTCGCGGGCGCGGTCGGAGCGGTGTTCGTGCATGTCGTCCAGCTTCCCACACGCCACCGCAGGCTCCCGCCCCGTCGCGGGGCACGGACGCGTCGAACCGGTCTCCGAGGGGGGCCGGAACGGCACGCCACGCTCGGGTAGAGTGACCGGCTGTGACTGAGTCCCCGCGCCTGACCGTGCCCTTGAAGCGCCTCGACCCGGGAGTCGAGCCGCCCGCCTACGCGCTGGCTCAGGACGCCGGCGCGGATCTGCGGACCACCGTCGACGTCAGTCTCGCTCCGGGCGAGCGGGCGCTCGTGCCCACCGGCGTCGCCGTGGCGCTGCCGGCCGGACACGCCGGCTTCATCCATCCCCGGTCGGGCCTGGCCGTGCGTCATGGGCTCAGTGTCGTGAACGCGCCCGGCACCATCGATGCCGGCTATCGCGGAGAGATCAAGGTCCCGCTGATCAACCTTGACCCGAGCGCCCCGATCGAGCTGCGCCGCGGCGACCGCATCGCGCAGCTGGTGATCCAGCAGGTGGCTCACGCGGAGTTCGTCGAGGTCGAGGCCCTCGAGGAGTCGGACCGCGGCGCGGCGGGCTTCGGCTCGACGGGCGGCTTCGAGTCGGGGCGGGGGACCGACATGCCCCAGACCGTGCAGGAGAGTGACGCGCAGTGATCTTCGGACGCAACCGGAACGTACGCCATGAACAGATCACGCTCCCGGAGGAGCTGATGGATGAGCGGGACAAGATTGCCGCGGGGCTCGTGGCCAGCGGCGAGTCGACCGATGGCCCCTACGACGTGAAGGACCGCGACACGACCGAGGGGTACATCGACCTCGGCGCGGTCCGCGTGCGCGCGATCAAGAGCATGGAGCTGCGGCTCGACCTGGAGGACAAGACCAAGGAGGTCGTCGCTGTCACGGTCAAGCTCGGCTCGTCCTCGCTGCAGGTGCAGGCGTTCGCGGCGCCTCGGCGTACGGGCGTCTGGGACGAGCTGCGTGAGGACCTGAGTACGACCCTCGGGAAGACCCCCGGGGCCACAGTGGTCGAGCGCGAGGGACGGTTCGGCACGGAAGTGCTCGGGCGCATGCCCGCGCAGATGCCCGACGGCTCGCCGGGATGGACGACGCTGCGGTTCCTCGGTGTGGACGGTCCTCGGTGGTTCGTGCGCGGGCTGATCCGTGGCGAGGCCGCCCGCAGCCCGGAGGACTCGGAGTCCCTCGAGCAGGTCTTTGCCGATCTGGTCATCGTGCGCGGTGACGCGCCGATGGCGCCGCGCGACCTGCTCCCGCTGCATCCGCCGAAGAACGTGAAGCCGGTGCGCCGACGCCGCCCCGGCCGAGAGGCGGCCTCCGGCGACGCGGCGCAGGCACCCGGGCAGTCGGCCTCGAATCGGAGAGAGGGCGCGCCCGAGCAGACCGCGCGGCCGGCTCCTGAGCTGCCCGAGCGGGGCCCTGAGATCACCGAGATCAGGTGAGTCGCGCGGCATGAGCCCGACCGTCTCGGCAGAAAGCGTGCACCGCGGCGTGGTCACGGAGGTGACCGTGCCGGGCGCCGACGCGCCCGTGGTCTTCACCGCCGAGCTTGCCCCGGGCCCACCCCGGCCGGACCAGCGGCGCCCCGAGAAGACGATTCGCCTGTTGTGGCACGGACGCCGGCGGGTGCCGCGGATCATGCCCGGCCAGTGGCTGACGGTGACCGGCGCCGTCACGGTGAGCGAGGGAGTGCCCACGATCTTCAACCCGGCCTATGAGCTCATCGAGGCGCCGTCGTCACGCTGAGCGTCCGACCATCGACCACCCGCCGATCAAGGAGCGACGATGCCGACCGAGAACGACCCCGACCCGCGGCCCCGTCCCGAGGCCCGCGCGGCCTGCTCGCGCGAGCCCGAGGGGCCCTCGCGCCCGGACTCCGCAGCGGGTGCGTTCGGCGGTCTGGCCGCGGCCACGCGTGTCGACGAGCACGGCCGGATCGACGCCCTCGCCACCGTCGGCGGCGTGCGCGGCATCGTCGAGGCGTCTCTGCCGACGTTCGTGTTCATGGTCTGGTTCCTGGTCACCTCGCAGGTGTTCGCCTCCGGTGTCGCGGCGGTCGCGGTCGCTGTGGTGATGGGCCTGGTGCGCGTGATCCAACGTCAGTCCCCGGCCCAGGCCGTGGCCGGGCTGGCAGTGGTCGTGCTGTGCGTGTTCATGGCGTTGCGCACGGGGCAGGCCCGGGACTTCTACGTGTGGGGCTTCGTGACGAACGCCGGGTATTCGGCCGCCTTCATTGCCTCGATCGTGGCGCGCTGGCCCCTGATGGGCGTGCTCTTCGGCCTCGTGCGCGGCGAGGGCACCGCCTGGCGCCGGAACGAGGTCCGTCGGCGGGCCTATGCGCTCGCGACCTGGGTGATTGTCGCCGTCATGCTGCTGCGTCTGGCGGTGCAGGTGCCGCTCTACCTCGCGGAGGCGGCCACGGCCCTGGGCGCGGCGCGGCTCGTGATGGGACTGCCTCTTTACGCGCTCGGGCTCTGGCTCGCCTGGTCGGTCTCGGCGCCGCGGGACGCCTCGGCCTCGCGCGAGCCCGGCACCAGCAGCGCGCGCAGCTGAACCGCCGCCTCGTCGGCGGCCAGGAAAAACACCTCGTCGCCCGCGGCGAGCACCTCGTCGGCGTCGGCGGTGCGTGGCCGACCGTCGCGCAGGATGGCCACGAGAGGCGACTCGTCCGGCCACGAGATGGAGCCGATGCGACGTCCGAGGCTCCAGTGGTCGCGGGGCACCGTGAACGCGGTCAGGGCCGCGGCCCCCGAGCCGATGCCCATCAACCGAACCAGGTCGCCGGTCTCGACCGCCTCCTCGACGAGCGCGGTCATGATGTCCGGGGTCGACACGGCGACGTCGACGCCCCAGGACTCGTCGAACAGCCAGCGGTTCAGCGGATTGTTGACGCGGGCGACCGTCCGGCCGACGCCGAACTCGCTGCGACCCAGCAGCGACACGACGAGATTGACCCGGTCGTCGCCGGTGGCCGCGACGAGCACATCGGCGCCCTGTGCTCCGGCCCGGCGCAGCACAGCGGGCTCGGAGGCGTCGCCCACTTCGCAGTGGCCCGTCCGGGACGAGAGCCGGGCAGCGGTGTCGTGCCGACGTTCCACCACGATGACCTCGTGGTCGTGCGCCGCCAGCTCCCGCGCGATCGAGGAGCCCACAGCGCCGGCGCCGATGATGAGGACCTTCATGCGTTCTCCTGCCTCTCCGGGGCGCTCATGATGATCGCCTCCGCATCGTCCTGGCGGCTGACCTCGACGACGATGTGCAGCACGTCCCCTTCCTGCAGCAGCGTGGCCTGCGTGGGCAGCAGGCCCGCTTCGAAACGGGTCAGGTATCCCACGCGCACCGTGGCCGCGTCCTCGATCTCGCCCACGGAGCGGCCCCACCACTGCGGGTCCGGCTCGATCTCCGTCATCACCAGAGATCCGGTGGCATCGCGGCGCCCGGACTGGGCGGTGCCTGCCGGCAGCAGCTTGGTGAACACCTGCTCGCTGGTCCAGCGGACCGCCGCGACCGTGGACACGCCCAGCCGCTGGTACACGCGGGCGCGTTCGGGGTCGTGGATACGAGCGACGACGTGCCGTGTGCCGAAGTGTTCGCGCGCCACGCGCGCGGCGATCACGTTGGTGCCGTCGTCGGAGGACACGGCGGCCAGGCCGACGGCCTTCTCTATACCGGCGCGCACCAGGGTGTCCCGATCGAAGCCGACGCCCTGCACACAGCGGCCGTCGAAGGTCGCGGGCAGGGCGGTGAAGGCGTGCGGGTCGCGGTCCACGACGGCGACGCTGTGTCCGAAGGACTCGAGCATGCGGATCAGCTCGACGCCGACGCGGCCGCAGCCGAGGATCACGAAGTGTGCCACTGGCAGTGGTCCCTTCTGCCGGGGACGGACGTCGCGGCGGCCGGGTCGAGGCGTGCCGCGAACGGGACGGGCACGGGCCATCATGCCACTGGCGGGGCCCGGCGTGCCGGGATCGCGTGGCCGACGGGAACCCGTGCAGGCCCTCGTGGGAAGTACTGTGGCCCGGTGAGCACGATCGTCTCGACCGCGCGCCGGCTGTTGCTCGGCCGTCCCGTGGCCTTCTCCGGAGCCCCGGCATCGCGGGTCAGCCGCATGCGGGCGCTGCCGGTGTTCTCCTCCAACGCGTTCTCGTCGCTGGCCTATGCGCCCGACGAGATCATTCTCACGCTCGTGGCGACGTCGAGCGCCGCCCTGGTGCTGGGGCCCGCGATCGGCTGGTCCGTCGTGGTGATCATGCTCGTGATCGTCGCATCGTTCCGTGCCGCTCTGGTGGCCGTGCCGCGCGGCGGCATCTACGAGATGGCCCGCACCAACCTCGGCCCCCGCTCAGGCGTGGTCGCCTCGGCGGCGCTGCTGCTGGATCTGGTGTTCATGGTCGCGGTGTCGCTCGCGGCGTTCTCGCACCCGCGCTGCGGGGCTCACAGCTGTGGCTGGCGCTGGGCGCCCTGGCGTTGCTCGTTCTGGCCGCGCTGCGCGGAGCCGGTTTCCGCGGGCGGCTGACGGCGGTGTGCGTGCACGTCTTTGTGGTGCTCATGCTGGTGATGCTCGTGCTGGGCTTCGTGCAGGACGCCGAGGGCAGTCTGAGCGCTGCGCCGACGGCCGAGTACACCGTGCAGGGTGCGGGCCCCGGTCCGGTCGAGGGGATCGCCCTGGCCTTCCTGGTGCTGCGCGCCTTCAGTTCCGGCTCCGCGCTGCTGACGGGGCTGGAAGTGCCCGTGGCCTCGACGCATCGCGTCCGTCGTCCCGCCGTGCCCGCGGTGCGCTGGATTCTGACCGTCATGGCCCTCACGGGTGCGATCCTGATCCTCGGCGTCGCGCACCTGGCGGCACGCACGGGCGTCGTCGTCGTGCTCGACGTCGGAGCGTTGCGTGACCACCAGGGCCGACCCGTGCCGGAGGCGCACGCGCCCGCCCCGGTCGTCGCGCAGCTGGCAGAGGTCGTCTTCGGCGACGGCTCGCCGGCGGCCGTCGTGCTCGTCGGAGCCGTGGCCGCGCTCCTGCTCGTGACGGCCCACGCCGCCTTCAGCTCGTTTCCCGCGCTGTCGGCCCGCCTGGCCGAGGGCGGATACGTCCCGCGTCAGCTCAAGGCCCGCGGCGACCGGCTCGTGCACTCGTGGGCGATCCTCGCCCTGGGTGCCGCTGCGGCGATCCTGTTGTGCCTGTTCCAGGCGCGCACCGCCTACCTGGTGCAGCTCTACGTGATCGGCGTGTTCCTGGCGTTCACCCTGGCCTTGGCCGGGATGCTGCGACTCTGGCGCCGACGCCTGGCCCACACCCCGGACTCCTCGGGTCGATCCGCGGTGCGGTGGCGGCTCGCCCTGACCGCACTGGCCCTGGCGTTGACGGCGGTCGCCGGCGTCGTCGTCCTGGCGACCCGCTTCGCTCAGGGGGCGTGGGTGGCGCTGCTGGCGATCTTCGCCGGCGCGTTCGTCATGGGTCGGGTCCACGCGCATTATGCTGCCGTCGCTAAGGAGCTGCGGCCGGAGCCCGACGACGATGCGCGAGCCCTGCCGGCACGGGTGCACGGTGTCGTGGTGCTCTCGAGCCTGAACCGCCCGGCGCTGCGGGCCCTGGCCTATGCGCGCGCGAGCCGGCCGGCCACGCTCGAAGCCGTCGTCGTCGACGTCGAGCGCGAGAACACGGAGTCGCTCCTGCACGCGTGGGAGCAGGCGCGGATTCCGGTGCCGCTGACGATCGTGGGGTCGCCGTACCGGGACGCCGTCACGCCGCTGGTGCGTCATCTGCGCCGACGTCAGCAGCGTCAGGAGGCCGGGTTGACGATGGTCTACCTTCCCGAGTTCGTGGTCCGCGCCGGGTGGCGCAGTCTGCTGCACAACCGCACCGCGGCGCGGCTGAGCACCCGTCTGCAGCGTGAACCGGATGTCATGGTGGCCCAGGTGCCGTGGCAGATCCGGGACGGGCAGCGGCAGCGCACCTCGGGGTGACGGTTGGGTGTCCGGTGGGTGACTGCCGTGTGACCTGGGGCGATGAACGCGCCGAGCGTGGATTTTCTGGCCGACGTTCCGGCCTGGACATGCAAAGATAGGGGAGGTATTCACGCGCCCGCAGAAGAACGTGTGCGGGCGCGGTGTCGGAAGGAGTGCCTCATGACGGTCGCCCAGACCCAGTCCGAGTCCATCGAGCTCGAGCGTCGGATCGAGCTCGACGTCGGCCCGGTTGCCCACGGCGGGCACTGCGTCTGCCGACATGAGGGCCGGGTGGTGTTCGTGCGCCACGCGATCCCCGGCGAGCGGGTCAAGGTGGCCCTCACGGAGGCTGAGGAGGGCGCGCGCTTCTGGCGCGGCGACGCCGTCGAAATCATCCGCCCCTCTGAGTTCCGGCGCATCCACCAGTGGAAGCTGGCCGACGTGCAGCGCGCGCACAACTCGGGTCGGATGCCGGTCGGCGGTGCCGAGTTCGGCCATATCGTGGTGCCGCATCAGCGCCGCCTCAAGGCCCAGGTGTACCGCGACACGGTCGCCCGCATCGCCGGGCTGACCGTGGAGCCGGAGGTCGAGACCGCCGGTGACGACGAGCCGACGGGCCAGCGCTGGCGCACCCGCAACGCCTTCGCCGTCACCCCGTCAGGGCACATCGCGATGCACGCCCATCGGTCCTCGACGCTCGTGCCCGTACGCAACATGCCCCTCGGCGTGCCGGAGCTCGACGCTCTGGCGCTGTGGGACTGGGACTTCACCGGGGTGGAGCGGGTGGATGTGGCGACGCCCGGTCACGGTGGCCAGCCGCTCGTGCTCGTCACACCGACACCGCAGACCCGGACGGACACGTCGCGCCTGAGCCGGCTGCGCACGCGGGTGCGGCAGGCGGCGCGGACGGCGCAGACGGAGCTCTCGACGGCCTTCGTCTTCCCGGGCAAGAAACCGACCTCTCCCGTCACGTACGAGCGCATCACGGGGCGCACCTGGGTCGAGGAGGTGGTCGCCTCCCAGCGCGGCGGTGAGCGTCGGTTCCGCGTCACCGGGGACGGCTTCTGGCAGGTGCACCGGGAGGCGGCGGCCACCCTCGTGGACGCCGTGCTCGAGGACGCAGCCGCTGAGCCGGGCCAGGTGGTCGCGGACCTGTATGCCGGCGCGGGCCTGTTCACGGCTTATCTGGCCGACGCGGTGGGCCGGGACGGCACGGTGCTGTCCGTGGAGGCCTCGCCCCAGGCCTCGCGTGACGCGCTGCGCAACCTGCATGAGATGCCGCAGGCGCACGTGCTCAACGGACCGACGGACAAGGTGCTCGGCTCGTGGCTGGCCACGCCGGAGACGCCGATCGCCGACGGCGGTGTGGCCGGGGCGAGCCTCGACACCGTCGTGCTCGATCCGCCGCGCGCCGGCGCCGGTCGGAAGGCGGTCGAGCGGATCCTCGCTTTGGCGCCGGAGACGATCGTGTACGTCTCATGCGATCCCGCCTCGTTCGCGCGG
Organism: Micrococcus cohnii; assembly: GCF_014205175.1. Taxonomy (NCBI): domain Bacteria; kingdom Bacillati; phylum Actinomycetota; class Actinomycetes; order Micrococcales; family Micrococcaceae; genus Micrococcus; species Micrococcus cohnii. Next base: position 981,665 of record NZ_JACHNA010000001.1, on the reverse strand, counting down.
GATCTAGCCTGGCTGACGGCCGGCGGCTATCGGCTGGACCGCGCGCGCGTGATCGACCTGTACCCGGACACTCACCACCTCGAGTCTGTGACGGTGCTGCGTCGCGGCTGACCGTGACGCCGCTCGCCACGCGGTAGGGTGAATATCGAGTGCGGCACGCCTGAGGGATGTGCGCCGGAGCACACTAGGGACACACTAGAAAGCGCCGACGGCACCTGAGGCCGCCGCGTGAGACCCCACATCGGACGAGCGCTCGGAGATCCGAGCGGGAAAAGGAGTCCTCTCGTGACCACTGTCGACAGCTTCGGTGCGAAGGGCGTCCTCGACGTCAACGGCGCCGAGTACGAGATCTTCCGTTTGAATGAGGTTGAGGGCGCGAAGAAGCTGCCCTATTCCCTCAAGGTCCTCCTCGAGAACCTGCTGCGCACCGAGGACGGTGCCAATGTCACCGCTGAGCAGATCAAGGCCCTCGCCTCGTGGGATCCCTCGGCCCAGCCGGACACGGAGATCCAGTTCACTCCTGCCCGCGTGATCATGCAGGACTTCACCGGCGTGCCCTGCGTCGTCGACCTGGCGACCATGCGTGAGGCTATCGCCGATCTCGGCGGCGATCCGACCCGCGTGAATCCGCTGTCCCCGGCCGAGCTCGTGATCGACCACTCGGTGCAGATCGACCACTTCGGCAACGAGCAGGCGATCGAGCGCAACATGGAGATCGAGTACGAGCGCAACGGCGAGCGGTACAAGTTCCTCCGCTGGGGCCAGACCGCGTTCGACGATTTCAAGGTCGTGCCTCCGGGCATGGGCATCGTCCACCAGGTCAACATCGAGCACCTGGCCCGCACCGTCATGACGCGCGAGGTGGATGGCGTGCGCCGTGCCTACCCCGACTCCTGCGTCGGCACCGACTCCCACACCACCATGGTCAACGGCCTGGGCGTGCTCGGCTGGGGCGTCGGCGGCATCGAGGCCGAGGCCGCGATGCTGGGCCAGCCCGTGTCGATGCTGATCCCGCGCGTGGTGGGCTTCAAGCTCACCGGTGAGATCCCGGCCGGGGCAACCGCCACCGACGTCGTGCTGACCATCACCGAGATGCTGCGCCAGCACGGCGTGGTCGGCAAGTTCGTCGAGTTCTACGGCGAGGGTGTCGGCTCGGTGCCGCTGGCCAACCGCGCGACCATCGGCAACATGTCCCCGGAGTTCGGCTCGACCGCCGCCATGTTCCCGATCGACGAGGTGACCCTCGAGTACCTGCGCCTGACCGGCCGCTCCGAAGAGCAGGTCGCGCTCGTCGAGGCCTACACCAAGGAACAGGGCATGTGGCATGACCCGTCGGCCGAAGTCGAGTACTCCGAGTACCTCGAGCTGGACCTGTCCACCGTCGTGCCGTCGATCTCCGGTCCGAAGCGCCCGCAGGACCGCATCGAGCTGTCCTCGGCCAAGGAGCAGTTCCGCAAGGACGTGCACAACTACGCCTCCGGCGACGAGCAGGCCGCCGGCCGTCCGTCGAAGTCGGTGCAGGTGTCCATGCAGGACGGCCGCTCCTTCGAGCTGGACCACGGCGCCGTGTCGATCGCGTCGATCACCTCGTGCACCAACACCTCCAACCCGTCGGTGATGATGGCCGCCGGCGTGCTCGCCCGCAACGCCGTCGCCAAGGGACTTCAGTCCAAGCCGTGGGTGAAGACCTCGGTCGCTCCGGGCTCGAAGGTCGTCACCGACTACTACGAGAAGTCCGGCCTGCGCGACTCGCTCAACGAACTCGGCTTCAACGTCGTCGGCTACGGCTGCACCACCTGCATCGGCAACTCGGGTCCGCTCGAGTCCGAGGTGTCGCAGGCCGTTCAGGACAACGACCTCGCCGTCACCGCGGTGCTCTCCGGCAACCGCAACTTCGAGGGACGCATCAACCCGGACGTGAAGATGAACTACCTCGCGTCTCCGCCGCTGGTCGTCGCCTACGCCCTGGCCGGGACCATGGACTTCGACTTCGAGGCCCAGCCGTTGGGCCAGGACAAGGACGGCAACGACGTCTACCTGAAGGACATCTGGCCGGACCCGGCCGAGGTCCAGCAGATCATCGACGCGTCGATCGACACCGAGATGTTCACCAAGGAGTACGGCACGATCTTCGACGGCGACGAGCGCTGGCAGGCCCTCGAGACCCCGTCGGGCAACACCTTCGACTGGGACCCGAAGTCCACCTACGTGCGCAAGCCCCCGTACTTCGAGGGCATGGGCGCGCAGCCGGAGCCGGTGACCGACATCGAGGGCGCCCGCGTGCTGCTGAAGCTCGGCGACTCGGTCACCACGGACCATATTTCGCCCGCCGGCTCGTTCAAGTCGGACACGCCGGCCGGCCGCTACCTGCTGGAGAACGGCGTCGAGCGCAAGGACTTCAACTCCTACGGCTCGCGTCGCGGCAACCACGAGGTGATGATCCGCGGCACGTTCGCGAACATCCGCATCAAGAACCAGCTGCTCGACGGCGTCGAGGGCGGCTTCACCCGTGACTTCACCCAGGACGGCGGCCCGCAGGCCTACGTGTACGACGCCGCGCAGAACTACGCCGCGCAGGGCACCCCGCTGGTCGTGCTCGGTGGCAAGGAGTACGGCTCCGGCTCCTCCCGTGACTGGGCGGCCAAGGGCACCGCGCTGCTGGGCGTGCGCGCCGTGATCACCGAGTCCTTCGAGCGCATCCACCGCTCGAACCTCATCGGCATGGGCGTGCTGCCGCTGCAGTTCCCCGAGGGTGAGAACGCCGACTCGCTGGGCCTGGACGGCACGGAGACGTTCTCGATCGCCGGCATCACGGCCATGAACGAGGGCACGACGCCGAAGACGGTCGCGGTCACCGCCACCGCCGAGGACGGCACGACCACCGAGTTCGATGCGGTCGTGCGCATCGACACCCCCGGCGAGGCCGACTACTACCGCAACGGCGGCATTCTGCAGTACGTGCTGCGTCAGATCGCCGCGAAGTGATCCGACCCGGTCCCGTCGGATCCTCCGCCGGGACCGGCCACCGCGGACGCCCGTCCTCCCGTATGCGGGAGGGCGGGCGTCCGCGTCGTGCGGAGCGTGACCAGAGTGCCTGCTGACCGAATCGAAACGACCCGAGTACCCTGAACGGACTATGTCTGAACCTCGAATGCAGCGGCCTGAGGACGGGTTGCTCACCTCCATCACGGACCCGCGTGACCTGGCCGATCTCGACGTCGAGCAGCTCGAGACTCTGGCGCAACAGATCCGCGAGTTCCTGGTGGCGAACGTCTCCCGCACCGGCGGACACCTCGGCCCGAACCTGGGTGTCGTGGAGCTGACCATGGCGATCCACCGGGTGTTCGAGTCCCCGCGCGATGCCATCGTGTTCGACACCGGCCATCAGTCGTACGTGCACAAGCTGCTGACCGGTCGACAGGACTTCGCGACGCTGCGCCAGCAGGGCGGCCTGTCCGGATACGGGGATCGCGCCGAGTCTGAGCATGACGTCGTCGAGTCCTCCCACGCCTCCTCGTCGTTGTCCTGGGCGGACGGCATCTCCCGGGCCTGGTCCCTGACGGGTCAGGAGGAGCGCACGGTCGTGGCGGTGATCGGCGACGGCGCTCTGACCGGCGGCATGGCCTGGGAGGCCGTGAACAACATCGCCGCGGACAAGAACCGTCGTGTGGTGATCGTGGTCAACGACAACGGGCGTTCGTATGCGCCGACCGTCGGCGGCGTCGCCGAGCATCTCTCCGGTCTGCGGCGCACCGTTCTGGACAAGGTCCGCACCCACCACCGCTATGAGCAGACCCTCGACGCGGTGAAGATGCGACTGCAGCGCTCCGGCGCGACGGGTGAGGTCATGTACCGCGGCCTGCATGCGGCGAAGAAGGGACTGAAGGACCTGTGGAGTCCGCAGGGTCTCTTCGAGGACCTGGGCATGAAGTACATCGGCCCGGTCGACGGGCACGATGTGGCGGCCATGCAGGAGGCCCTCGAGGACGCCCAGGCCTACGGCGGCCCCGTGATCGTGCACGCCATGACGGAGAAGGGCCACGGGTTCGCTCCCGCGGTGGCCCACATTGACGACCAGTTCCACGCCGTGGGCGTGATCGACCCGATCACCGGCGAACCCGTCTCGGCCTCGACCGGACGGTCCTGGACGTCGGTGTTCGGGGAGACGATCCTCGAGCTCGCGGACGAACGGGAGGACCTGGTGGCGATCACCGCCGCGATGCAGAACCCCGTCGGGCTGGGGCCGATGGCGCAGAAGCACCCGGACCGGGTGTTCGACGTCGGCATCGCCGAACAGCATGCTGTCACGTCGGCAGCCGGTATGGCCTACGGCGGGCTGCACCCCGTCGTGGCCGTCTACGCGACGTTCCTGAACCGGGCGTACGACCAGGTGCTCATGGACGTGGGCCTGCACCGGGCCGGGGTGACCTTCGTGCTCGACCGGGCCGGGGTGACCGGCCCGGACGGACCGAGCCACCACGGTATGTGGGACCTGGCCCTGCTGCAGTCCGTGCCGAACCTGGCGATCGCGGCGCCCCGCGACGCCGAGCAGCTGCGTGAGCAGCTGCGTGAGGCGGTGGCCGTGAACGACGCCCCGACCGTCGTGCGCTTCGCGAAGGGCACCGTGGGCGAACCGATCCCCGCGCTCGAGCGCACCGCCGACGGCACGGACGTGCTGGCCCGGCTGGGTGAACCGACCGAGGAGCCCGGTGCCCGGCGGGACGTGTTGGTCATCGCGGTGGGCGTGTTCGCCGAGCTGGGCCTGGACGTGGCCCGCCGCCTGAGCGCCCAGGGCATTTCGGCCACCGTCGTGGACCCCAGGTGGGTGCTGCCGGTCGCCGACTCGATCGTGCAGTTGGCCGCCGACCATCGGATCGTGGTCTGCCTGGAGGACGGCGTTCGGGCCGGCGGCGTCGGCTCGAGGATCCGCCAGCACATGCGCGCTCAGGGCGTGGACACCGCGCTGAACGAGGTCGGCCTGCCCGTTGAGTTCCTCGCCCAGGGCAGCCGCGACGAGGTGCTCTCGCGGGTCGGGCTCACCGCCCAGCAGATCACCCAGGACACCGTGGCTCAGGTGGTCGGGGCCAAGGTTCCCTATGCCCGACCCTCCGCCGCCGAGGCCGGGCACGCCCTTCGACTCGGCGACCACGCCGACCGCATCTCACAGGAGAGACGATGACGATCATCCGCCGCTATCGGGACACGACCGCCGACGACGGCTCGCGTCTGTTCGAGTATCGGGAGGCCTGGTCGGCGCCGGGTTCGGGCCAGCTGACCGTGCACCACGGTCGCGTGGGCCAGCCGGGCACCGTGGCCGACCAGGACGTCGTCGATGACGCGGAGGCGGCGACTCTGCTCGAGGCGTTCGCGGCCCAGTGCGATGAGGATGAATTCACCCCGCTCACTGAGGAACGCCTTGCCCACGTCCTCGTCGAGTATCCGCTGCGAGCGTCCGCGCCGAGCCCGGCCGAGCAGACCACCCTCGAGCACCTGCGCCGTCAGATCACCCACCGACTGGCCTGGCGCGGGCTCGGCGAGGTCGTGGACATGACCATCCGCAACGGCCAGGCGGTGCTGACCGTCGAGACCCCGCACGCGGCCAAGGCGAGCGCACAGATCCCCGCGGCCGCCAAGGGTGCGCAGGGCGTGCAGCCGAACAAGGCGCGGATCGTGCGCCCCGGACAGGACGCCTCGTGAGTCTGCCCCAGCGCCGCGTGGGCGCGTCCGGCCTCTCGGTCTCCGTGATCGGCCTGGGCTGTAACAACCTGGGCCGGCCCGGCACGGCCACGCAGGACCAGGCCGGTGCCGACGCGGTCGTGCGTGCGGCGCTCGAGCACGGTGTCACGTTCTTCGACGTGGCGGACATCTATGGCTCCCGCGCCGGTCTGTCCGAGGAGCGGCTCGGGCGTGCCCTGGGCGCAGAACGCGAGCATGTCGTGATCGGCACGAAGTTCGGCATGGATGCCGCCGGCGCCAACGGGCCGGACTTCGGGGCGCGTGGATCCCGCTCCTACATCGTGCGTGCCGTGGAGGCGTCGCTGCGGCGGCTGGGAACCGACTGGATCGACCTGTACCAGTTCCACACCCCCGACGCCGCGACGCCCATCGAGGAGACCCTCGCGGCGCTGGACGACCTAGTCAGCGCCGGCAAGGTGCGTTACGTCGGACATTCGAACCGGGCCGGCTGGCAGATTGCCGAGGCCGAGTTCGTGGCCCGAGAGCTCGGCGTCGAACGGTTCGTCTCGGCGCAGAACCAGTACAACCTGCTCGACCGCCGAGCCGAACTGGAGGTGCTGCCCGCCGCCCGCGCGTTCGGACTCGGCGTGTTCCCCTATTTCCCCCTGGCCAACGGCATGCTCACCGGCAAGTACTCCGACGGCACGGCTCCACAGGGGTCTCGGCTGACGCGG